>JAUNJL010000017.1 GCA_030533315.1 Eubacteriales bacterium
CGATTTCATTACCATTTATCTCCATTTTGAAAATCCCCCTCCCAAAGATCGGGAACCGCCCTTTTACCAGAAAGACTGCAAAAAACACCGCCATAATCCCAAAAGCACCCTTTTTTTGTTCCATATGGCCAATATCCTCCGCCTGTGCTATAATGGATTGATAATTGTGCATAAAGGAGGAACTCAAAATGACCAGAGAAGAATTTGCCGCCCTTTCCCAAGAGACCATCCTGCTGGACGGTGCCACCGGCTCCATGCTGATGGAGGCGGGGATGCCCAGGGGCATCTGCACGGAGCATTGGGTGTTTTCCCATAAAGAAGTCCTTCATCAGATCCAGGAAGCCTACATCCAGGCGGGGAGCCGCATCATATGTGCTCCCACCTTCGGTGCCAACCGGATCAGCCTGTCCATGCACGGCCTGGAGGATCAGATCGGAATCCTCAACAAAACCCTGGCCGCATACGCCAAGGAGACGGCCCAGGGGAGGGCCTTCGTCGCCGGGGACATGACCACCTCGGGGAAAATGATGGCTCCCGCCGGCGACCTTACCTACGAGAAAGCCTACGACATGTACTGTGAGCAGATCTCCCTCCTGGCCCAGGGGGGCGTCGACCTGATCCTGGCGGAGACCATGATCAACATCGAGGAAGCCCTGGCCGCCGTGGACGCCTGCCAGAACACCTGTGACCTTCCCATTTTGTGCACCATGACCGTGGATGCGGACGGCAGCATCTTCTCCGGCGGGAACGCCCTGGAAGCCGCCGTCTCCCTGGAGGCTGCCGGTGCGTCGGCGGTGGGAGTCAACTGCTCCGTGGGGCCGGACCAGCTGGTGTCCGTGATCCGCACCATCCGGGAGGCCGTCTCCATCCCCGTGGTGGCAAAGCCCAATGCGGGGATGCCCTTCATCGATTCCCAGGGCAGGGCCGTCTACGATATGACTCCCCAGGACTTTGCCCGCCACATGAAGGTCCTCACCCAGCAGGGCGCCTCCATCATCGGCGGCTGCTGCGGCACCACCCCCGCCTTTATCAAGGCTGTGGCGGATCTGCTGGAGCTTTGACCTGGGGGCGGCTTCCCCGCTTCCCCAAAAGAGCTCTCGGCTCCACTGCCAAAAAATCCCCCTCCCGAAGCCTTCACCTGGCTTGGGAGAGGGATTTTTTATTTTACCTTGATGGCCTTTTGGGGACACATCTCCTGGCAGCAGAAGCACCGGATACACCTTTTGTAATCATAGACCGGCGGCTGATCCCTGCCTTTGCGGAAATCCACCGCCTTTTCCGGCACGGGGCAGCTCTTCACGCAGATGCCGCAGCGGATGCACCTGTCCGCCAGGATATAAGGCTTCTTCTGGAAAAGCTTCAGGGCAGAGGCCATACGGCTCCAAATGTTCCTCCTGTGCACCTGGCGGTCCACCTGAAAGCCGGGATTGCCGTAGGTCTTCACCGCCTCCTCCATGGAGATCTCCCCGCCGTCCGGCAGGAGGAGGCAGATTTCCTCCTCCCTGCAGGTCCCCAGCCCCATCTTCTCCCCGTGGTAATTGGTGGGGATCAGATATGGATCCACATGCACCAGGCGGGCGAACACACCATCCAGCGCCACCGGATCTCTGGACAAGAGCATCACGTTCATGGCCACCGGATCCCCGGAGCCAGGCCCGTTTCCCTCCATGGCCACAATGCCGTCCATCAGATACAGCCTGGGTCCTACCATCCGATTCAGATCGACCAGCATCCGGGCAAAGCTGTCGGCGCTTGGGTATTTCACATGGCCCATGGCCTTGTTCCTGCCGTACACGAAGCCGTAGCTGTTCTTCACCGCACCGGTCAGCCTCTCCAGGGCGTGCGTCTTCATCTTGGAAAGGGAGATGACGCAGTCCGCCTCCAAAAGCTCCTTAGGAAGGACGAACTCCTTCGCCTGGGTGCCCTGGGGATAGGGACAGACCTCCCCCTGGGAAAACTCGATGGCCGGTATGTCATAATCCCTTAGATAATCGTCCATGCCGGTCCCCCGGATGATCCGCTCCACCGTCCCGTGGCCGCAGGAATCTGAAAGGACGATCCTCTCATAGCCCTCTTCCCGAAGAAGCCTGGCAAAGGCTCCCACCACCACCGGATGGGTGATCACCGCCCGCTCCACCTCCGCCTGCTTCAAAAGATTGGGCTTCAGCAGGATTTTTTCCTCTTTTCCGATCAGAGACGAAAGCCCGCCCAAAAGCTCCAGCCCTTTTTTGATCTGCCGGTATATGTTCTCTTCCTCATAAGCGGTACAGGGAAGTATGATCACCTTGCTTTTTTCCATAATCCTCCTTTTGCCCTTCCTCTCGAAGGGCCTACAGGGACAATCTGCCGCCGGTCTCCTCCTTCAGGTCCACGGACCGCAGCACCTTGCGCAGCGGAAGGATGCAGGCCGGCACCACGGACAGAAAATCCACGCCCATGCGGAGAAATTCCCCGGTCATGGAGGTGTCTGCCGCCAGCTCGCCGCAGATCCCCACCGGCTTCCCCTCGGCGTGTCCCGCCTCCACCACCATGCGGATCATGGACAGCACCGCCGGGTGATGGTCGTTGTATTTTTTCCGGAGCCGGGGGTTCTGCCGGTCCATGGCCAGTGCATACTGGGTAAGATCGTTTGTTCCCAGGCTCAAAAAGTCCACCCTCCGGGCGATCTCCCGGCTGATCATCACCGCCGCCGGGGTCTCCACCATGATCCCCATCTTCAAAGGCCCAAAGGGGATCTCCTTCTCCGTAAGCTCCTCCCGGATCCCCCGGGCAATGGAGAGAATCTCCTCCACCTCCTCCAGGGAAGAGATCATGGGAAACAGCACCGCAAAATTCCCATAGGCGGATGCCCGGTAAACGGCTCTCAGCTGATCCGTCAGGATCCCCCGGTCGTCCAAAAGCAGGCGGATGCCCCGGTTTCCCATAAGGGGATTGGGCTCATCCTCAAAATCCAGGTAATTCACGGTCCGATCCGTCCCCAGATCCACCACCCGGACCACTGCGGGCTTCTCCCTCATGACCTCCGCCATCTGCTTGTAGGCCAAAAACAGGTCGTTCTCCTTCGGACGCTCCTTTTTTCCCAGATACTGAAACTCGCTCCGCAGAAGGCCGATGCCGGCGGCTCCGTAGTAAACGGCGCTGCCCAGGTCGTCCAGGTCGCTGATGTTTGCGTAGATGTGCACCTCCCTACCGTCCAGGGTCTCATCCCGCTCATCCTTCAGCTTCAGGAGCTCCTCCCGCTCCTCCATATCCGACCTTCTCCGGATCTCATACTCCAGCTTCAGCTCCTCACTGGGCCGAAGGTAAAGGCTGCCCGTGTAGCCGTCCACCACAGCCTCCTCCCCTTCCCAGTCCTCATCGATGGAGATCCCCACGATGGAAGGGATCCCCATGGTTCTTGCCAGGATGGAGACGTGGGACAGCTCAGAGCCATCCCTGGTCACCACCGCCAGCAGCATATCCTTGTTCATCTCCATGATCTCCACGGGAGACAGGCTTTCCGCCGCCAGGATCACCGGGGTGTCCCCCAGACTGATCCTGGGCTCCATGCCGCCCAGGGCCTCCTCCAGGCGAAGGGACACCTCCGCCACGTCCCGGATCCTCTTTTGGAACACCGGATCCTCCAGCTCCCGAAAGGTAGAGGTCAGCTCGTCCCTGGTGGTGGACACCGCATAGGCGGCGCTCACCTTCTCCCCTGCGATCATGCTTTCCACGGCTCTCACGAAGCTTCCCCCGTCCAGAGCCCGGGCCTGCTCCAGATAGAGCTCTCCCTCCTGCTCGTCCCGCCTGCCCTCGTACAGCTCTCTCAGCTTGTCCAGGACCTTCAGTCTGGCGGTGCGGAAGCTTTTCAGCTCCGTCTTCACATCCTTTGCCATATAACGGCTGATCCTGCCCTCTTTCTTCTGGTAATAACGGATTTTTCCAATGGCGATCCCCGAAAAGGTGGACGTGCCCTTAAATATTTCCATCCCTGGTACCCCCTGGGTCATTTTCTTTCGTTCTTTGATGGTTCCTTAATCGCAGGCAGCCTTGAACTCTGTCCAGTTCTTGTTGTACTGCTCGTCTGCCTCGGCGCTCACGTTCTGGATGATCTCACCCTTCGTCACGCTGTCCGGCACGACCAGATCCGGGTTCACCAGATCGTCCGCCGCCTTGTTGGTGCAGTAGTAGCCGATGAAGTCAAAGCACTTTGCCGCAACCTCCGGCTCCAGGATGTAATTGACAAACTGGTAGGCCGCTTCTTTATTGGGCGCCTGGCTGGGGATGAACATGCCCATGATGCCAAATCCCAGTCCCTCCTTGGGATATACCACCTTCAGATCCGGGTTCTCCCCAAGAACCGTAGTCACCTGGGAGGTGTACAAGAAGGCTGCGGAAGCCTCGCCGTTTAAGAGGGCGTCCTGGGTGTTGTCGTCCTGGATCAGGCGCACGTTGGGAGCCAGCTCCAGAAGCTTCTCTCCCGTCTCCTTGATGGAATCCACGTCCTCGTCATTCATGCTCTTTCCCAGGGTCAGACCCGTGATGCCGTTGATCACCCGGTAATTTGCCGTCAGGGCCACGCTGTCCTCAAGAGAGGGATCCCACAGATCCTCGTAGCCGTCCATTTCCATGTCCACCAGCTCCGGATCGTACACGATAAGGGGAATGCCCGCCCCGTAAGGCACGGTGTACTCGTCGTCGGGATCGTAGAACTGCCCCTGATACAAAGGATTGATGTTCTCAAAATTGGTGAGGGTGTCCTTGTCCAGCTTCTCCGCAAGTCCTTCCTGGATCACCTTTTCCAGGATGTAATCGTCGGCAATGACCACGTCGTAGTCGCCGCCCTCCGCCATGGAAACCTTCTCCAGCATGGTCTCATCCGTGTCAAAGTTGGAGTAGATCAGCTTGATCCCCGTCTCCTCCTGGAAACCGTCCAGAACCTCCTGGGGGAACATGCCCTCCCAGGTATAAAGCACCATCTCGTTGTCATCGGCGTACACCGGCACCGCAAAGGTGGCTGCGGCGGCCGCACACAAAAGTCCTGCCAATACTCGTCTTCTCATCTTTCTTCTCCTTTTCTGAAAAATTCGTCCCCGTCGGCGGAAGCCTCCCGCCCCTCCGGAAAACGTCTATTGCCACTGCCCCAAGGGGCAGGTACAACCCTGGTCATCCCTGCTCCGCCTTGATCTTGGTCCACAGCTGGGCATACAGCTGCTTCACCTTTGGCTCCTGATAGCCAAAGATCTCGCTGTCCGGGTTTTCGTCGTCTGGAATGTAGGCGTCGATCCCCTCATAATCCTCCGTGACCATGGTCTCGTAGGCGCTGCCCACAGTAGAAGTATACCCTACTTCCCTCGTGTTGGAAAGAGCAGAATTTTCATCCAGCATAAAATCGATGAATTTGTGGGCCAGCTCCACCTCGCCGCAGTCCCTGGTGATGACCATGGCGTCATACCAAAGGTTGGTCCCCTGATCCGGGGTGAAATAATCCATCTGGGGATTCTCGCTGATGATGTAGGAGGCGTCCCCGGAATACACCACGGCCATGGCCTTGTTGCCGGAGATCATGTTGTCCATGATGTCGTCCCCCGCATAGATGGGATTCATGGTGTTCCTCTGATCGATGAGCCACTCAAAGGCCTCCTGGATCTCCTCCTCGTCGGTGGTGTTCATGGAATAGCCCAGGGCCTTCAGGGCCACCATGAAGGAATCCCTCTCCGAATCGTACATATAAATCTCATTTTTATACTTGGGATTCCTAAGGATCTCCCATCCTTCCTTCAAATCCTCCCGATCCACCACTGCAGTGTCGTACAGGATCCCCACGGTGCCCCAGAAATAAGGACAGGAATACCGGTTGCCCGGGTCATAGCCGCAGTTCATCACCTGGGGAAGGAGATTGTCCCTGTTGGGGATCAGATCCCAGTCCAGATACTGGAGGTACTCCTCCTTGACCAGCCGCTGGATCATATAGTCCGAGGGGATGAGCACGTCGTAGGACTCTCCCCCCGACAGCTTGGTGTACATCATCTCATTGGACTCGAAGGTCTCGTAGACGATGGTACAGTTGTTTTCCCTCTCAAAATCCTCCAGAAGGGAAAGGTCCATGTACTCTCCCGCATTGTACACCTTCAGCACATGACTCCCTCCTGACGCCCGGCCCATAAAAAAGAGTCCCGCTCCCAGCGCCGCCGCCAGGATCCAGGAGGTTCCCCTTACCAGGCGCCTGTTCAGCCTTCCGGAATAACGATCCATCAGCCTTGGCAGCACGTTTGCCAGGATCAGCACCAGGGCGATGACCAGGATCACGATGGTGGACAGGGCGTTGATGGTGGGATTGATCCGCTTCGTCATGTTGTAGACCACGATGGAGATGTTCTTCACCCCGTTTCCCGACACAAAATAGGAAATGACGAAATCATCAAAGGACATGGTAAAGGCCAGAAGGGCACCGGCAAAGATCCCCTCCTTGATCATGGGCACAATCACCTTGGTCAGGGCCTGATAAGGCGTGGCCCCCAGGTCCATGGCCGCATTGGCCAGATTGGGATCCAGGCTTCGCACCTTGGGATACACGCTGGTGATCACGTAGGGCGTGCAAAAGGCGATGTGGGCAAGGAGCATGGTAAGATACCCCTTGCGGAAACCGATGGAGGAAAAAAGCAGCATCAGGCCGATGGCCGTCACGATGTCCGGGTTCAGGATGGGAAGGTTGTTGATGTTCAGCAGCAGCTCCCGAAGCACCTTCCGGGATTTCCCAAGCCCGATGGCCGTGATGGTGCCGATGACCGTGGAGATCACCGTCGCCAGGATGGCCACGGTCAGGGACACGTACACCGCCTTGCTCACCTCCACGTTGTTGATCAGCTCCTGATACCACCGCATGGAAAAGCCGGTGAATCTGGTAAGAGACTTAGACGAATTAAAGGAAAAAACCATCGTCACCAGGATCGGAAGATAAAAAAACACCAGGCACAGAAGCACATAAAATCTGGAAAAAAAGCCGTTCTTTTGTTTCATCCCTCTGTCCTCCTATTCGTCCTGCTTATCCATACGCTTCATCAGTCCCATAAAGATCAGAATGAGCACCGCCAGGATCATGGAAATGGCGCTGCCGAAATTCCAGTCTCCCACGGAGATGAACTGAGACTCGATCAGGTTTCCGATGAGCATGTACTGTCCGCCTCCCAAAAGCTTGGGAATGACAAACGAGGAGATTGCCAGAAGGAACACCATCATGATGCCGTTGACCACCCCCGGTATGGACAGCTTCCAGGTCACCTTCCAGAAGGTCTGGAAGGGGTTGGCCCCAAGGTCGTAGGCCGCCTCCACCAGGGACTTGTCCATCTTGTTCAGGGAGGTGTGGATGGGAATGATCATAAAGGGCATAAAATTGCAGATCAGACCCAGCATCACGGAAAAATCCGTGTACATCATGGGAAGGGGTCCGATCCCCAGAAAGGACAGCATGTGATTGATGATCCCGTTGTCCGCCAAAAGATTCATCCAGGCATAGGTGCGCAGCAGCATGTTGATCCACATGGGGATGGTCACCAGAAGGATGAGAAGGCTCTGGGCCCTCTCAGAGCACTTTGCGATAAAATAGGCCAGGGGATAGCCCAGCACCAGACAGATGAAGGTGGTGAGCAGCCCCAGCCGGAAGGACTTCAGGATCACGTTCAGGTACGTGGCCTCCAGGAATTTCCCGAAGTTGCTCCAGGTAAAGGAGAAGGTCAGAACCTCGTTTCCTTCCTGGGTGAAGGCGTAGAGAACGATCAGGATCAGTGGGATGACCAGGATCGCCGCCGCCCAGATGAAATAGGGGAGGATCAGCCTCCGAAACTGCTTCATCAGTAAGCCCCCATCGGATACATCACGTGGATATCCTCCGGCCCGAACTTCAGGCCGACCCTGCGTCCCACTTCCGCGTAGTCGGTCGTCTGCACCTTGTAGGTGCGGAGCTCGGTCTCAATGAGGATCTCGTAATGAACCCCCTTGAAGGTAATGTTCCGCACGACCCCGTGGATCTTTGCCTCCTCCGGCTCCACGATGTCCAGATCCTCTGGCCGGAGAACCACCTCGATCTCCTCCATGTCCTCAAAGCCCTTGTCCACGCATGGGAACTGAAACCCATCAAACTCCACCAGGAAATCCTTGACCATGATCCCCTCGATGATGTTGGACTCCCCGATAAAGCTGGCCACGAACCGGTTCTCCGGCTCATTGTAGATGTCGGTGGGGGAACCGATCTGCTGGATCTCCCCGTTATTCATGACCACCACCGTGTCAGACATGGAAAGGGCCTCCTCCTGGTCATGGGTGACGTAGATAAAGGTGATCCCCACCTCCTGCTGGATCTTTTTCAGCTCGATCTGCATCTGCTTGCGGATCTTGGCGTCCAGGGCCCCCAGGGGCTCGTCCAGAAGGAGCACCTTGGGCTCATTGACCAGGGCCCTGGCAATGGCCACCCGCTGCTGCTGTCCCCCGGAAAGAAGGGTCACGTCCCTTTTTTCAAAGCCCTCCAACCCCACCATCTTCAGCATCTTTTCCACCTTCTGGGCGATGACGGATTTGTCCATCTTCTTCAGGTTCAGACCGAAGGCGATGTTGTCCGCCACGTTCAGATGGGGAAACAGGGCGTACTTCTGAAAAACCGTGTTTACCTCCCGCTTGTAGGGGGGAAGCTTGGAGATCTCGATCCCGTTGAACAGCACCTCTCCGCCGCTGGGCTCGTCAAAGCCGGCGATGATCCGAAGGGTGGTGGTCTTTCCACAGCCGCTGGGGCCTAAAAGAGTGAGAAACTCATTTTCGCAGATATCCAGGTTGATCCCCCGGAGCACCTGCTGGTCATCGAAATTCTTCGTGAGATTTTTCAATTCGATCAGCTTGTTCATACTTTTTTCCTCCGCATTTATGCCTGTACCTTTTTGCCCTTTCCGATCCTTCCCGTCACGGCGGAGAGGACGAGTCCCAAAAGGGTCAGGGCCAGCATGATGGTACAAAGGGCATTGATCTTCGGCGTCACGCCGGTTTTGATCTGAGTGTAAACCTTGATGGGAAGGGTGGCCAGCTTCGGCCCGTTTACAAAAATGCTGATGACCACGTCGTCCATGGACATGGAAAAGGCCAGCAGGGAGCCGGACACCACGGCGGGCATGATGAGAGGCAGGGTGATGTCCACCAGGGCCCTGGTCTGGGAAGCCCCCAGATCCCGGGCCGCCTCCTCCAGGGAGGGATCCATTCCCACCAGTCTTGCCTTCACCTCCATGAGGATGTAGGGCACGCAGAAGACCGTGTGCCCCAAAAGGAGGGTCACCATCCCAAAGGGCAGGTTCATCATGTGGAAAAAGGCCATGAGAACCATGCCCAGGATGATCTCCGGGATCATCAGGGGCAGGATGGAGATCTGCTCCAAAAGCCCCTTTGTCTTCCAGTGGATCCTGGACAGGCCGATGGCGCCCAGGGTCCCGATCACCGCAGAGATCAGACAGCTTGACAGACCCAGGATCAGGCTGTTGACAAGGGCCTCCAGCATGGCGCCATCCCCCAGAAGCTCCTGGTACCACCGCAGGGAAAACCCGGTGAATTTCACAGGCAGCTTGGATTCGTTAAAGGAAAATACGATCACCACGCCGATGGGCAGATACATCAAAAAGAAGATCAGCCCAAGATAAACATTTGCCAGCTTTGAATTTTTCTTCATCCTATCCTCTCCAGTTCTTTTGCATTTGTAAGCTTACGGTAAGCCGCGATCATCAGGGTGGTCATGATCATGAGCACCACCGCCAGGGCCGCCCCGAAGGGCCAGTTGCTCCCCCTGGTCATCTGCTCCTGGATCAGGCTCCCCACCAGGACGATCTTGTTTCCCCCCAGAATGTCCGCAATGAAAAACAGTCCCATGGAAGGGATGAAGGTGAGGATCACCCCGGAGAGAAGGCCAGGCAGGGTCAGCTTAAAGCTGACGGTCCAAAAAGCCCTGGCCTTGGTGGCTCCCAGGTCCCTGGCCGCCTCCACCAAAGACCAGTCCAGCTTCTCCGCACTGGAGTAAACCGACAGGATCATAAAAGGAAGAAGCACGTACACCATGCCGATGACGATGGCCGGATAGCTGTACAGGATCTTCAGGGGCTTTTGGATCAGTCCCAGCTTTTTCAGCACGAAGTTCAGAAGGCCCTTCGTCTGCAGGATGGTGATCCACCCGTAGAGACGGATGAGGGAATTTACCCAAAAAGGAAGCATCACCAGCAGCATGGCCTTTTTCTTCCGGCCCTCCGGAAGCTTGGCCATGAAGTAGCCGAAGGGATACCCCACCAGGCAGATCAGAACCGTGCTGGTGATGGCCAGCTTGAAGGACTGCACGAAGGTGTTCAGGTACACCGGCTCCAGGATCTTCCTGTAATTGTCCAGGGTAAAGATCCATTCCACCCCCCGGACGGCTCCCGGCGTGGCGAAGCTCAGGGCCACCATGTAAATCAGGGGACAGGCCACAAACACCAGGGTAAAAAGGTACAGGGGAAGAATCATCCACACTCCCCGAGCCCTTCTTTTGGGACGCCCCGGAGCAGCGCCCCGCCTACGCATGGGAAACCTCCCGGTCCACCAGGACCGCAGATTGGGGAAGGAAGGAAAAGGTGATCTCCTCCCCCTCCGCCACGTCCGCATCGATGCCGCTCCGGTTTGCCGTAACCTGGGTTCCGTCCTTCATCTCCAGGAGCACCCGAAGCTGGCCGCCGGCGAAGGCCTTTTCCTTTACCCTTGCAAAGATGCCCTGGGAATCCGCCTTCCCCAAAAGGATGTTTTCTCCCCGGACGGCCAGGGTGACCTTCTCCCCTTCCCGGACCTGTCCCTCCTCATTTTGGACGGCCATCAGAGAACCGCCCACCGACACCGAGACCTGATCTCCCCATGCCTCCCGAACCGTTCCCGTGAGAATGTTGGCGTTTCCCACAAACCTGGCCACGTAGCTGGTCTTCGGCCGGTTATAGATCTCGTCGGGGGTGCCGATCTGCTCAAACTGCCCCTGGTTCATCACGGCGATCCGGTCCGACATGTTGATGGCCTCCTCCTGGTCGTGGGTGATGTACACAAAGGTGATCCCCAGCTTCTTCTGAAGGCGCTTCAGCTCAATCTGCATGGCCCTTCGCAGCTGAAGATCCAAGGCCCCCAAAGGCTCGTCCAGCAAAAGCACCTTGGGGTTGTTGATGAGGGACCTGGCGATGGCCACCCTCTGGCGCTGGCCGCCGGAGAGCTGGTCGGGCCTGCGCTTTTCAAAGCCGGAAAGCTGCACCAGCTCCAGCATTTTTTTTACCCGCTCTTTGATCTCCGCCTTGGGAACCTTCCGCAGCTTCAGACCATACCCCACGTTGTCCCCCACGCTCATGTGGGGAAAAAGGGCGTAATTCTGGAACACGGTGTTGACGTCCCTCTGGTTTGGCTCCAGATTCGTCACGTCCTTCCCGTCCAGAAAGACGGAGCCTCCGTCCGGCGTCTCCAGACCTGCGATAATGCGCAGCGTGGTGGTCTTGCCGCAGCCGGAGGAGCCCAGAAGGGTGATGAACTCTCCCTTTCGGATGGACAGGCTGATGCCTCCCAGCACCTCCTCCTCCGTCACAAAGCTTTTCCTGATATTCTGCAATTCCAGTGATATCTCTGACATGGTTTCTCCTTTCTCATCGTTCCGTCAAAAGGACAAAAAAAGATACGGACCCAGTCAGGGGAGCTCCTTCTCCCTCATCGGTAGCTTGTACCGGTGCCCCTCCCTGTGAGAGGAAGCTGTGTAGGTGTCCGCATTTCTGCCGTTCCTGGTATGTAGACCGGCTTCCGGATGTCCATTGTCTCCGGCAGGGTCCCTTTTTTCCATCACAACAAGAGCAGGTCCATCCTGCTCTCTCCAATCGGAACGAACGCCCGTCCTGCCAAGAATGGTCCAGGCTCCCAGACCTAAGTCACGCAAAAAAGCCGCTGCCCGTGCCGCGGTCCTCTCCTGGTAAGCCCCTTCCATCTGGTACATCCTCATCCCTCCCCGGAACAAAACATAAACTGCCCTTTCCCCGCACCCATACCGGATGCCGAAAAAGCGCAGAAGCTGTACAGACTTTGCAGACCCGTCCTCCCCTTCCTTCCGATGAAGAACCGGTCTTTTTTATTTCTGTGCGAAAATGAGTCAACAACAAAGTCCCCCTTATCTTAACACACTTTCTCCCATTTGAAAACAGATTTTTTAAAAAGCAGGGAACCCCCAAAGAAACCCATAAGCCACAGCATCCATAATCAGCTCCGCAGCAAAGCCCCTTCCGTCCGAACCAATACTTTTTTATAATTTTTTAAAATTACCTCTTGCATTTTTTTCAAAATCCTGTATAATAGCATTTGTGTCTGGCAGTAAGCCAGAGGCAAGCCGGGATAGCTCAGTCGGTAGAGCACTTCACTCGTAATGAAGGGGTCGTGAGTTCGAGTCTCATTTCCGGCTTTTTTGTTACCCTTTTTTCCAGATCACCGCAGACAACAGGATCCCCGGGAGGCCGCCTTGCGCCCCCGGAGGTCCTTTTTGTCTTAAATGGCGATCATGTCTCTCCAGGTGGCTGGTCCGCAGATACCGTCTGCAGCCAAAACGCCTTTTCTGGATCTCTGGTATTCTGTCAGTGCGTAGATGGTGGCGTCACCTGCGATACGGTCCAGGGAAAGGGCGTTCCCCTGGCGATCCCGGAAATCCCTTGCCCGCAGGATCTCCTGCAAAAGAAGCACGGAATTTCCCCGGCTTCCCAGACTTACCGTCTCCGGCTGGAACATATAGGCCTCCTCCTGGGGCGGAAACAGGCTTCGGCAGTATTCCTCCCCATAATTTTTATAGAATACGTCGCCGTCCACAAACCCCTGGATGCCAGGGATCTGAGCTCTGCTGGTGTACTGCCACCCCACTCCGTAGGGAGGACGGTATGCCTCCTGCAGGGTGCCGTTGTCATCCTCCGGGTAATCCGCAATCCAGCAGTCATACTCCTTCAGTCTGGGGGAGAGAAGGTTTTCGTACCAGTACAGATCGCTGTAAATCCCCGTAAGGTAGCCGCCCTCCCGGATCCTCTCCAGGAAGGCAAGGGCCACCCTCTGGATCCCCTCCATCCCCAGGCCTTCCAAGGCGTCCAGCTCCAGATCATAAAACACCGGCCAGATCAGGGCCCTTCCCCCTAAAACCTCCAGTACCTTGTCTGCCTCCTCCGCCGCCTCCTTCTCGTTGAGGGCGTAGCAGTATTTGTAAACACCGGGCCAGATATCCCTTTCCCTGCAGCCTCTGTAGTTTTCTTCAAAGGTGGGATCAATCACGTTCCCTTCCTGGGTGATGCGCAGAATGGCAAACCGCGTGCCTGCGGCGCGCACCTGCTGCCAGTCGATCTGTCCCTGGTATGCGGACACATCGATTCCCATGATCTCCGCCATGGTCTGATCTCCCTTTCGTCTTTTTAATATACTATGATACAAGGCCAAAAAGGTCAGAAGCCCCGGGCGGATCGCCCCAGGCCTCTGACCTTCTTTTTGCTCATGGATGCTTATTTTCCGTTGATGTAGTTCACAAGGCCCTCAGCCTGGATGATCTTCTGCATAAATTCTGGGAACGCCTGTCCCTGGAACTGGGTTCCCCTGGTGCGGTTGTAGATCATGCCGGAGTCGAAGTCCACCTCCACCTCATCTCCGTCCTGGATACCCTTGCTGGCAGCGGGACACTCGATGATGGGAAGCCCAATGTTGATGGCATTGCGGTAAAAGATCCTGGCGAAGGTCTCCGCAATCACGCAGCTCACACCTGCCGCCTTGATGGAGATGGGGGCGTGCTCTCTGGAGGAGCCGCAGCCAAAGTTCTTGTCTGCGACGATGATGTCCCCCTTCCTCACGCGATCCACAAAGGTCTTGTCCAGGTCCTCCATGCAGTGGGTGGCCAGCTCCGCCGGATCCGAGGAATTTAGGTAGCGGGCGGGAATGATCACGTCCGTATCCACGTTGTCGCCATATTTGAACACTGTTCCTTTTGCCTGCATTTTCTATTCCTCCTTATAATCCCAGTTCTTCCGGTGCGGAAATCCGTCCGGTCACGGCGCTTGCGGCAGCCACGGCCGGGCTTGCCAGGTACACCTCAGAATCCACGTGTCCCATACGTCCCACAAAGTTGCGGTTGGTGGTGGAGATACACCGCTCTCCCTCTGCCAAAATCCCCATGTAGCCTCCCAGGCAGGGCCCGCAGGTAGGCGTGCTGACCACGGCTCCCGCCTCAATGAAGATCTTCAGCAGCCCCTCCTCCATGGCCTGAAGGTAGATGGCCTGGGTAGCCGGGATCACGATGCAGCGGAGCCCCTTCTTTACCTTGCGGCCCTCCAGGATCCTGGCCGCCGTCCGAAGATCCTGGATCCGCCCGTTGGTACAAGAGCCGATCACCGACTGATCCACCTTGATCTCCTGGGTGATCTGGGAAATGGTCCTGGTATTCTCCGGCAGATGGGGGAAGGCGATGGTGGGCTCCAGCTCTCCCAGGTCGATGGTGTACTCCGCCTCGTACTCAGCGTCCTCGTCCGCCTCATAAACCTTGTATTCCCGTGTGGAATGCTCCTTCATGTAGGCCTTCGCCACCTCGTCCACCGGGAAGATCCCGTTCTTTCCGCCGGCCTCGATAGCCATATTTGCGATGGTAAAACGGTCGTCCATGGTCAGGCTCTTGATACCCTCTCCCGTAAACTCCATGGATTTATACAGAGCGCCGTCCACGCCGATCATCCCGATGATGTGCAGGATCACGTCCTTTCCGCTGACCCATTTCTTCGGGGTTCCCACCAGATTGAAGCGGATGGCGGAGGGAACCTTGAACCAGGCCTTGCCCGTGGCCATGCCGGCCGCCATGTCCGTGCTGCCCACGCCGGTGGAGAAGGCTCCCAGGGCGCCGTAGGTACAGGTATGGGAATCTGCGCCGATGATCACGTCCCCGGCCACGGTCAGCCCCTTTTCCGGAAGAAGGGCGTGCTCGATCCCCATCTGCCCCACGTCAAAATAATTGGTAATGTCGTGGCGGCAGGCAAACTCCCTGACACATTTGCAGTGCTCCGCCGACTTAATGTCCTTGTTGGGGATAAAATGATCCATCACCAGGGCGATCTTGTCCTTGTCAAAAACGGTCTCCACCGTCATCTTGTCCATCTCGTGGATGGCCACCGGGGAGGTGATATCGTTTCCCAGCACCAGGTCCAGATCCGCCTCAATGAGCTGCCCGGCCTCCACGTGATCCAGACCGGCGTGTGCGGCAAGGATCTTCTGCGTCATTGTCATTCCCATTTGTTCTTCCTCCTGAACTTTCTTTTCTTGACGGGCCCGCCTTCTGCCCGATACATGAAAGGCTGCCAGTCCCCCTTGTCTGACTGACAGCCCCATTTTTGCTATCCTGCGTAGATCAGTTGTTGATCAGCTTGTCCTCGCCGTTCCAGCTGTACAGCTTGCGGATCTCCTCGCCCACCTTCTCGGAGGAGTGCTCGGCAGCTCTCTTCCTCATAGCCTTGAAGTGTACCTGGCGTCCTGCCGGGCTCATGTCCAGAAGGAACTCCTTGGCAAAGCTTCCGTCCTGGATGTCGGACAGGATCTTCTTCATGGCCTTCTTCGTCTCGTCGGTGATGATCTTAGGTCCGGTGATGTAATCGCCGTACTCTGCAGTGTTGGAGATGGAATATCTCATCCCGGCAAATCCAGACTGATAGATCAGGTCCACGATCAGCTTCATCTCATGGATGCACTCAAAATATGCGTTTCTGGGATCGTATCCAGCCTCGCACAGGGTCTCGAAGCCCGCCTGCATCAGGGCGCAGACACCGCCGCAGAGAACGGCCTGCTCTCCAAAGAGGTCCGTCTCGGTCTCCGTGCGGAAGGTGGTCTCCAGAACGCCTGCCCTCGCCCCGCCGATTCCAAGGGCATAAGCCAGAGCCTTGTCAAGAGCCTTGCCTGTGTAATCCTGCTCCACGGCCACCAGACAGGGAACGCCCTTGCCGGCCTGATACTCGCTTCTCACGGTGTGTCCCGGTCCCTTCGGTGCGATCATGGTCACGTCCACGTTCTTGGGGGGAACGATGCAGCCATAGTGGATGTTGAAGCCGTGAGCGAACATGAGCATGTTGCCCTCCTCCAGGTTCGGCTCAATGTCGTTCTTGTACATATCGGCCTGCTTCTCATCGTTGATCAGAACCATGATGATGTCCGCCTTCTTGGCAGCCTCCGCAGCCGTGTACACCTCAAATCCCTGCGCCACTGCTCTATCCCAGGATCTGCTCCCCTCGTAAAGACCGATGATGACATGGCATCCGGACTCCTTCAAGTTCAGGGCATGTGCATGTCCCTGGCTGCCATAGCCGATGATGGCGATGGTCTTTCCCTCCAGAATGGAGAGGTTGCAGTCTTCCTGGTAAAAAATTCTTGCTGACATTTTTGTTTCCTCCTATCATTTTCACTTTTTGTATGTTTGTAATGGAATCACGGCTTTGCACCCTTCCCTAGAGAAAGCGCACGTCCGAGGCGCCTCTGGAGAGTCCCGTGACGCCGGCCCTGGCCAGCTCCAGGATCTCATAATCTCCCATCAGATCGATAAAAGCCTCCAGCTTCGACTTGCTGCCGGTCATCTCCACCACAAGGGAATCCTTGCTCACGTCCACCACCTTGGCCCGGAAAATATCCGCCACCGAGATGATTCCCTGACGCTGCTCCGGCTTCGCGGCCACCTTCACCAGCACCGTCTCCCGCACGACGCTGGCCGCCGGATCCAGAACCTTGATGTCCCGCACGTCCACCAGCTTGGAAAGCTGTCCGGTGATCTGCTCCAAAATGGCGTCATCGCCGCTGCACACCACAGTAATGCGGGTAAAATTCTCATCTGCGGTCACGCCTGCGGTAATACTGTCTATGTTGTAGCCCCGGCGGCTGAACATCCCCGCAATACGGCTCAACACGCCCGAGGTATTGTCCACCAGCAGGGACAAGATCCTTTTTTGCATAAAACACCTGCTTTCATCCGAAATATGATCTGGGAAGGCTTCCCTTCCCCAGGAGGATCCCCGTCCTTCGGGCCCCCCGCTCCGTCCGATGAAAGGGTCAAAACAGAATCAAAAAACAGAAAACACTTTGCCGCTTCATCGTTACATCACACTATATTATAACAACTAATTTTTTTTTGTCAATGAAAAACCACACGGCAGCTCAGATCAGGTACTTTTCCCGCAGCTCCTCGATGGCCTTTGGAGTCATGTACAGCCCCTTTCTGAGGAAACGGTCCACGGAGCCGTACTCCCTTCGGATGGTGTCCATCACGATGTCCATGTAGTGCTGCTTCACCCGATAAAAGGCGCTCACGTTCTCCACCCGCTGGATGCTGTCCATCCTGGCCGCCTCCAGATAGCGGAGGATACACTCCATCTCCCCCGCCAGACAGGCGTTGGATTTCAGGAAATCCTCCCGGATTGCCTCCTCCGGCACACCCAGGGCGCAAAGCAGGATGGCCGCAGCCACTCCCGTCCGATCCTTTCCCAGGCTGCCGTGCCACAGAACGGCCCCCTCCTGATGGTTCAAAAGCACGTCCAGGAACCTGGCGTACTGCTTGACGGAGTAGATGTCCTTCACGAAGCTTTCGTACTGCCTCACAAGATGATCCTCCGCCCTCCCCTCGTAGTGGATGAAAAATCTGGGAACCTTCAGAACCCCCGGCTCCTTCAGCCCCATCTCATCGATAATGGGAATGTGGTAGTAGGCCACTCCCCGCAGGGCCACGTCCGGCTTTCCCTTCCGCTCCTCCTGGGACCGGAAATCAATGACGGTGCGCAGGCGGTACTCCTCCCCCAGCACCTGCTGATCCGGCAGGGCGGCATGGTACAGCTCCCCGCTGCGCAGAAGCCTGCGAGGAAGGATGTGGCGGCCGTCCTCCGTGGCGATGGCGCCCAGATCCCTGGTGTTGGGAAGGCTCAGGAGGGGAAGACGCCCCCCTCTTGGAAAGCCCACCGCCATATTGGGATTCAGGGCCCTCAGGTGGAGGATGCACTCCTGGACCTCCCTCTCCGTCATGTCAAATTTGTACTTTTTCCTTCTTCTGGTGATCACCACGAGATAGTTGGCTATGACCTGCTTTCCCCCTCGCTCCTGACTGCTCTCCCCCTCCCGGCGCATGTACACCCACATGATGTCGCTGCAGGGGAGATTGTTCAGCATCATACGCTTGTAAAAGGACAGACATCCGTTCTCGATCCTGATCTTTCCGTACTTCATGGCTCTCATCCTTCCCACTCTGTTTTTCTCATTTCCACAGGAGCTCTCCTTTGGCGATCAAAAAAACAGAGTACGCCTCACCTGTCCCTCCTGCCTGCGGCAGGACCCTTGGAACAGAAAGCTCTTTTTTCCTCCAGAGGGCGCCGCAAATGCGCCCCCGCTCTCTCTACTTTAACAGGACAATCCCTTTTATGCAAGGGCCTGGGACTGATTTAACAGAAACTTAAAAAAGCCTGCCGGGAGCTTTCCTCCCAAACAGGCTTTTCTCAGGGTCGTCAGGAATTTTTCATGACCACCTGAGCCACGCCGTCCGCCACATGCTCACAGGCGTCGGCACATTTTTCCAGATAGGTGTAGATCTCCCTCCAGGCGATGATGGAACGCACGTCCTCCTCCAGGTGAAGGCTCCTCATGCTGGAAAGGTACAGCCTGTCCGCCTCCTCCTCGAAGGAATTGATCCGGATCACCGCCTCCTTCAGCTTCTTGGAATGGCGGAAATTAGGGAACTCCCGCAGCATGGCGCACACCTCGCCGCAGCACTGGATCACCACGTCCAGAAGGGAGATGGCGTCCGGGCGGATCTTTTGCACATTGTTCATGTAAATGCACATGAGAACCTCCTCGATCTTGTCCGTCAGCTCGTCGATGGCGTGGGCCAGGGCAGCGATATCCTCCCGCTCAATGGGGGTGATGAAGGCCTTCGCCACCCTGTCCGTCAGCTCATGCTTTTTTTCATCTCCCTGGTGCTCCAAAAGATGAAGCTCCTCCAGTCTCCTGGGAAGGCTCTCCGGCTCAAAATGCACCAGAACCTCCTTCAGCATCTGGGCCGCCTTTTCCGATATCTCCCCGCAGGCGACAAAATTTTCAAAATAAAACGAATCCTGTTTTTTTGACATACGTTTCTCCTTTGCTTTCCCTTTTTTTAGAGGATCTGGATAAAGATCTTTGCCATGACAAAGCTGATGAGCCCACATCCCGGAAAGGTGAAGATCCAGGTGAGCATCATGTCCCTCACCACCCCGAAGTTGATGGCGGACAGCCGCTTCACCGCCCCCACTCCCATGATGGCGCTGGTCTTCGTGTGGGTGGTGGACACGGGGATCCCGAAAAGACTGGAATACAACAGGCAGAGAGCGCCGGAAAGGTCTGCGCAGAAGCCCTGGTACCGCTCCAGCTTCACCATGTCCATCCCCACGGACTTGATGATCTTCTCCCCTCCCACGCTGGTCCCGAGAGCCATGACCACGCTGCAGAGGAGCATCACCCACACGGGGATCTCCATACCGCTGACAGAGTTCTGCCCGTTGGAAAAGGCGATCCCCAAAAAAAGCACGCCGATAAACTTCTGTCCGTCCTGGGCCCCGTGCATGAAGCTCATGGCCGCCGCACCCAGAATCTGGGCGCCCCCGAAAAAGGAATCCGCCCTTCTTCTCTCCAGGCCCCGGCACAAAAGGGTCACAAGCCTGCAGATCACCCAGCCGGTGACAAAGCCCAGCACCAGGCTGAGCACCAGACCGTAGAGCACCTTTACCCATTCCTGGAGATTGATGCCCCCGATCCCCTTTTGGATGGCGATGGCCGCACCGGACAGTCCGGCGATGAGGCTGTGGCTCTCGCTGGTGGGGATCCCGAAGACGGAGGCCGCCACACTGTACACCACGATGGACAAAAGGGCGGCGCAAAGGGCGATCTGGGCCTCCTTGGTATTGGCGCCAAAATCCACCATGTTGCTGATGGTGGAGGCCACGGAGCTGTTGATCTGCGTCATGATGAACACGCCTAAAAAGTTAAAGACCGCACTCATCCAGATGGCCGCCTTCACCGGAAGGCACCGGGTGGTCACGCAGGTGGCGATGGCGTTTGGCGCATCCGTCCATCCATTTACAAAAATAACCCCCAGCGTAAAAAGCACCGTGACGGCCAGCGCCGGGTTCTGTGTCATTTGCCTCAAAAACACCGCAAATGAAAAATCCATAGCTTCGATCCTCCCTCATCCTGTCGTACCGCTCCTCCGGCCGTCAGGGGCTGCCTGTACCGCCTCTTTTTTGCCCGCCGGATCACAAATTCGTATCAACATTAGCACCATTGCACCCAAAAGTCAATACGTTTTTTTTTATCTAAAAAATGCCTTCCCCCTTTCATTTCCCATCTGGACCTGCCATTTTTTGTTCTCTTACTTCTTGTCAGATCCGCTCCTGTACTGCGAAAGAAAGCCTCCCGCAGCTGCGGAAGGCTTTCTTTCTTTGGCGGCCGTCTCTTTCTGGCCGCCGTCTCACCTCGCTTTATCCAAAGATCTTGGAGAAGGTCAGCTTCTTTTCCACCGCCTCGGTGAGCTGAGCCATTTTGGAGGTGTCTCCAATGAGGATCACCCCGCAGAGGCGGTTGTTCAGGAAGTAATATTTCTCATACTGCTTCCTTCCCTCATCCTGAAATTCCACGGTACGGTAGATCAGGTTCGGGTTCTTGCCGTTGTCCCCGATGGCGTACAGGGAGGTGTTCATCCCGTTAAAGGAAAGTCCCGCAGAGACGGTCTCGTACTCCAGAGCCTCTCCCGCCGCATTGGCGCCGGCCACCCTTCCCTGCTCCAGGGCCTGGGGCCAGATGGCGTAATTGACACCCTCAAACTCCGCACAATCGCCGCAGGCGTAGACGTGGGGAAGGCTGGTCTCCATCCTGGCGTTTACCACCACGCCCCTGTTGACCTCCGCTCCTGCCTCCTTGGCCACAGCCCCGTTGGCCCGCACGCCAGCGGACACGATCACCAGCTCCGCCTCAAAAAGAGTTCCGTCCGCCAGCTTCACGCCGGTCACCCGGTCCTCCCCCTCGATGGAGGCGATCTGAACGCCTGTGTGGATGGCGATCCCCACGGACTCGCTGATCCTGGTCAAAAGCTGGCTGGCGCCCTGATCCAGCTGTCTTCCCATGATCTGGGGAGCAAGCTCCAGGACGTTCACCTTCTTTTTCGCCTTTCTGAACTCCCAGGCAGCCTCCAGTCCCAGGACCCCGCCGCCGATGACCACCACGTTTTCCACCTGGGGCATCAGGCCGGCGATCCTTTCGATGTCGGACATACGGCGGATGGCCACCACCTGCTCCTTCTCATGGCCCGGGATGGGCGGGATAAAGCACTCGGAGCCAAGGGCGTAGATCAGCTTCGTGTACTTCACCCTGGAGCCGTCCTCCATCACCACCTCTTTTTCCTTGGCGTCCACGGAAACCACCTGTTTCCCCAGTACCTGGAACACCTGGTTCTTCTCGTACCACTCCTGATCCTCCACGGCGATGGTTTCCCCGTCCAGCTCCGCCACCATGGACTTGGTGAGCATGGGCCGGTTGTAGGTCCTGTAGGGCTCGTTGGAGATCATCACGATGGAACCGGTGGTGTCCCTCTCCCGGATGGCCTTCGCCGCGCTGAGGCCGGCGGCGCCGTTTCCAATGATCACGTAGAAATCCCTGGTGTCCCTGCGGAAGGTGGAGGTCTCCTCATCCACGGGGACAAAGTTCTCCTTGCCTACCCCGCAGACGGGGCAGATCTCCAGGGAGGAGTCAAAGATCTCCCCGCATACCAGACACTTTACCAGGGTACGGGCACCGGAAGCCTTCTTAGGATTCTCCTTCTCCTGAAGGATGCAGCCGAAATTGAAGCCGTATTCATAGGCGTCCAGAAGCTGGTTCTCACTGGGCTTAAAGCGGATGCGAAGCCCGTCCACCACCTTCATGCGCAACTGACGAAGACGCTCGAGCAGATGAGGCACCGCCTCCCCGCTCCAGCCATAGCTTCCGAAAGCGCTGGCCAGCTTGCCCCCGTGGGTGCCGGCAAAGATGGAGGTGGTCAGATCCCAAATGGGCTTCAAGGCCTCTCCCACGATGGTGGGGGAGCCCAAAAGAATGCCGTCCGCATAGCCCAGCTCCTCCAGAACCTTCGCCTGGTCCGCCTCCACCATGTCATAGCACCGCACGTCCACGTCCCCACTGTCCATGATGCCCTTGGAGATCTGCTGTGCGATCTCTTTGGTATAGCCGTAGGCGCTCACGTAGGGAATGATGACCGTCTTCTTTTTGTTGGGATTGACCACGGTGCACCACTCCTGGTAGGTGTTGTACATCAGATCGATCTTCTCGTCCAGCACGGGGCCGTGTCCCGGGCAGATCATGGAAACGTCCAGCTCCCTCACCCGATCCAGGGCCTTCCTCATAAAGGGCTTGAAGGGGCCGATGATACAGTCGAAATAGTACTTGGCCGCCCTCATATATCCTTCCTGATCCGTCACCTTGCTCACAAGGACGTCATGGAAGCCATAATGGGAGCCAAAGGAATCACAGGTCACCAGGATCTGCTCCTCCTCCAGATAGGTGTACATGGTATCCGGCCAGTGCAGGTTGGGAACCACCAGGAAACGCAGGTGCCTTCCCCCGATCTCCATCCTCTGATTGTCCTTCACCGCAATGGAGGTAAAGTCCCGATTCACGATCTCCTTCAGGAAGCCGATGGCGCAGCCGGTCCCCACGATCTTCATCTGAGGGCTGTAATCCAGCAGCTTCTCAATGCTTCCCGCATGATCCGGCTCGGTGTGCTCCACCACCAGGTAGTCGATCCTGGTCACGTCGATGATCTCCTTTAATTTTTCCAGATACTCGTCAAAAAACTTGGCCTTGGCCGTCTCAAAAAGAACCACCTTATCTCCCGCCTTCCATACGTAGGAGTTGTAGGTGGTACCAAACTCAGTGTACATGATGATGTCAAACACCCGAAGGTTATCGTCCACGATCCCTGCCCAATAAAAGCCGTCCCGAAGCTCCAGTGTCTTCATTGCTTGATCCTCACTTTCTTGATTGATGTTTGATGGCAGTCCGGCAGCCCCTCCGCAAGGGAAGGACTGCCTTCTGCCACCCTGTTTATCCTATTTTTTCACAGATTTCGGATCCTGTCAATCGCCTCCAGAGTATTTTCGTAGGTTCCGAAGGCGGTCAGGCGGAAATAACCCTCCCCGTGGGCGCCAAAGCCAGAGCCGGGAGTGCCCACCACCCCGGCATTTTTGAGAAGATAGTCAAAAAACTCCCAGGAAGTCATCTGATCCGGGGTCTTCAGCCAGATATAAGGGGCGTTCACGCCGCCGGAAACGGAAAACCCTGCCTGGGAAAGGGCGTCGTAGATCGTCCTGGCATTTTTCTGGTAATAGCCCACCTGCTCCCTCAGCTGAGCCTTTCCGGCCTCTGAGTAGACGGCCTCCCCTGCCCTCTGGACAATGTAGGGAGCCCCGTTGAACTTGGTCCCATGGCGCCTCGCCCACAGGCTGTGAAGGGAAACCCCGTCCCGCACCAGATCCCTGGGAACCACGGTGAAGCCCAGACGCACCCCGGTAAAGCCCGCATTTTTGGAGAAGCTGCGAAGCTCTATGGCACAGGTTCTCGCCCCCTGGCACTCATAAATGGTGTGGGGAACATCATCCTCCGTGATATACGCCTCATAGGCGGCGTCGTAAATGATGACGCAGCCGTTCTTATTGGCATAATCCACCCACGTCTGGAGCCCTTTCCTGGTGATGGCGCCTCCCGTGGGGTTGTTGGGGAAGCAGAGGTAGATCAGATCCGGCGTCTCCTGGGGCAGCTCCGGGAGAAATCCATTTTCCTGGCGGCAGGGCATATAGATCACCCCGTCAAAATTCTCCCTCTTTTCATTGTACCGGCCGGTGCGCCCGGCCATCACGTTGGTATCCACATAGACGGGGTACACCGGGTCGCACACCGCAACCCGGTTGTCTGCGCCAAAAATCTCCTGGATGTTTCCGGAATCGCTCTTCGCCCCGTCGGAGACAAAGATCTCCTCCGGGGAAATGTCGCAGCCCCTGGCCTTGTAATCGTTCCTGGTGATGGCCTCCCTCAAAAACCCGTACCCTAGATCCGGGGCATATCCCCGGAAGGTCCCGGCATGGGCCATCTCCTCCACTCCCCGGTGGAGCGCCTCCACGATGGCCGGCGCCAAAGGCTGGGTCACGTCTCCGATGCCAAGGCTGATGATCTTCTGCTGGGGATGCTCTGCCTGGTAAGCCCCCACCTTCTTTGCGATGGTGGAAAACAGATAGCTTCCCGGCAGCTTTAAATAATTTTCATTGACCGTAACCATGGGGTATCCTCCTTACAGCGTTCTTTTGCAGCGGTTCAGCCCGCCCGGCTGTCACCTTCTTTTCTCTATTTCAGCGCTCAGGGCCTCCCGCACGCTGGCCGGGTTGGCCTTGCCCTTCAATTCCTTCATGATCAGCCCCACGAAGAAGCCCGTCACCTTGTCCTTTCCTCCCAGAAGCTCCGAAAGGGGACCTGGATTTTCTTCCAGGATCCTGGCCACCGTGCCCGCCAGAAGGCCGGCGTCCTCCACGATCCTCAGCCCATGCTCCTGGATGTAAGCCGCCGGATCCACGTCCTCCTCAAAAACCTTCTCAAACACCTTCTTGGCGTTTTGCGGGCTGACCTCCTTCTTCTCCACCATGTCCAAAAGGACAGCCAAGTTCCTGGGAGAAAAACGGACCTCCTCTGGATCCATTCCCCCCTCCTTCATCAGGCGCAGAACCTCTCCCATAAACCAGTTGGCCGTCTTTTTCGGGTTCCCCGTCAGCCGGGCCGTCTCCTCAAACAGGGCCGCCAAATGCCTGGACTCCGTGAGAAGGCCGGCGTCATAGGCGGGAAGGCCGTACTCCTCCTGGTATCTCGCCTGCTTTTCCTCCCGAAACTCTGGCAGAGACCGCCGGATCTCCTGGATCCAGGCATCGGAAATATGAATGGGCGGCAAATCCGGATCCGGGAAATACCGGTAGTCCTTGGCATCCTCCTTGGAGCGCATGGCGTAGGAGGATTCCTTGTTGTCGTCCCAGCGGCGGGTCTCCTGAACCACGGGCCGTCCCATCTCCAAAAGCTCGATCTGGCGCTCCCTCTCCCCCTCAATGGCCCTTGCGATGGCCTTGAAGGAGTTCAGGTTCTTCATCTCCGTCCTGGTGCCCAGACGGTCGCTGCCCGCCTCCCGGACGGACAGGTTCACGTCCGCGCGCATGGAGCCCTCCTGCAGCTTGCAGTCCGACACCCCCAGGTACTGCATGGTACAGCGCAGCTTTTCCAGGTAGGCGATCACCTCCTGGGAGCTTCTCATGTCCGGCTGGGACACGATCTCGATCAGGGGAACACCGCTCCTGTTAAAGTCCACCAGGGAGCAGTCCTCCCACTGGTCGTGAACCAGCTTGCCCGCATCCTCCTCCATGTGCATCTCGCGGATGCGGACCCTCTTCTTTCCCCCCGCCGTCTCGATCTCCACCCAGCCGTCGTGGCAGATGGGAAGATACAGCTGGGAGATCTGGTAATTCTGGGGATTGTCCGGGTAAAAATAATTCTTCCGGTCAAATTTACAATATTGGTGGATCTGGCAGTTTGTGGCCAGCCCCGCCTTCAGGGCAAACTCCACCACCCTTTTGTTCAGCACGGGGAGGGAGCCGGGCATACCGGTGCACACCGGGCAGGTGTGGGTGTTGGGAGCCCCTCCGAACTGGGTGGAGCAGCCGCAGAAGATCTTGGTCCTTGTGGCAAGCTCCACATGGACCTCCAGCCCTATGATGGTCTCATATTGTCTCATGCACCCGTCCCTCCTTCCTTTGGCGTCCCAAAACTGCCCCTCACCCTCTCATAGGCATGGGCCGCCCTCAGGATCTTTTTTTCCATGAAGCAGTCCCCGATCATCTGGATGCCGATGGGAAGCCCCTGGCTGTCCATGCCGCAGGGAACGGTGATCCCGGGAAGGCCGCACAGGTTCACGGCGACGGTGTACACGTCACCTAAATACATGGCCAGGGGATCCTTCAGGCTCTCCCCCAGCCTGGGGGCCGTGTAGGGGGCCGCCGGTGCAAGGAGCACGTCATACCGGCCAAAGGCCTGGTCGAACTCTCTCTTGATCAGAGCCTTCGTCTTCAGGGCCTTCAGATAATAGGCGTCATAGTAGCCGGAGCTCAGCACGAAGGAGCCCAGCATGATGCGGCGCTTTACCTCCTGCCCTAAGCCCTCGGTCCTGGTGCGCTTGTACATATCATGGAGCCCCTGATAGTCCGAGGCCCGAAAGCCATATTTCACCCCGTCAAAGCGCTCCAGGTTGGAGCTGGCCTCCGCACTGGCGATGATATAGTAGGCCGGGATCATATACTCCATGGTCTTCACGGAAAAATACTCCACCTGGGCTCCCATGTCCGTCAGAGTGCGGATCACCTCACAAAAGGCCTCCTTCACCTCCGGGGAAAGCCCCTGGGAGAGGTACTCCTGGGGAACCCCGAAGCGCATCCCCCGGACATCCCCTGTCAAGGCCTGAGTAAAGGACAGATCCTTTCTGTCCAGGGAGGTGCCATCCTTGGGGTCGTGCCCGGCAATCACCTCCAAAAGGGCCGCACAGTCCGCCGTATCCTTTCCCACTGGTCCGATCTGATCCAGAGAGGAGGCGTAGGCCACCAGCCCATAGCGGGACACGGTGCCGTAGGTGGGCTTGATGCCTGTCACGCCGCAGAAGGAGCTGGGCTGGCGGATGGAGCCGCCGGTATCGGAGCCCAGGGCCAGGTATGTCTCTTGGGCGGCCACGGCGGCGCAGGAGCCGCCGGAGGAGCCGCCCGGAACGTGATCGTAATCCCAAGGATTCCTAGTGACCCCGAAGGCCGAGGTCTCGGTGGTGCTTCCCATGGCAAACTCGTCCATGTTGGTCTTTCCGATGATGATCATGCCCGCCCTCTCCAGACGGTCGATCACCTCCCCATTGTACGGAGGCACAAAATTCTCCAGGATCCTGGAGGCGCAGGTGGTCCTTTTGCCCCGGATGCAGATGTTGTCCTTCACGGCCACGGGAACGCCGGCCAGGGGGCCTGTGTAGATCCCCTGCTCCATCCCCCTTTCCACCTCCTGAGCTCTCGCAAGGGCCTCCTCTTTATAGATATCCAGATACGAATGCACCTGGCCCTCTTTCTTTTCGATCTCCTCAAACACACATTCCACGCCGTCCAGGACACGGAGCTGGCGCTGTCTGAGCTTTTCTCCCAATTCCAGGGCTGTTAATGTTCTCAAATCCATGGTCCGTCTCCTATCCTATGGTCTTCGGCACCTGATACTGGCCCTCCTTGGCCCTCGGCGCATTCTTCAGCATGGCCTGGCTGTTGTCCCCGTTGGTCACCACGTCCTCCCGAAAAACATTGTGGTCTCCAAAGATATGGGACATGGCCTCCACCTGGCTGGTGTCCAGCTCATCCAGCTTATCCACGTAATCCAGCATCTCCTGCATGTCCCTTTTTGCCTTCTCCTTCTCCTCTTCCGTAAGGGAAAGCTTCGCCAGGATGCAGACATTTTCCATGGTCTCATCATCGATCTGCTTTGCCATAATTCCTCACTTTCCGCAACAGTCCAGCCCGCTGTACCGTTGCCACTTGCGGCCCTCCGGTCCGGGTGCGGCCTTCAACGGCCCTCCCTACGGCTCCAGGCGGTTCAGATCCCTGGGGAAAAGGCAGGCCTCCCGCACGTTCTCCTCCCCCAGAAGCTGCATGGTCAGGCGCTCCAGCCCGATCCCCAGCCCTCCGTGGGGCGGCATACCGTGCTTGAAGGTGTCCAGGTACTGCTCCATCCCCTCCTGCTCCATCCCTCTGTCCTGGAGCTTTTTCACCAGCTGGCCGTAATCGTGGATACGCTGGCCTCCCGTGGTGATCTCCAGACCGTGGAACAAAAGATCGAAGCTCAGGGTAAAGCGGGGATCCGCCGGGTCGTCCATGGCGTAGAAGGGGCGCTTCTTGGAGGGGTAATGTGTGACGAACACGAAATCCGCACCGTACTCCTCCTTGAAATACCGGCCGATCAGGGCCTCCTCCTCCGGCTCCAGGTCGAAGGGATTGCGGATCCTGCGGTCATACTTCTCGGCCACCAGCTCCTTTGCCCGGTCAAAACGGACTGCGGGGATCCGGGAGGCGTCTGGGAGAGACAGCTTCAGGATCTCCAGCTCCTTCCCATAATCCTTCCTCAAAAGCTTTAGGGCGTACTGTAAAAAGCCGGTCTCCATAGCCATGATCTCCTCAAACCCGTCGATGTAGCCCATCTCAAAATCCAGGCTGGTATACTCGTTCAGATGCCTTTTGGTGTTGTGCTTCTCTGCGCGAAAAACAGGACCCGTCTCGAACACCCGGTCAAAAACCCCCACCATCATCTGCTTATAGAACTGGGGGCTCTGAGCCAGGACCGCCGGCTTGTGGAAGTAGCTCAGCTTAAACAGGTTCGCCCCTCCCTCGGCCCCTCTGGCACCCAGCTTGGGCGTGTGGATCTCCGTGAAGCCCTTCTGGTAAAGATAGTCCCGGAAGGCTCTCACCAGGCCCTCCTGGAGCTTGAATTTTGAGCGCTCCTGGATGTTGCGGAGGGCAAGGGAACGGTAATTCAGCTTTGCCTCCAAAGAGGTGTCCAGCTTCCATTTGTCGATGGCCAGAGGAAGGGGCGCCGCCGGCGCGGAAAGGACAAAAAGCTCCCGGACGCACAGCTCCCTTCCATGAGGAGCCCTCTCCTCCCTGCGCACAAGGCCCTTGACCCTGACCGTCATTCCCTCCCTCAATCCATGGATGGAGACATCCGACCGCTGGTTTTCGATCACTGCCTGGAACAGGCCTTCCCTCCTCCGCAGGATCACAAACGCCACGTCACCCATGTTTCGGATGCTGTGTACCGCACCTTCCAGGACTGCTTCCTGATCCAGGAGCCGATCCTTCATCAGCTCTTCCCAGGCGCACGCCTCCTTCTCCCATGTTCCATCCAGAAACTCCATTTCCTCATCCTCCATTTCCTGTCTTTTCTAAAACACGCTCCGGCAAAAAACCATCCTGCGCCAGGCGTTCTCAAACCTCGTCATACAAAAGCATCAGCACCATCTGGGCCGTCTCCACCATGTTGGTACCGGAGTCCATGCTGCACTTCTGTATGTACCGGTAGGCCTCCTCCTCCTTCAGATTGTTCCGCTCCATCAGCAGCAGCTTTGCGTTGGATATATAGTTCTGCTCCCTTTCCGAGCGGACCTTCGGCTTTCTTTTCTCTTTTTTCCACCGCCGCTCCACCTGGGAGAGCATCGTCTCTACCTTGCTGACCAGGACGCTCACCTTCATGGGCATCTCCACCGACAAAAGGGAGGCGGGCGCCTCGCTGATCACCCTGGGGGAGGCGAGGAGGAGCAGCTGAAAATGAGGAGGCAGGTATTCCATCATGTCCCGGTAATACATATCGGACAGCTTGTACCCACAGATCAGTATGCCCCCATCCAGCTCTGTCATACTGGCCAGTGCACTGGAACCCGTGCTGCAGACCGAGGCCACGGAAAAGCCGCAGCGCATGAGGATCATACGGATCTTCTTTGCATCTTCAATTTTCGGTAATGCGATCACGATACTGCAGTTCATGTCGATGCCACTCTCTTTCGCCCCTTTGCGTCTCTATCTCATACTCAGATGCGGTACAGGTACTCTTCCACTTCCCAATCCGTCACCTGACTGGTATATTTTTTCCATTCCTGTTTTTTGACCCTTGCGTACTCCCTACAGAAGCTTTCCCCTAAAACCTCCTTGATCCACGAACTTTCCTCAAACGCAGCAATGGCCTCCTTCAGATCACCCGGCAGGATCTCCGCCTGCTCCTGGGAGAGATCCTCCTCCCCCAAAGAACACTGGGAAGACCTTGCGGGACAGATCTGATTCTTGATCCCGTCCAAGCCTGCCTCCAGGCACACCGCAAACACCAGATAAGGGTTCGCGGCCGCATCCGGGCTTCTCAGCTCGATACCGGTGCGCATCCCCTTCCCGGCGGGGATCTTCACCAGGGAGTTTTGGTTGTTGGTGGTCCAGGTCAGCTCCGTGGGAGCCTCGTACCCGGGAACCAGACGCTTGTAGGAGTTTACCAGAGGATTGGTGATCAGAGCCATCTCCCGGCTGTGGGCCAGCAGTCCTCCCACAAAATAATAGGCCTCCTGGCTCAGCTGGGAGGGATCCTCAGGATCCGCAAAAATATTCTGTCCCTTCCTGAAGAGGGAAAAGCGGACGTGCATACCGGAGCCGTTGACCTGGGCCCGGGGCTTTGGCATGAAGGTGGCGTGAAGGCCGTGCCTCTTGGCAATGGTTCTCACCGTCATCTTAAAGGTCATGATGCAGTCCGCCATGCGGAAGGCCTCGTCATGCTTAAAATCAATCTCATGCTGGGCCGGCGCCGTCTCATGGTGGGAGGACTTCACCTGAAGCCCCATGTCCTCCAAATTCAGGACCATGTCCCTCCTGGCATTTTCTCCCAGATCCACCGGCCCTATGTCCAGATAACCGGCCTTTTCATGGGTCAGGGTGGTGGGCATTCCATTGTCGTCGGTGTGGAACAGGAAGAACTCACATTCGGGATCGATGAAGCAGGTGTAGCCCTCCTCCTTCGCCTTCCTGGTCACCCGCTTCAAAATGCCCCGGGAGCTGTTCTCGTGGGGTGTCCCGTCAGGCCGATAGATGTCACAGAGCAGCCTTGCCACCTTGCCCTGCTGGGGGCGCCACGGAAGGACGGTAAAGGTATCAAGATCCGGGTGAAGATACATATCCGGCTCCTGCTCTCCCGCAATACCGGCAATAAAAGAACCGTCCACAAGATACTGGTCATCCAGGGCCCTGGGAAGCTCCCTGGCCGTGATGGCAATATTTTTCAGGATACCGAACATATCGGTGAACTGTAGGCGGATGAACTCCACATCCTCGTCCTCCGCCATCTGCAATACTTCGTCTCTGGTATAATTCCCCATTGTATTCCTCTCCTTGTCTGTCTCGGCCCGCACCCGGCGGGGTGCGGCTGCCCACATGCGCTGTCTGGCCTCCTGTCAGTGGGGAACACCCATTTCTCCACTTCAGCACCTCTTTTCGGTCAGCGGGCAAGTGCGCAGACCTGTCTGAACTTTTACAAAAAAAAGCGCACCCCTGACAGGAAACCCCTACCAAAAGAACGCCCTTGCTCATGGGGGTATTATAGCAATGGACTATACCTTTGTCAACTATTTTTTCCCCCGGGAAAAACAGGGCGGCCTCCCCGAAAAACCCGGGAAAACCGCCCTTTTTGCCCATCTAAAAGCCGGGACCTCAACCCTGCATGTTCGTATATCCCATAAGGGACTCGTCCACCGCCCTTGCGGCCTCCCGCCCCTCATGAATGGCCCACACCACCAGGGACTGTCCTCTGCGCATGTCCCCCGCCGCAAACACGCCGGGAACGGTGGTCTCATAGCCGCCCTCCCTGGTTTGCACGTTGGTACGCCCGTCCACGGCCACCTTGAAGGCGTCCGTCACATACCTCTGACTCCCCAGAAATCCTGCCGCGATCAGCACCAGGTCCGCCGGAATCACCTTCTCCGTTCCCTCCACGGGAACCATCATCATCCGTCCCGTCTTCTCGTCCCTCTGGCTTTTCAGCCCCACGGTCTTCGCCTGGCACACGTTCCCCTTCTTATCCGCAAGGAACTCCGTCACCGTGGTCTGATAGATCCGGGGATCCTTCCCGAAGACGGCGATGGCCTCCTCCTGGCCGTAGTCCGTCTTTAAGACCCGGGGCCACTGAGGCCAGGGATTGTTCTGTGCCCTCTCCGCCGGAGGCTTCGGCATCATCTCCAGCTGGGTCACGGATTTTGCCCCCAGACGGATGGAGGTGCCCACACAGTCATTGCCCGTGTCGCCGCCGCCGATGACCAGCACGTGCTTTCCCTTCACCTCCTGGTAGGGCGCCTGCTGAAAATCAGAATCCAGAAGGGACTTGGTCACCTTTTTCAGGAAATCCACCGCAAAGCAGATCCCCTTGGCCTCCCTTCCAGGAACCTTGATATCCCGGGGCTCAGAGGCTCCGCAGGCGAGAAGAACCCTGTCAAAACTTTTTAGAAGCTCCTCCGCCTTCATGTCCTCCCCCACGTTCACGCCGGTGACAAAGGTGACGCCTTCCGCCTCCATCAGACCTATCCTCCGGTCGATCACGGATTTTTCCAGCTTCATATTGGGGATCCCATAACGAAGGAGTCCCCCGATCCGGTCACTTCTCTCAAAGACCGTCACGCTGTGACCTCTCCGGTTCAGCTCCTGGGCTGCCGCCAGGCCGGAGGGGCCGCTGCCCACCACGGCGATGGTCTTGCCGGTACGCACCTTGGGCGGCATGGGTTTCACCCAGCCCTCGGCATAGGCAGTCTCGATGATGGCCCTCTCATTTTCCTTGGTGGCCACCGGCTCCCCGTTGATGTTGCAGGTACATGCGGCCTCACAGAGAGCGGGGCAGACCCGGGAGGTAAACTCTGGAAAGCTGTGGGTCTTGTTCAGACGAAGAAAGGCCTGCTTCCAGTTTCCGGTATACACCAGGTCGTTTGTCTCCGGCACAAGGTTGTGCAGGGGACAGCCGGAGGCCATTCCCCCCAGCATCACTCCCGACTGGCAGAAGGGGACGCCGCAGGCCATACAGCGGGCTCCCTGTAATTTCTGTTTTTCTTTATTTAAAGGAATACGGAACTCGTTAAAATTGGCGATCCGGACCTTCGGCGGCAGTACCTTTGCCGTCTCCCTCTCATAATCTAAAAATCCTGTTGGTTTTCCCACGGTACTTCCTCCTTACTCCTTTGCTCCAATGCTCTCATAGAAGGCTTCCATCTGTGCCTGCTCACTGTTCAGTCCCTTTTCCTCCAGCTTTGCGCTCAAGGTGATCATCTTCTTATACTCATCCGGGATCAGCTTCTTAAAGTGAGGCAGATATCCCTCAAAGTCCGCCAGGACCTTTGCTCCCAGCCTGGAGCCGGTCGCCTGCACATGAGCCTGGATCAGATCCTTCAATTCCTTTTTGTCATACTTGTTTTCCACCTTCTCGATTGAGATCATGGCCTTGTTCAGGTTTTTATAAAGAACGTTTTCCACGTCCAGCACGTAGGCGATACCGCCGCTCATACCTGCCGCAAAGTTTTTCCCAGTCTTTCCCAGGACCACCACCCGGCCGCCGGTCATGTACTCGCAGCCGTGCTCGCCCACGCCCTCCACGACGGCACATGCGCCGGAATTACGGACGGCAAAGCGCTCCCCGGCCACGCCATTGATGAAGGCGGTCCCGCTGGTGGCGCCGTAAAGTGCCACGTTTCCAACAATGATATTCTCCTCCGCTGCATAGGCCGCCTTCTCTGGAACGCGGACGACCAGCTTGCCCCCGGAGAGGCCCTTTCCAAAGTAATCGTTGCTGTCCCCCGTCAGTCTCAGGGTCAGCCCCTTGGGGATGAACGCCCCAAAGCTCTGTCCACCGGCTCCCCTGCAGTCCACCACGATAGTGTCCTCTGGAAGTCCCTTCTTGTGGCTGCGGGTGATCTCGGCTCCCAAAATGGTGCCGAAGGCCCGGTCGGTGTTCTTCACCTCCACGGAGATCTGGGATCTCTCCCCTGTGCGGATGCTCTTCTCACACTTTTTCAGAAGGATCCTTTCATCCAGGGTCTTTTCCAGCTCAAAATTGTATTCCGCAGCCGGGTCAAAGGTCACCTTTTTCTCACCGCCCAGATAGGGGTTGTTCAAAATGGCGGAAAGATCCACCTTTCCCTTGTGGGGCTCTGCCACGGAAGCGGAGGCCTTCAGAAGGTCGGTGCGGCCCACCATCTCCTCCAGGGTGCGTACCCCCAGCTTTGCCATGTACTCTCTCAGCTCCTGTGCGATGAAGCGCATAAAATTCTCCACGTATTCTGGTTTCCCCTTGAATCGCCTGCGAAGCTCCGGATTCTGAGTGGCGACGCCCACCGGGCAGGTGTCCAGGTTGCAGACCCGCATCATGACGCAGCCCATGGTCACCAGAGGTGCGGTGGCAAAGCCGAACTCCTCCGCTCCCAAAAGCGCCGCCACGGCCACGTCCCGGCCGCTCATCAGCTTTCCGTCCGTCTCAATACGCACCCGGTTCCTCAGTCCGTTCATGAGAAGGGTCTGGTGAGTCTCCGCAAGCCCCAGCTCCCAGGGAAGTCCCGCATTGTGGATGGAGCTTCTGGGGGCGGCTCCCGTACCTCCGTCATAGCCGGAGATCAGGATTACCTGGGCCCCCGCCTTCGCCACGCCGGCGGCCACGGTGCCCACTCCTGCCTCGGAAACCAGCTTCACGGAAATGTCCGCATACTTGTTGGCATTCTTCAGATCATAGATCAGCTCCGCCAGATCCTCGATGGAATAAATGTCGTGGTGAGGCGGCGGGGAGATCAGGCTCACGCCCGGGGTGGAGTGCCGCGTCTTGGCGATCCAGGGATAAACCTTCTTTGCCGGGAGATGTCCTCCCTCGCCAGGCTTCGCCCCCTGGGCCATCTTGATCTGGATCTCCCTGGCGGCCACCAGATAACGGCTGGTCACCCCGAAACGCCCGCTGGCCACCTGCTTGATGGCGGAACAGCGGTCGTTGCCGCCTCCTGCGCTGTCCAAGCGCTCGTCGCTCTCGCCCCCCTCACCTGTATTGGATTTGCCGTGCAGGTGGTTCATGGCGATGGCAAGGGTCTCATGGGCCTCCTGGGAAATGGAGCCGTAGGACATGGCGCCCGTCTTGAAGCGCTTCACGATCTCCTCCACGCTCTCCACCTCCTCCAGGGGAATGGGGTTCTCCGCATAGCAAAAATCCATCAGTCCCCGAAGGTTTCCATGATTTTCCTCGTCCACCAGCCTGGTGTACTCCTTGAACATCTCATAGCTGCCCGTCCTTGTGGACTGCTGCAGAAGATGGATGGTCCTGGGATTGTATTTGTGCTCCTCACCCTGGCTCCTCATCTTGTGGGCTCCCACGCTGTCCAGCATCAGGTCCGTGGTCAGCCCCAGAGGATCAAAGGCCTCGGAGTGGAGGCGCTCCACGTTGTCCTCGATATCCTCCAGGGTGATGCCTCCCACCCGGCTCACCGTGCCCGTAAAGTATTTGTCGATCACCTTCTGGGATACGCCGATGGCCTCAAAGATCTGAGAACCCTGGTAGGACTGGATGGTGGAGATCCCCATCTTGGAGGCGATCTTCACGATCCCGCTGATCACCGCATGGTTGTAGTCATCCACCGCCGCATAGTAATCCTTGTCCAGCATATGATTGTCGATCAGCTCCCGGATGGTTTCCTGGGCCAGATAGGGATTGATGGCGCTGGCGCCGTAGCCCAGAAGGGTGGCAAAATGGTGAACCTCCCTGGGTTCCCCCGATTCCAGGATGATGGCGAGGGAGGTGCTCTTCTTCGTCTTCACCAGATGCTGGTGGACGGCGGAGACCGCCAAAAGGGAGGGGATGGGCATATGATTCTCATCCACGCCCCGGTCCGAGAGCACCAGGATGTTGGCGCCGTCCCGATAGGCCTTGTCCACCTCCACGAAGAGACGGTCGATGGCCCTCTCCAGCTTGGTGCTCTTATAATACAAGGTGGAAACCACGGCCACCTGGAAGCCCTCGTGCTTCATCCCCTTGATCTTCAGCATGTCGGTGTTGGTAAGGATGGGGTTGTTGATCTTCAGCACCTGGCAATTCTCCGGCCGCTGCTCCAGAAGGTTCCCATCCTTTCCCACATAGACGCTGGTGCTGGTGACAATCTCCTCCCGGATGGCGTCGATGGGCGGGTTGGTCACCTGTGCGAACAGCTGCTTGAAATAATCAAACAGGGGCCTGTTTTCCTTGGAAAGCACCGCCAAGGGCGTATCCACCCCCATGGCGCCAATGCTCTCCGCCCCGTTTAAGGCCATGTTCCGAATGGAGGTGCGGTACTGCTCGTAGGTATAGCCAAAGGCCTTCTGAAGGCGGGCCCTGTGCTCCTCGCTGTACTCCGCCATTCTCTCATTGGGGATTTTGATATCCTTCAGGTGAACCAGGTTGCTGTCCAGCCACTCCCCGTAGGGCTGCTTCCTGGCGTACATCTCCTTTAGGTCGTTGTCGTCGATGATCCTCCCCTGGATGGTATCCACCAGCAGCATCTTACCCGGGTGTAGACGCTCCTTCAGGATGATCTTCTCCTCAGGCACCGGCAGCACGCCCACCTCGGAGGACAGGATCACGCAGCCGTCAGAGGTCACGTAGTACCTGGAGGGACGGAGGCCGTTGCGGTCCAGGACGGCTCCCATTACGTCGCCGTCAGAGAACAGGATGGAGGCCGGGCCGTCCCATGGCTCCATCATGGTTGCATAATATTGGTAAAAATCCCTCTTTTCCTGGGAAATGGTGTCGTTGTTGGCCCATGGCTCCGGGATGGTGATCATCACCGCCAGAGGAAGCTCCATCCCGCACATCATCAAAAACTCCAAAGTGTTGTCCAGCATGGCGGAGTCGGAGCCCTTCCGGTTGACCACTGGGAGAACCTTGGACAGCTCCCCGGTCAGATAAGGAGAATCCATGTTTTCCTCCCTCGCCAGCATCTTGTCCGCATTGCCCCGGATGGTGTTGATCTCACCGTTGTGCACGATAAGGCGATTGGGATGGGCCCTCTCCCAGCTTGGATTGGTGTTGGTGCTGAAGCGGGAATGCACCACGGCGATGGCGGACTCATACTCCGGACTCTGGAGATCCTGAAAGAAGGTGCGAAGCTGTCCCACCAGGAACATCCCCTTGTACACGATGGTGCGGCTGCTCATGGAGCACACGTAGGTATTGTCATTGCTCTGCTCAAACTCCCGGCGGGCAATGTACAGCTTCCGGTCAAAGGCAAGTCCCGTCTCCAGATCCTCCGGCTTCCTTATAAATGCCTGCATGATACAGGGCATACACTCCCTGGCCTTGTGGCCCAAAACCTGAGGAACGGTGGGAACACTCCTCCACCCCAAAAATTCCAGGCCTTCCTTTTCCACGATGATCTCAAACATCTTTTTGGCCTGGGCCCGTTTGATCTCATGCTGAGGGAAGAAAAACTGGGCGATCCCGTACTCCCTCTCCTCTCCGATCTCAATGCCCTCTTTTTTGCAGGCCTTCTGAAAGAACCTGTGGGAGATCTGAAGGAGGATGCCGACGCCGTCCCCCGTCTTGCCCTCTGCGTCCTTCCCGGCCCGATGTTCCAGGTTCTCCACGATACGCAGGGCGTTGGCGACAGTGTCATGGGTCTTCTTTCCCTTGATGTTTACAACTGCGCCGATCCCGCAGTTGTCATGCTCGAACTGGGGACGGTAAAGCCCCTGCTGTCCTTTCATCGCTTCTCTCATGATCCTTATCCTTTCTTACTCGTATTTCCTGTATTCTGATCTGCACCCTCCTCAGCTGGCATCCCTTGACAGCCCAGATACCTGTCCTGTCACGACACCCTGTCCACGGCGGCCCGGATAAAGCCCCGGAACAGAGGATGCGCCCGGTTTGGTCTTGATTTAAACTCCGGGTGGGCCTGGGTCCCCACATAGAAGGGATGGCCCGGGATCTCCACCATCTCCACGATATGCCCATCGGGAGAGGTGCCCACCACGGACATTCCCTTTTCCTGCAATTCCTCCCGATAGGCATTGTTCACCTCGTAGCGGTGCCTGTGGCGCTCCTCGATCTCCTTCTCCCCGAAAAGGCGGATGGACAGGGAGCCCTCCTTCAGGACACAGGGATAGCTTCCCAGACGGAGGGTTCCTCCCAGATCCTCCACATGCTCCTGATCCGGCATCAGGGCGATCACCGGATGAGTGGTCTCGGGGGAGAGCTCGATACTGTTGGCGTCCTCATAGCCCAGAACGTGGCGGGCATATTCCACAATGGCCATCTGCATCCCCAGGCAGATCCCAAGATAGGGGATCCTGTGGACCCTGGCATACTGGGCAGCCAGGATCATGCCCTCCGTGCCCCGGTTCCCAAAGCCTCCCGGCACCAGAATGCCGTCCACGTCATGGAGCCGCTTGTCCAGGTTCTTCTCATTGAGCTCCTCCGAATCGATCCAGGTAAGCTCCACTTTTGCCCTGCACGAGATCCCTCCGTGCTTCAGAGCCTCCACCACACTTAGGTATGCGTCGTGAAGCTGGGTATATTTCCCCACAATGGCAATATCCACAGTCTTATCGGAATGGCGCAGGCTGTCCACCATCTCCACCCAGTCGGTAAGATCCGCCTTTCGGTTCTCCAGGCATAAGGACTGCATCACCACGTCCGCCAGCTTCTCCCTCTCCATGGCAAGGGGCACCTGATACAGATACTCCACGTCCAGGTTTTGGAGGACGTGACTCATGGGAACGTTGCAAAACAGGGCGATCTTGGCCCGGATCTCCTCCGTGAGGGGATGCTCGCTGCGGCACACGATCACGTCCGGCTGGATCCCCATCCCCTGCAGCTCCTTCACGCTGGCCTGGGTGGGCTTCGTCTTCATCTCCCCGGAGGCCTTCAGGTAAGGGATCAAGGTCACGTGGATCAAAATGGCGTTCTCCCTTCCCACGTCATGCTGAAACTGCCGGATGGACTCCAAAAAGGGCTGGCTCTCAATGTCTCCCACGGTGCCTCCCACCTCGATGATGGCGATCCGGTTCTCATCAGGCGACTTTGCCCGATAAAAGCGGCTCTTGATCTCATTGGTGATATGGGGAATCACCTGCACCGTGCCCCCGCCGAAATCCCCGTGGCGCTCCTTCTGGAGCACGGACCAGTAGATCTTGCCGGTGGTCACGTTGGAATTTTCGTCCAGGTTTTCATCGATAAACCTCTCATAATGTCCCAGGTCCAAGTCCGTCTCCGTACCGTCGTCCGTGACAAACACCTCCCCGTGCTGGATGGGGTTCATGGTGCCCGGATCGATGTTGATGTAAGGATCAAACTTCTGCATGGTCACCTGGTAGCCCCTTGCCTTCAGCAATCTGCCGAGAGACGCCGCGGTAATGCCTTTTCCCAGCCCCGACACGACGCCGCCTGTGACAAACACGTACTTCACTGCCATCTTTCGATCTCCTCCATGTTATTTTCAAAATAAAAAAATGCCAAAAACAGAACCGCAAAAGGATACTCCTCCTTTTTTCCATTCTTGACATCTTCGTCACACAGCACACATATCCGAAATATGGTTTAAAATATATACTATTTTTCCCTTTTTGTCAATAATGAAGCGCCCGTATCCGGCAGCACGCAGATAAATGCAAAGGAAGGGATGGAAGCCCACGAAGGAGGCGGATCCCTCCCAGCCAGCCCAAACGGTCACAAACGTCGAAACCCGCCACAGTTTTGCAGCAACATATGTTCGGGCATGGCTTGAAATCCTTTTATTT
>JAUNJL010000176.1 GCA_030533315.1 Eubacteriales bacterium
AAATTTTGTTTGAATTTTTGTGAGGGAGGAGGCGGGAGGGGGCAAACTGGAGAAAAAAGGGTAGAAAACCCTGTGGCTTTGTACTATACTGTGGACAGAAGGATTTCCGGATGGAGCCGGATGGGAGGCGGGTGTTCCCGGCTTTTGGGCGGGGCGGTTCTGCCGGCCGGAGATCCCATGCCTGGAGGTGAGTTATGCAGCTGAAGCAGTTACGTTTTTTTCTGGAGGTGGTGGAGTGCGGCAGCATCAGCAAGGCGTCGGAGCGGCTTTTTTTGTCCCAGCCGAACCTGAGCCGTTCCATTCACCTGCTGGAGGAGGAACTGGGTGAGCCTCTCCTGCTGCGGTCGGCCCAGGGGGTGGAGCCGACGGAGTTTGGGAGGCAGGTTTATTATTACGCAAAGTCCATCCACGAGCAGGTGGATATGCTGACAAGGCTGAGGCAGATCCGGGAGAAGAAGGCCCTGATCCACAGCCTGAAGATGTCTGTGAGCAATTTTTTTCTTCAGGACAACCTGATCCTGGGTTTTCAGGAGAAGGGGGGAGGGGACAATGTGGAGATCCATTTCCATGAGACCACGGCGGAGCGGGCGGTGAAGGACGTGGCGGACGGTGATTCGGATTTTGCCCTTATGGTGATCAATGACCGGCAGATGCCCGTGTTTCTGAAAATGATGGACAGCCAGAATCTAAAGCCCAGAATCTGGGACCGATCTCAGCTGTACGTCCACGTTTACAAGGATCATGCCCTGGCGGACCGTTCCAGCCTGCGGGTGGGGGATCTTCAGGATTATACCTACATCCACCTGCCCCACGACTTTTTTGCCAACCTGAATCTCCTGATGCACGAGGAGCACATTGTCCAGTGGATATCCCAAAAGAATATTACCATCAGCAATTATCATGCCATGCTTCAGATCCTCCGGTATTCTGGGGCATACATGATCGGGAACAAGTGGCAGATGGAGGAGCTGGCCCATTCCTCCATCAGGAGCATTCCCCTGGAGGGGGCGAAGGTTACCCAGAATTTTGTGTTCCTCTGCCGGGATGGGGGAAACCGGAGTATTTTGCCGGAGGCTGCCATGACCTTTTTGGAGCTTTTGCAGGAAACCTACCAGTTTCCAGATTACAGGGTGGTGTGACGTGTCTGTGTAGGTATATCAAAAATGATATACCATTGGCTTTTAAAATACATATTTCTCAAATTTCTTTTTCTGTGCTATAGTGGTGAAGTCAAGGAAAGGATGGAGAAAAACGCAGAAATACAGAGATGCGGGCGAGGACTCATGGAAGCTGGGTTTCCGTGAGGCCGTGGAGAAGGATGTTTTTTAGGTATGCTTTTTTCATATACCTCATCTGTGGGGATGTGCGTTTTTTTCAGGAGCCTATGTGAACGGCTGGTTTTCGTGCGGCCGTTTGGATAACAAAACGCCCTTCTTTTACGTGGCCGTTTGGCTGTCTGAGCTGTTACTGGGAAGATCCGTGACGCCGTCTGCTGCGGCGGGGTTTTCGTATATTTGTATCATTTTGCGGTCTGTGCGGCAGGCAGGCCCGGCTGGACGGTCACTCTTTCATACTTATTTCTACCTATAAAAACCTATAAACCAAGAAGCATTCCCCTTTGCGAGAGAGGTTCTCTTTCGCGGAGGGGAATGCTTCTTTTTTGAGAAAAGAGGATTGTTTG
>JAUNJL010000177.1 GCA_030533315.1 Eubacteriales bacterium
GCGACTGCCCTTGGGTGATGGGCCATAAGGTACGCTTCTTCCTTTTTGGCGGCCGCGTTTTGCAGTCCCTCCGCCGCCTCTCCAAGAGCGGGAAAACCAAAGGTTCTCATGGTTCCCTTGATGGCGTGGATCTTCGTCTCATAGGACGCCCAGTCCTTCTCCTCATAGGCGCGGATCAGTTGATCCTTCCTCTCGTCAGTCACAAAATCCTTCAGCAGCTCAATATAAAATTCCTCCACGCCGCTGCAGTATTCCAGCGCGCTCTCCAGATCGAAGTCCGGATTTTTCTGTTTCATCTCCGAAAACCTTCCAAGCTCCTGCACTGCTGTTCCATCCTCCCCTTCGTTTTTCTTTTTCCTGTGGGCTGTCTCCCCCGCGGCCGGGGCCTCGCCGTCTCCGGCGGCTGCCGCAACCTTTTCCGGCGGCAAATGGGTCAGCAGCATGTTTGCCAGAGCCTTGCTGTCGATGGGCTTTGACAAATATCCGGCAAAGCCCTCCGCCAGGTATTTTTCCTTCATCCCGCTGATGGCGTTGGCAGTCAGCATGATAACCGGCGTTTTTTTATTCGGGCTGTCTGTAAGCTCCTGCATCCGGTGGAAGGTCTCGATCCCATCCAGCTCCGGCATCATATGGTCCATAAAGATCACATCATATGACTGCTTTGTCACAAGCTGCAAACATTCTCTCCCGCTTCCCACGCAAGTCACCTGTATGCCCGTCGGCTTCAAAAGTCCTGCAAACACCCTTAAGTTTACTTCCACATCATCTACCACAAGAACGCTGGCCTGCTCTGCCCGAAAGGAGGGAAGGGAATGCACCGGGTGTCTGCTCTTTCGCTGCTCCCCTATATGAAATTCTCCAATAGGCTCCTTATCAGCGATCCCCTGGGGGATCTTCACCGTAAAGGTGGAGCCCTGGCCATATACGCTGGTTACCGTGATCTCTCCGTTCATCAGCTCCAGCAGCCGTTTCGTGATGGAAAGGCCAAGGCCGGGCCCCTCTATGCTCTGGTTGCGCTTCATCTCAAAGCGCTCAAACTTGCCGAATAGCTTTTCCATCTGCTCCTCTGTCAGCCCGATGCCCGTATCCGTAACCTGCATAACGAGAACAGTCCTTTCGCAGGAAGGCTCTTCCCCATCAGCGCCCTCGTATGGCACGGCGTCGATCTGAACCTTTACCCTGCCCTTGTCCGTATATTTGATGGCGTTTGTGAGAAGGTTCAATAAAATCTGCCGGATCCGGATCATGTCGCCGTATAAATAGCTGGGGATTCCCTCCCCGCACGTCACCTCAAGCAGCAGGCCCTTGTCCTCCGCCCGGGCGATCACGGTGCTGTAGGCATCCACGATCAGGGAAACCACCTCGTAGCTCTCCGTCAGGATTTCCATTTTCCCGGCTTCGATTTTTGAAATGTCCAATATATCGTTGACGATAGACAGCAGGGCCTTTGCCGAATTGGAGGCGACAGAGGCATACTCTAAGGTCTCCTCCTCCTAGCTCTCCCGCAGGATCATCTCGCTCATACCGATGATGGCATTGATGGGCGTCCGGATCTCATGGGACATATTTGCCAGAAACTCATCCTTGGTTTTGTTGATCTCCACCAGCCGGTCCACCTGGGAAACCTTTTTGGCCTGCTCCAGATTTTCCAGCATCATCTCCCGCAGACGC
>JAUNJL010000086.1 GCA_030533315.1 Eubacteriales bacterium
GATACGTGGGTTCGATTCCCATCACCCGCTCTTATGCGATAGTGGCGTAGTTGGTAACGCGCGACCTTGCCAAGGTCGAGACCGCGGGTTCGAGCCCCGTCTATCGCTCTGAAAAAGGCTTAAGGATTTTTCCTTAAGCCTTTTTTCGGTTCAGACAATGGCCTCAGCCGGCCAAAGCATGGCCCCAGCCCAGATACCTGGGTGACGAAGTGCATTGCTGCAAAAGGCCGTGAAGGCCGCCTGGGGAGATTTTGTGTATTTTGCCCTCCTCGCAGCTAGGGGCTCAGGGATGCAGAAGAGCTCCGGCTGCTGCGTGATGGGGCCGGGGCTTGCTTACCCTTTTGCGGGGCCCTTCATCTGGTAGGCTACCAGGGCGATGTTCCAATAGCCCAGACGGTTGAGCTCATGCTCACATTCCCGTATTTTGTCGCAGCAGGCGTCTGGCAGCTCCGCCACCACTGCCTCGCTGGAGGAACCGGAGCAGGAGCAGCCTGTTTTTTTCTCCGACGTCTCCATATCAGGCCTCCTCCGGTTCTGCGGAGACCAGCCCGTAGAAGCTTAAGAGATAAAGGCCGCACAATCCCACGAGACCATAGACGATCCGGGAAAGCCAGGACATGCTGCCGAAGAGCCAGGAGACCAGATTGAGATTGAAGAAACCGATCAGTCCCCAGTTTACGGCGCCTATGACCACAATGGTCAGCGAAAAATACTGCAAAAATTTATTTCCCATAAGTCACCATCCTTTCAAGGACATAGTATCTGAAAAAAAGAAAAAAATATACGCAGCCTTTCAAAAAAGAAAGACTGCGTATTTTGATCACTCCAGGGTGAGGAGCTGAGAGGAGGTCTCCCCATTGAAATGGAAGGCGTCTCCTGCCGTAAGGGTCACGTCACTTCGGTCCACCAGGGAGAAGGCCTGGCAGACGCTGACGGTTTCGCCTGGCTGAACCTCGGACATGAAGCGGTCCACCGCCTCGTCGTTCGTCTCTGGAATGGCCGCATCCAGGGTCTGTCCATTCTGATAAGCCAAAAGACGCACGTCCACCATGGCGCTGGAGGCGGAGGAGCCGTTGTTGGTGTAGTCGTAATAAACGAGGAGACAGGGATTTTGGGCAAAGTCGTTGGCGACCTGATGCCGGGTATAATGGATGGTAAAACGCTCCGTGGTCATGTCCACAGAGGTACCTGCCGCCTCCTGACCGTCGGGAGACGGGGCCTGTGCTTCCTGGGAGGTATCGTCGATGGTGGCCTGGATCTCCTCCTCCACGCTTTTGATATTTGCGGACATGATCCGGACCGTCTCATCATCCAGGGAAACCACCTTCCACTGCCCGTCAGCCTTGATCATGGGATACAAAATATCCGTTTCGCTGAAACGGTCCTCCAGGGAGGCGGCCTTTTCATTCAGGATGGAAGCCAGGCGCTGCTGGGTTTCCTCCTCGGTGAGGCTTTCCCCGGAAAAGGCGCTGGACACGATTTGACGCAGGAACTCGCTGACCGTCTCCTTGTAGATCTCCGAGCCGTCGATGTAGCGGATCCGGGCCGTGATCCGGGCCGTTTCTCCGCTGATGTCAAAATCGTTTCTCACGATCTGAAAGGTCATTTTGCCGTTGATGGTTTTAAAAAAATCGGCGTAGGCCTGATTGCGGATATCTGCATCGTCAAGGGCGGAAAGATCGTTGCTCTGGAGCATGGCTTCCATGGCGGGAAGATCCATACGCTGGATGCTGGAAAGGAACTGCTCCGCCGCCTTCTGGGGCTTCTGGCGGAGGTAGAGATACCCGGCCACACAGCCCGCAGCCGCCAGGATCAGCAGCACCAGCAGAAGGACAAGGCCTGTTTTGCTTTTCTTCTTTTTCTTTTTTTTCTTGTTCTTTTGGGAACCCAGAGACGCCGCCTCTGCTTCCTCAAAATTCTGATTATCCATAAAACCTCCTAGAATGATATTTTTTCAGTGTGGGTTCTGCCGCAGGCGGCCTCCCATAGCCGGAGCTGCCGCCGCTTACGGGGAATCGGTGCACGGTGACAACGGCTGCGGCTGACCTGACCATTATATCAGAATCTGTTGACATTGACAATCTGCCGTCCTATACTTTGGGTATAATATGTGACAGGCGGCAGCCGTTTCGATGCCTGGACCCTCATGGATAAAAGACGGGGAATCTGGTTGGGCGGATCCCTTGGGCACATGGGGAGCCTTTGTGACAGGCCGGACGTCTGCCGGGAAAACAGGAGGAAAAAATGCACAGAAAATATGAGGGAAGCTTTTTGTCAGAGGCGGATGGACTTCCGATCTCGGTATTGGCTTTGATCCCGGCGGAAAAGCCCTATCGGGGGATCCTGCAGCTGGTACATGGCATGAGCGAATATAAGGAGCGATATCTCCCTTTCATGGAATATATGACGGAGCAGGGCTTTGTCACGGTGATCCACGATCACCGGGGACATGGAAAAAGCGTGTACGGCAAAAAGGACCTGGGCTATATGTACGGGGGAGGGGAGGAATCCATCCTGAAGGACATGCTCACGGTCAACCGGGGGATGCGGGAGAGGTTTCCCCAGATGCCGGTGATCTTGTTTGGCCACAGCATGGGCTCTCTGGCGGTGCGGGATTTTGCGAGGAGATGGGACTCCCTCCTAGACATGCTGATCGTCTGCGGATCCCCCAGCAGGAATTCGGCCCTGGCTTTGGGGACGGCCATTGCCAGATGTGAGGGGGCCCTCCTTGGAAAACGCCACAGGAGCCGCTTTTTGGAGACCATTTCCTTTGGAAGCTACGTGATGCGTTTTCGCAAGGACAAAAGCTGCACCTCCTGGATCTGCTCCGACAATCAGGTGGCGCAGGAGTATGAGGAAAATGAATACTGCGGCTTTACCTTCACGGACGATGCCTACCTGACCCTTTTCCACATGATGAAGGGCGCTTACGACGTGGAACACTGGAACTGTACCAACCGATGGCTGCCCATTCTTTTTGTTAGCGGAGCCGACGATCCCTGCCTGGGAAACGTCCGCCGCTTTGCAAAGACGGTACAGGCCATGCGCCATGCGGGATATTATGACGTGAAGGGAAAGCTTTATCCGGGAATGCGTCATGAGATCCTCAATGAGAAGGGCAAGGAGAAGGTTTTCCGGGACATTTCCCTCTATATCAAAAAGAAGGGCTTTTAGAGTGCAAAGGCCCGGGGCCCATACCACCCGGGAGAAAGCGGGAGAAAGGCCTCGGCGCAGAGAAAACGGGGGCCTTTGGCGCTCCCCTTAGAGATGACAGGAGGTATACATGAACATGAGAACGAGCGGCGTGCTGCTGCCCATTTCCAGCATTCCTTCCAACTACGGGATGGGATGCTTTTCCAAGGAGGCCTACGAGATCGTGGATCAGCTGAAAGAGGGAGGGCAGTCCTACTGGCAGATCCTTCCCCTGGGCCCCACTGGCTATGGGGATTCTCCCTACCAGTCCTTTTCCACCTTCGGAGGGAATCCGTACCTGATAGATCTGGAGGCGTTGATCCGGAAGGGACTTTTGACCAAGGCGGAGTGCGAGGCCTGTGACTGGGGAGGGAGCGAAAGCTATGTGGATTATGAAAAACAGTACTTGTCCAGGTTTTCCCTTCTGAAAAAGGCTTTTTCCAGAAGCCAGCCGGAGAAGGACAAGGCTTTTTTGGCCTTCGTACAGGAGGAGAGCTTCTGGCTGGAGGATTATTGCCTGTATATGGCCATCAAGGACAGTCTGGGCGGGATCAGCTGGGAGCTGTGGCCGAGAGAGCTGAGAAACCGGGAACCGGAGGCTTTGAGGGAGGCAGCAGAGAGGCTGTCTCAGGAGGTTTCCTTCTACCGCTTCCAGCAATATTGGTTTTATACCCAGTGGAGGGCTCTGAAGGCCTATGCCAATGAAAAGGGGATCCAGATCATCGGGGACCTGCCCATTTATGTGGCCTTTGACAGTGCGGATGCCTGGGCGGATCCCAGGCTGTTCCAGTTTGATGAGGATAACCGCCCCAGGGCCGTGGCCGGATGTCCGCCGGATGCTTTTTCCGCCACGGGCCAGCTTTGGGGAAACCCGCTGTACGACTGGGAATATCACCGCAGAACAGGCTACGACTGGTGGATACGCCGGATGAGCCACTGTATGAGGCTTTATGATATGGTGCGGGTGGACCACTTCCGTGGTTTTGATGAGTATTATGCCATTCCCTATGGGAATCCCACGGCAGAGCACGGGACATGGGAAAAGGGCCCCGGGCTTGAGCTTTTCCAGGTGCTGGGAAAAAACGTCCAGCCGCTTCGGGTGATCGCGGAGGATCTGGGATTTCTCACCGAGGGAGTCCTGTCCATGCTGAGGGAATCTGGGTTCCCGGGGATGAAGGTTCTTCAGTTCGCCTTCGACGAGAGTGAGAACAGTGATTATCTGCCTCACAAATACCAGAGGAATTGCGTGGTCTACACGGGAACCCACGACAATGAGACCACGAAGGGCTGGTACCAGGGTCTTTCCGGTCATGACGGCGCCTTTGCCAGGGAGTATACGGGCTGCGAGGGGCTGGAGCTGGATGCCTGCGTCTGGGGGATGATACGGGCGGCCATGTCCAGCGTGGCGGATCTGGCGGTGATCCCCATCCAGGACTATCTCTGCCTGGGCGGGGAGGCCAGGATGAACACGCCCTCCACCCTGGGAGACAACTGGAAATGGAGACTGAAAAAGGGGCAGATCTCCAAGGAGGTTCTTGAGAAGATGCGTCGTATGACGAAGCTTTATGGAAGGATCCAGGAGCAAAACAGACCATGAAAAAATTACTGCGTTTTTTGAAGGGATATGAAAAAGAGACGGTGTTGGCGCCCCTGTTTAAGATGCTGGAGGCGGCCTTCGAGCTGGTCGTTCCTCTGGTGGTGGCCGGGATCATGGACGTGGGGATCAAAAACCAGGATATTCCCTACATTTGGCGGCAGTGCGGGGTCATGGTCCTCCTTGGGGTGGTGGGGCTTTCCTGTTCCCTGACTGCCCAGTATTTTGCGGCGAAGGCGGCCATGGGCTTTAGCACGGCGCTGCGCCAGGAGATGTTTGACCACATCACCCGCCTTTCCTACCGGGAGCTGGACGGGCTGGGGACGCCCACCCTGGTGACCAGGATCACCAGCGACATCAATCAGGCACAGACCGGCGTGAACATGGTTCTGCGCCTTTTTCTCCGCTCCCCCTTTATCGTGGCGGGAGCGGTGGTCATGTCCTTTACCATTGATCTGAGGATGGGCGTGATCTTTCTTGCGGCCGTGCCCCTGATCTCCGCCGTGATCTACGGGATCATGCGCTGGACGGTCCCCGTGTACAAAAAAGCTCAGGCATCCCTGGATCGGATCTCCCTCATCACAAGAGAGAACCATGTGGGAGCCAGGGTGGTGCGGGCCTTTGGAAGGCAGCAGGAGGAGGCTGGGGACTTTCAGGAGACAAACGACGTTTATACCAGGATTCAGATACAGGCGGGAAAGATATCGGCCCTTCTGAATCCGGCTGCCACGGTGATCATGAATTTTGCCATCATTGCCATTTTGTGGCTGGGAGGGGCGGAGGTGAGAGACGGGATCCTTACCCAGGGGGAGGTGGTGGCCCTTGTGAATTATATGACCCAGATCCTCATCGCCCTGATCGCCCTGGCAAACCTGATCGTGGCCGTCACCAAGGCTATGGCCTCCGCCGTCCGGCTGAACGAGGTTTTTGATACGGTGCCCACCCTGACAGACGAGGGCAGCAGAGATCAGAGGAGGAAAGAGGGAGCGCCCAGGGTGGAGTTCCGGGATGTGGATTTTGTGTACGAGGGGAGCCAGGAGCCGGCCCTTTCCCACATCTCCTTTACCGCCATGTCAGGGGAGACCATCGGGATCATCGGCGGGACCGGCTGCGGGAAGTCGACCCTGGTAAATCTGATCCCCAGGTTTTATGACGCCTCCCGCGGCCAGATCCTGATCGATGGCTGTCCGGCGGAGGATTATCCCTTTTCTCAGCTGCGGAAAAAGGTGGGGATGGTGCCGCAGCGTGCGGTGCTTTTTCGGGGAACCATCCGCGACAATATGAAATGGGGGAAGGAGGACGCCTCGGATGAAGAGATCCGAAGGGCTTTGGAAATCGCCCAGGCAGCGGATTTTGTGGAGCAGAAGCCGGAAAAGCTGGACACCATGATCAGCCAGGGAGGGACCAACCTTTCAGGAGGGCAGAGGCAGAGGCTGACCATTGCCAGGGCCCTGACCGGTCAGCCGGATATCCTGATCATGGATGACAGCGCTTCGGCCCTGGACTTTGCCACCGATGCGGCCCTTCGCCGGGCAATCCGGGAAAAAACCGGGGGAATGACGGTGTTTATCGTCTCCCAGCGGGCCTCCTCCATCAAGCAGGCGGACCGTATCCTGGTATTGGACGACGGAGAGCTGGCCGGCGTAGGGACTCACAGGGAGCTGCTGGATTCCTGTGAGGTCTATCGTGAGATCTGTCTTTCCCAGCTTTCAGAGCAGGAGGTGAACCGGGAATGAGAAAAAACAAGGATACCATGATACGGGTGCTTCGGTTTATCAGTCCTTATCGGGGAAAGATCCTGGCGATGCTGTTTTTGGCGGTGCTCACGGTGGTCTTTACCCTGTACACGCCCATCCTGATCGGACAGGGGGTGGACACCATGCTGGGGCCGGGCAGCGTAAAGATGAAGGCTCTTTTCAGGATACTTTTTACCCTGGGCGGGGTGGTGCTGGGGACGGCGGTGACGCAGTGGGGGATGAACCTGCTCACGAATCAGGTGACCTATCGGGTGGTCCAGGATATTCGGAGTCAGGCCTTTCTCCATCTCCAGGAGGTGCCGGTTTCCTACATTGATGCCAATCAGCCGGGAGATATCCTAAGCCGCATTGTGGCGGACGTGAGTCAGTTTTCCGATGGCCTTCTCATGGGCTTTACCCAGCTGTTTACCGGTGTGATCACCATTTTGGGCACCATCGGCTTCATGATGTCCATCAGCGTGAGGATCTCCCTGGCGGTGATCCTGCTGACCCCGGTATCTCTTTTTGTTGCCAGCTTCATCGCAGGCCGCACCTTCCAGATGTTTCACCAGCAGTCGGAAAAGCGGGCGCAGATGACCTCCCTGGTGGAGGAGCTGGTGGGAAATCAGAAGGTCGTGCAGGCCTTTTCCTATGAGGAACGGGCGAAGGAGCGCTTTGGAAAGGTCAATGAGGAGCTGCGGGTGTGCGGCATCCGGGCCATCTTTTTTTCCTCCATCACAAATCCCGCCACCCGTTTTGTCAATGGGCTGGTGTATACCAGCGTCGGGATCCTGGGCGCCTTTGTGGTCATCCGGGGCGGTATGACGGTGGGTCAGCTCACCAGCTTTCTCAATTATGCCAATCAGTACACGAAGCCCTTCAATGAAATATCCGGGGTGGTGACGGAGCTGGAAAATGCGTTGGCCTGCGCCAAGAGAATTTTTGACTTCATGGATACCCCCGTTCAGGAGCCGGACCGGCCGGGGGCGGCGGACCTGACCAGAGCGGACGGCCGGGTTTTTGTGGACAGGGTTTCCTTCTCTTACCGGAAGGATACGCCTCTTTTGGAGGACATCACCATTGACGTGAAGCCAGGGCAGCGGATCGCCCTGGTGGGCCCCACGGGATGTGGGAAGACCACCATGATCAATCTGCTGATGCGGTTCTACGACGTGGACCGGGGGAGGATCCTGGTGAGTGGTTATCCTGTAAAGGAGCTGACCAGGGACAGTCTTCGCCGGAACTTTGGAATGGTGCTTCAGGAAACCTGGCTTAAGGCGGGGACCATTCGGGAGAATATTGCCTATGGAAGGCCAGATGCCTCCATGGAGGAGGTGGTGGAGGCGGCGAAGCACGCCCACGCCCACAGTTTTATCCGGCGTATGCCAAAGGGATATGACACCTTGATCACAGAGGATGGGGGGAATATTTCCCAGGGACAAAAGCAGCTGCTCTGCATTGCCAGGGTGATGCTCATGCATCCGGACATGCTGATCTTGGACGAGGCCACCTCCTCCATCGATACCCGCACCGAGATTCAGGTACAGAGGGCCTTTGAGGAGCTGATGGAGGGAAGAACCAGCTTTATCGTGGCGCATCGGCTTTCCACCATCCAGGAGGCGGACCTGATCCTGGTCATGAAGGATGGAAACATCATCGAGCAGGGGAAGCATCAGGAGCTTTTGGAGCGGGGAGGCTTCTATGCCCGGCTTTATGAAAGTCAGTTTGCCCCATCCTGACGAGGATAAGGAGAAGCCCGGGAGGCAGCAGGGGGACTTCCCGATTGCTGTGCAGGCCGGAAGGGCCTGTCGGGTGGATGAAACGGAAACAGACAGGAAAGGATGAAGAGGACAGATGGAAGAAAAGAAATTTGAGGAACAGGAGAGAGAAACGGAGGCCCAGGAGGAGCAGCAGGGACTGCCTGGCCGAAGCTATGTTTTCATGCTTCTTGCGGGCGCTTATCTGATCTACACGGGGGTCCGCCTCTGTAAGGATGTTCTGGAAGGAAAAGGCGGCGCATCCTGGGGCTTTTTTGTGGCGGGAGCGGTCTTTGTGATCATCGGCGCCGGTATGCTCTTTGTGGGAGGAAAGGGAACCCTTAGAAAGGATCAGGAAAAAAAGGAGACAGAGGACGTCCAGGAGGAGCCGGAGACGCAGGCTCCTGACAGGGATGAACCGGGAAAAATGTCGATTTCCCAGAGGGCCAGGCTGGTGAAGTCTGAGGAAGGGGAGGAGGAATAGTTTCTCCAAAAAGAAAAACGAACCCTGGAAAAATCCAGAGGTTCGTTTTTTTAGGGGAAGGCCGGAGGCTACCTGCGCCTTCTGACAGGCCTTTTTCGTCTTCGGCTTCCGGCGGGATTGTGAAGGGTGGACCAGCAGAAGGCCTGTACCAGAAGGATCCCGGCAAGGGAGCCGATGCTGTCAATGGCCACGTCCTTCAGGGCGGGTCCCCGGTTGGCCACAAAGGACTGGTGGTATTCATCCAGGCCGGCAAAGCCCACGCAGAGGATCCCTGCCAGGATCATCAGCCATATGCCCCGCACTCCGTAGACGTAAAGGGGGAAGGAGACGGCCACGGCAAGGAGGAAATACTCCGTCATATGGGCGGCCTTCCGCACGTAATAATGGATAGAGTCAGCGTCGATGGCCAGCTGCTCATAGCTTTTGTTTTCATTTAACAGCTCGTTCTTCGTCTCCACAACCTGATAGGCGACCTGATAACTTATTTGCCCGGACACCTCCCCAGTCTGGGCGGAGAATGTATAGATCACGTACATCATCATCAGTGCCGGGAGAAAAGAAAGCGGCTTTAGCAATGCAATCATCAATTTCCTCATGGCTCTTAATATAACATGGGGAAAAGGGATTGTAAAGGAATTTATGTACGTGGTATAATGACA
>JAUNJL010000178.1 GCA_030533315.1 Eubacteriales bacterium
CCTGGTGGAATACCGGTCCGCCAGCTCCGGGTTATGGGTCACCATCACCACCAGGCGGTCCCGGGAGATTTTTTTCAGGATGTCCATGACCTGAAGGCTTGTCTCGCTGTCCAAGGCTCCCGTAGGCTCGTCCGCCAGGATAATATCCGGGTCGTTGACGATGGCCCTGGCGATGGCTACCCTCTGCATCTGGCCCCCGGACATTTCCCCCGGCTTTTTCTTAAGCTGGTTTCCCAGCCCCACCTCCTCCAGGGCCTCGATGGCCCTCCTGCGCCGTTTTGCCTTGGGGACCCCGGAAAGGGTCAGAGCCAGCTCCACGTTTCGCAGCACGGACTGGTGGGGAATCAGATGATAGCTCTGGAAAATAAACCCTACAGAATGGTTTCGGTAGGTATCCCAGTCCCTGTCCTTAAAGTCCTTTGTGGAGACGCCGCCGATCACCAGATCTCCGCTGGTGTATTGGTCCAGTCCCCCTAAAATATTCAGCATGGTGGTCTTTCCGCAGCCAGACTGGCCCAGGATGGACACGAACTCCGAGCTGCGGAGCTTTAAGCTGATCCCCTTCAGGGCGTGGACTGTTCCCTCCCCGGCCGGGTAATCCTTTACGATATTTTTTAATTCCAGCATTGATTTACCTACTTTCCTGTTTTTGTTATCCAATCGATCTGTTCCCCTGTCAGCGGATCGAAATCTCCTTTATCTGCACAATCGCGTACAGCGGCAGATTTACAAGCCATTCCTCTTGCCTGTAATCCGCCATTGAAGTGCGGACTGCCAGCTCCGGAGCATACTTATCCCGGTAGGTTTTCAGGCTTTTTGCTTTCAGATTGATCTCCGCCCTGACTTCAACAGGAACAATTCGTTCACCTGTATCCACCACAAAATCAACCTCGCAGGAGCCCCGGTCATTGGTGTAATAGTAAATGCCGAGATCATCCAGCGTTTTAAGCTGCTGGCAAACATACTGATCGGTGAGAGCGCCTTTGAACTCCGCAAATAAATCGTTTCCGTCAAGCAGCGTTCGCTGGCGAAGCCCGGTCATACACCCAAGCAGCCCCACATCAAGCACAAACAGCTTAAAGGCCTTCATATCCTCATAGGCCTTGAGGGGCATTCCTGGGGTATTGACACGGCTGACCTTATGCACCAGCCCGCAGTCCGTCAGCCACAGAATGGCCGCCTCATATTCCTTTGCGCGGGCCCCTTCACGGACAAGCCCATAGATGAATTTCTTATTTTCCTTGGCAAGCTGAGAGGGGATACTGTTCCAAAGCATACGAATCCTCGGCACGATCTCGTTCGGGGCGTGTTTGGAAAAGTCCTGCTCGTAAGCGGCAAGGATACGTTTTTGTATTTCCCGAACCTCGTTAAAGTCGTTGTTCTCAACAAAACGCTGAACAGCCTCGGGCATACCGCCGACATAATAATAGTGCTTCAAAGCGTCAATATATGTTTGCTTAAAGCTGGTGATCATATCAAAGTCTTTTTTGTCAAGCAACCCCGCAAACCGTTCCTTGCCGACTGCCATCAGGAACTCCTTGAAGGAAAGAGGATAGAGCCTCAAAAAATCCACCTTGCCGACGGGAAAGGAGGTTCCTTCATGCAAAGCAATCCCCAAAAGTGAACCGGCACAGACGATATGGTATTGCGGAGCATTCTCG
>JAUNJL010000018.1 GCA_030533315.1 Eubacteriales bacterium
AGCTGGGAGCGCTCCCATCATTTTTTGTGGCCGTCGGAGCCAGCACCCGGTTTTGCCGGAGCTGCTTGCAGGAATAAATGCAAATTTTATAAAAAAATTGAGAAAGATATTGACAAACCAGGATAACAGGTGTATCTTAGGAACATAGATGTTAGCACTCCATATGAATGAGTGCTAACAACAAGAAAGAAAGGAAAGGAGCGGACCTTCATGGAGGATGTATTAGATGAGCGCAAAAAGAAGATACTGACAGCAATCATCAAAACATATATGGAGACGGGAGAGCCGGTTGGTTCCAGAACCATCTCCAAGTATCCGGATTTGAACGTCAGCTCCGCTACCATCCGAAATGAGATGTCCGATCTTACGGACATGGGCTATATTGTACAGCCTCATACTTCGGCGGGCAGGATTCCTTCAGACAAAGGCTATCGGTTCTATGTGGATGAGCTGACGAAGGAAAAAGAGTCAGAGATCGCAGAGATCCGGGATATGATGATCGAGAAGACTGACCGGATGGAAAAGGTGCTGAAGCAGGTGGCCAAGGTTCTTGCGGTGAATACCAACTATGCGACCATGATCACCGTACCCCAGTACAGCGGGAGCCGGCTGAAATTCATTCAGCTTTCCCGGGTCAGTGAGCTGCAGCTGATCGCTGTGGTGGTCTGTGAGGGGAACGTGGTCCGAAACCAGATCATCACCCTTGAGGAGGAGATGGACGATCAGACCATCCTGAAGCTGAACCTGCTGCTGAATACCAATCTGAACGGCGTCCCCATCCAGGATATCAACCTGGGGATGATCGCAAGGCTGAAGGAGCAGGCGGGTATGCACAGCGGCGTGGTGGCCACGGTGCTGGATGCTGTTGCGGCTACCATCCACGTGGACGAGGAGGACATGGAAGTGTACACCTCCGGGGCCACGAATATTTTCAAGTACCCGGAGCTGGCGGACAAGGCGAGGGCCAGCGAGCTGATCTCCACCTTCGAGGAGAAGAAGGAATTGGCGGAGATGGTTCGGGAGACCATGGCCGACTCGGAGAACACGGGCGTTCAGATTTACATTGGCGAGGAGGTTCCCATCCAGACCATGAAGGACTGCAGCGTGGTGACCGCCACCTACGAGCTGGGCAAGGGGATGCACGGCACCATCGGGATCATCGGACCCAAGCGCATGGATTATGAAAATGTTGTTGACAGCCTGAAGAAGCTGAAGCTTCAGCTGGACGAGACGATTAAGAATAAGACGTAGCGGGCCAAGGGTGGTTCAGCTGCAGGATAATAGAGAAAGGCGGTAAGAAGCGTGTCAGAAGAAATGAAAAAGGAACCGGAAATGCAGGAGGAGACCGCAGACATTCCCGTTGACGAGGATGAGGCAGCGGAGGAGTCCGTAAGGGAGGACGGAGAGTCCGGGACGGAGGCGGAAGAGCAGCCTCAGGAATCTCAGGAGGAGCCGGAGTCCCAGGAGGCCCCGAAGGCGACCGATGGAAAGGCGAAGACCTCCTTCTTTGGAAAAAAGAAAAAGGATAAATTCGAGCAGCAGATCGAGGAGCTGACAGACCGGCTGAAGCGGAGCATGGCAGAGTTTGACAACTTCCGTAAAAGGACGGAGAAGGAAAAGGCCAGCATGTACGTGATCGGCGCCAGGGACATCGTGGAGAAGATGCTTCCCGTGGTGGACAGCTTTGAGAGAGGTCTTGCGCAGGCACCCCAGGAGGATGCCTTTGCAGAGGGCATGAGGATGATCTACAAGCAGCTGATGACGGCCCTGGAAGAGGTGGGGGTAAAGCCCATTGAGGCCGTTGGAAAGCAGTTTGATCCGGATTTCCACAATGCGGTGATGCATGTGGAGGACGAGAACGCCGGTGAGAATGAAGTAGTGGAGGAGTTTCAGAAGGGCTACACCTACAAGGACTTCGTGGTGCGCCACAGTATGGTAAAGGTGGCGAATTAGACCCTTGGACCAAGACCGGGCCGGGGCAGAAGGATCGGGTCAGCGCCGTCCAGAAAGGACTGGGCGTTTTATATAGATGAAATGACAGAAACGATCAACAATGGATGCTTCCATAGAAATTGATAACAGGAGGAAAATGATCATGGGTAAGATTATTGGTATTGACTTAGGTACTACAAACAGCTGCGTCGCCGTTATGGAGGGTGGCCAGCCTACCGTTATTGCAAATACAGAGGGTTCCAGGACCACGCCGTCCGTGGTGGCCTTTACAAAGACCGGAGAGCGTCTCGTGGGTGAGCCTGCGAAGCGTCAGGCAGTTACCAATGCGGAGAAGACCATCTCTTCCATTAAAAGGGAGATGGGCTCCGATTATCGGGTGACCATTGATGACAAGAAGTATTCTCCCCAGGAGATTTCCGCAATGATCCTTCAGAAGCTGAAAAAGGATGCGGAGGGATATCTGGGAGAGGCCGTTACAGAGGCCGTGATCACCGTTCCCGCATACTTCAATGACGCACAGCGCCAGGCCACCAAGGATGCCGGAAAGATCGCCGGACTTGACGTGAAGCGTATCATCAACGAGCCTACCGCAGCGGCTCTTGCCTATGGCCTTGACAATGAGAAAGAGCAGAAGATCATGGTGTACGACCTGGGCGGCGGTACCTTCGACGTTTCCATTATTGAGATTGGCGATGGTGTGATCGAGGTTCTTTCCACGGCTGGAAACAACCGTCTGGGCGGCGATGATTTTGACCAGAGGATCACGGACTACATGCTTGCTGAGTTCAAAAAGATGGAAGGCGTGGATCTGAGCGGGGATAAGATGGCTCTTCAGAGACTGAAGGAGGCAGCGGAGAAAGCAAAGAAGGAGCTTTCCTCCGCAACCACCACGAACATCAACCTTCCCTTCATCACGGCGACCTCAGAGGGACCGAAGCATTTTGACATGAACCTGACAAGGGCAAAATTTGACGAGCTGACACATGACCTGGTGGAAAAGACGGCAGAGCCTGTGAAGCGGGCGCTTGCCGATGCCGGACTGAATGCGTCCGAGCTTGGCCAGGTGCTGCTGGTAGGCGGTTCCACCCGTGTTCCGGCCGTTCAGGATAAGGTGAGACAGCTGACAGGCAAGGAGCCCAGCAAGACTCTGAACCCGGACGAGTGCGTGGCTCTCGGAGCTTCCGTACAGGGCGGTAAGCTGGCTGGCGAGGCCGGAGCAGGGGACATCCTCCTTCTGGACGTGACGCCCCTTTCCCTCTCCATCGAGACCATGGGAGGCATTGCTACCCGCCTGATCGAGAGGAACACTACCATCCCCACCAAGAAGAGCCAGATCTTCTCCACAGCAGCTGACAACCAGACCGCCGTGGACATCAACGTGGTGCAGGGTGAGCGTCAGTTTGCAAGGGACAACAAGTCCTTAGGCCAGTTCCGTCTGGATGGTATCCCGCCAGCACGCCGGGGCGTTCCTCAGATCGAGGTTACCTTTGACATTGACGCAAACGGTATCGTAAACGTATCCGCCAAGGATCTGGGAACCGGAAAAGAGCAGCACATCACCATCACTGCAGGCTCCAACATGTCCGACGCCGAGATCGAGAAGGCTGTGAAGGAGGCCGCTGAGTTCGAGGCGCAGGACAAGAAGCGCAAGGAGGCCATTGATACAAAGAACAACGCAGATTCCATGGTATTCCAGGTGGAGAATGCCCTGAAGGAGGCCGGCGACAAGCTGGAGGCCGGTGATAAGGCGGCTGTGGAGTCAGACCTGAACGCATTGAAGGATCTTCTTGCAAAGGCCGAAGACCCAGAGGGGATGACGGATGCACAGGTTGGCGAGATCAAGGCTGCACAGGAGAAGATGATGGAAAGCGCCCAGAAGCTGTTCGCAAAGATGTATGAGGCGCAGAATCCCCAGGGCGGTCCTCAGGCCGGCCCGGATATGGGAGGAGCTTCCCAGGGTGGAAACGAGGCAGGCTACGACGACGTTGTGGACGCCGATTACAAGGAAGTATAAATCAATCTCAATCAAAGAAGCAGTTGCGACCGATGACGGCGGGGAGGGTCTCTTCGGGCAGCGGGTCAGGTGTCTGTGCAGCATGGATGCCTGGCGGCCGCCGCAGGGATCCATCTCCCGCATCCGGCAGGCTTGATGTCCTTTGCCGGAGGCGGGGGCCTGACCAGGAGCGCTGGAAGGAGAGTCTTTCAGCACTTTGGGAAGGGGCAGAGGCCGTAACGATCGAAATGACGTATTGCGCCCGGCCCGAAAGGACCGGGCAATGCGGATTGTTCACATAAACATACAAAGAGTTAGGAAAAGAGGATCATGGCTGATAAAAGAGATTACTATGAAGTCCTGGGAGTGGACAGAAATGCGGATGATGCGACCCTGAAAAAGGCTTACCGGCAGCTGGCCAAAAAGTATCATCCGGATGTGAATCCGGGAGACCAGGAGGCAGAGAAAAAGTTTAAGGAGGCCACGGAGGCATACGGCGTATTAAGTGACCCGGACAAGAGGAGGCAGTACGATCAGTTTGGTCATGCGGCCTTTGAAAACGGGGGAGGAGCCGGTGGCTTTGGCGGCTTTGACTTCTCCGGCAGTATGGACATGGGTGATATTTTCGGAGATCTGTTCGGGGATCTTTTTGGAGGCGGCGGGCGGAGACGTCCCAACAATGGACCCTCCAAGGGGGCCAGTCTTCGGGCCAGGATCAACATTACCTTTGAGGAGGCCGTTTTCGGATGCGAAAAGGAGCTGGAGATCACCTTGAAGGATGAGTGCACCTCCTGCCACGGCACGGGGGCGAAGCCGGGAACCTCTCCCGTGACCTGTCCAAAGTGTAACGGAGAGGGACAGGTGGTGTACACGCAGCAGTCTCTCTTTGGCATGGTGCGCAACGTTCAGACCTGTCCCGAGTGTAATGGTACCGGAAAGATCATCAAGGACAAATGTCCGGACTGCAGGGGCACCGGCTACACCTCCAGCCGCAAGAAGATCTCCGTCACGGTACCAGCCGGTATTGACAACGGACAGAGCATCCGCATTCGGGACAAGGGGGAGCCAGGCCTGAATGGAGGACCCAGGGGGGATCTCCTTGTGGAGGTGAATGTTGCCCGACATCCGATTTTCCAGAGACAGGATACCAATATTTATTCCACGGCGCCCATCACCTATGCACAGGCAGCTCTGGGAGGAGACGTACAGATCAACACGGTGGATGGGATGATCTCCTACGAGATCAAGCCCGGCACCCAGACGGACACCCGTATTCGCTTGAAAGGGAAGGGTGTGCCCTCCCTTCGGAATAAAGCCGTCCGGGGCGATCATTTTGTCACCCTGGTGGTCCAGGTTCCCACGAACCTTAATGAGGAGGCAAAGGAGGCTCTCCGCCGCTTCGACGAGGCCTGCGGCAATCGTCCTTCCTCATCCAAGCCCGAGTCTGGTGAGAAGCCGAAGAAGAAGAGTTTTATGGATAAGATCAAGGAAAGCCTGGAATAGTCAGAGCTCCCGGCGAGTCCGGGCGCTGGCTGCATGATCCCAAAAGGGGATGAGGGCGGGGGAGGATCCCGCCGCCCCGGAGGGCTTTTGAGGATTTTTACAGGCAGCAGAAAAAAGAAAAGAGGAAATCCCTCTTTTCTTTTTTTTCGGAGTATTGTATGATAAAAAATAGTGCCTGTGGAAAGTCATGGCAGATTGGAGTGAGAAGCTTATGAGATGGAATCGTTTTACCATTAAAACAAAAACAGAGGCAGAGGACGTGATCATTTCCGCATTGGCGGATATTGGGATCGAGGGGGTGGAGATCCAGGACAAACAGCCCCTGACGGATGAGGATAAGGCCCAGATGTTCGTGGACATCATGCCGGAGGGGCCGGAGGATGATGGTATCGCCTACCTGAATTTTTATCTGGAGGAGGATGCGGACAAGGAGGAGATCCTGAAAAATGTCCGTCAGGTCCTTCTGGAGGTGAGGAGCTACCAGGATATCGGGGAGGGCTCCATAGAGGAATCCCAGACCGAGGACAAGGACTGGATCAATAATTGGAAAGAGTATTTTCACCAGTTTTATGTGGACGACATCCTGATCGTGCCTTCCTGGGAGGAGGTAAAGGAGGAGGACCGGGACAAGATGATCCTCCATATTGACCCGGGCACGGCCTTTGGGACCGGTATGCACGAAACGACCCAGCTGGTGCTCCGCCAGCTGAAAAAATATGTGAGAGAGGACACCTGCCTGCTGGACGTGGGGACCGGAAGCGGTATCCTTGGGATTGCCGCCCTGAAGCTGGGCGCAAAGCATGTGGTGGGAACGGATCTGGATCCCTGTGCGGTCCCGGCAGTGGCGGATAACAAAGAGGCCAACGGGATCGCCCACGAGGATTTTGATATGCTGATCGGAAACATCATCGACGATGCCCAGGTGCAGGAGCAGGTGGGATTTGAAAAGTACGACATCGTGACGGCGAACATCCTGGCGGACGTCCTTGTCCTGCTGACGCCGGTGATCGTGCGCCAGATGAAACGGGGAGCCTATTACATCACCTCCGGTATCCTGGACGTGAAGGAGGAGGACGTGGTGAAGGCGGTAAAGGATGCGGGGCTGACTTTGGTGGAGGTGACGAGCCAGGGTGAGTGGGTGTCCGTGACTGCTAGAAAGGAATAAGCCATGCAGCGTTTTTTTGCACAGCCCCATGAGATCCTTCTGGAAAGAGGAGAGATCCACATCGGCGGCGGGGATGTGAACCACATGAAGAACGTCCTCCGTATGAAAAAGGGAGATGAGGTCTGGATCAGCGGTGGGGGGAATCAGGAGTATCGCTGCACCCTTCTGGGATTTGAACGGGAGGAGGCCCTTCTGCAGATCCAGGAAGCCAGAAAGGCGGATTATGAGCTGAAAAGCAGGATCTATCTATTCCAGGGGCTTCCCAAGGGAGACAAGATGGAGCTGATTATCCAAAAGGCTGTGGAGCTGGGAGCCTACGCCATCGTCCCTGTGGAGACAAAGCGGTGCGTGGTGAGGCTGGACCCTAAAAAGAGTGAAAAAAAGGCTGCCCGGTGGCAGCAGATTTCGGAGAGTGCGGCAAAGCAGTCCAAACGGATGCTGGTACCCCAAGTATTTCCGGTCATGACCTACCAAAAGGCCCTGGCCATGGCGGGGGATTTGGACCTGCTTTTGATCCCCTACGAAAATGCGGAAGGGATGCAAAGGACAAGAGCGCTTTTGGAGTCCGTCCATCCGGGACAGAGTGTGGGAATTTTTATTGGCCCGGAGGGAGGCTTCGAGGAAGCGGAGGTGGAGCTGGCCAGGGAGGCAGGCGCAAAGGCGGTGACCCTGGGAAAGCGAATCCTGCGCACGGAGACGGCTGGTCTGGCCGTTCTCTCGGCTCTCATGCTTTTGCTGGAGGCGGCTGCAGAGGAGGGGGCTTAGGAGCCGCCGTGAAAGGGCAAAGCCGACGGAGCTTGGAAAGGGGAAAACATGGAAGCATATTTTGATAATTCGGCCACTACCAGATGTTACCCGGAGGTGGCGGAGCTGGTATACAAGCTTATGGTGGAGGATTATGGAAATCCATCCGCCATGCATCAAAAGGGCGTGGAGGCCGAGCGGTACGTGAAGGAGGCGGCCAGCCGCCTGGCCAGGATCATGAAGGTCCAGGAGAAGGAGATCCTCTTTACCTCCGGCGGTACGGAGTCCAACAACCTTGCCCTTTTTGGAGGTGTTCAGGCAAACAGAAGGTCTGGAAACCACATCATTACCACGGCGGTGGAGCACCCGGCGGTGGAACAGCCCGTTTTGCGTCTGAAGGAGATGGGCTGCCAGGTGACGGTTCTTCCCGTGGACGAAAGGGGCGTGGTAAAGCTTTCCGCCCTTGAGGATGCCTTGGGGGAGGACACCATCCTGGTTTCGGTCATGTACGTAAACAATGAGGTGGGGGCCGTCATGCCCGTGGAGGAGATCGGAAGGCTGATCCGCAAAAAAAGCCCGAAGGCGCTGTTTCACGTGGATGCCATTCAGGCCTTTGGGAAATACCGGATCCTTCCAAAGAGGCTGGGGATCGATCTTCTGTCCGTCAGCAGCCATAAGATCCACGGGCCAAAGGGAGTTGGATTTTTGTATATCGACAGCCGGGCAAAGGTTGCTCCCCAGATCCTGGGAGGAGGTCAGCAGGGGGGGATGCGCTCCGGCACGGACAATGTTCCCGGGATTGCGGGGCTTGGTTTGGCGGCAGAGCTGGCCTATGAATGCCTGGACGGCAATGTGGAGCATATGTACCAGCTGAAGGAGCGGCTGGCGGAAGGGCTTTCTGGTCTGGAGGGCGTGACGGTCAACGGAATGGCCCTGAGGGAGGGAGCGCCCCATATCCTGAGCGCCAGTTTTCAGGGAGTCCGAAGCGAGGTGCTCCTTCATGCTCTGGAGGAGCGAGGGATCTATGTGTCTGCGGGGAGCGCCTGCTCCAGCCACAAGAGGAGGGCCAGCAGGACCTTGTCGGCCATGGGAATGGCGAAGGAGCAGATGGAAAGCACGGTGCGCTTCAGCTTTTCCAGGGAAAACACTGCCGAGGAGGTGGACTGCTGCCTGGAGGTTTTGAAGGAGCTGCTTCCCATGCTGCGCAGATACGCCAGACGGTAGCTTCGTCTTGTAGGAATAGGAATAGAGAGTAATAAAGGAGAAACACGCAGTGTACCAGGATGCCCAAAAACCGTGGGCAATAAAGGAGAAACTATGATTTTTCATGCATTATTGATCAAGTACGCAGAGATTGCGATCAAGGGCAAGAACCGTTATCTGTTCGAGGATGCCCTTGTCCGGCAGATGAAGGGCGCCTTATCCCAGGTGGAGGGGGACTTTCAGGTGGTGAAGGAGCAGGGCAGGGTGTATGTGTTCTGCCCGGACGTCTATGACTTTGATGAGACCATCGCAGCTCTCCAGAGAGTGTTTGGGATCGTGTATATCTGTCCTGCCGTGATCTATGAGGATGGGGGATTTTCCCAGCTGGCTGCCGACGTGGTGGATTATATGCGGGCAGTACATCCTGATTATGAGGGAACCTTTAAGGTGTATACGAGGAGGGCAAAAAAAAGCTATCCCATGACCTCCATGGAGGTGAGCGCAGATCTGGGCGGCGCCATACTGGATCACTTTCCCAAGGCGAAGGTGGACGTCCACGAGCCTCAGCTGACTCTTTCCGTGGAGATCCGGGAGAAGATCTACGTGTATTCCCAGGCCATCAAGGGACCGGGAGGAATGCCTGTGGGGACAAACGGAAAGGCCATGCTGCTGCTGTCCGGAGGGATCGACAGCCCGGTTGCCGGTTACATGATCGCAAAGCGGGGTGTAAAGCTGGAGGCGGTGTACTTTCATGCGCCCCCTTACACCAGCGAGAGGGCAAAACAGAAGGTGGTGGATCTGGCAAGGCTGGTGGCCAGGTACAGCGGCCCCATCCGTCTTCACGTGGTGAATTTTACGGACATCCAGCTTTACATCTATGACCAGTGCCCCCATGACGAGCTGACCATCATCATGCGCAGATACATGATGCGCCTGGCAGAGCATTTTGCAAAGAAGGATCAATGTCTGGGCTTGATCACGGGAGAGAGCATCGGTCAGGTGGCCAGCCAGACCCTTCAAAGCCTTGCGGCGACCAATGAGGTCTGTACCCTGCCGGTATACCGCCCCCTCATCGGCTTTGACAAGCAGGAGATCGTGGAGCGATCCTGGAAGATCGGCACCTATGACACCTCGGTCCTTCCCTACGAGGACTGCTGCACCATCTTTGTGGCAAAGCACCCCGTGACGAAGCCGAACGTCCAGGCCATCCAGCGCTCAGAGAAAAAGCTGTCGGAGAAGATCGAAGAAATGATGAGGACGGCCATTGAGACCACAGAGGTGATAGAGATTCGGTAACGGCGAAAAAAGAGGAACTGCAAGCAGTTCCCCCGGCTGTCATCACTCGACGATATATTTCTGAATGATCTCCATAACGCTGTCAAGAACCGTTCCGTCAGCGTGGATGTTCAGGTCGATAGGCTTGGATAGATCCAGGCTGAAGATTCCCATGATGGACTTTGCGTCGATCACGTATCTGCCGGAAACCAAGTCGAAATCGCAGTCAAATTTACTGATCTCATTTACAAATGCTTTCACTTTATCGATAGAGTTAAGTGAGATTTTTGCTGTTTTCATTGTGATAACCTCCCTTGAAGTATTGTTTGCTGCCGCAGCTATGGCAAATGCCGGAACTACGGCGTCCCTACAGTTTTCATCTTACCTGTACCCCTGGGAAAAGTCAAGGTGAAAAGAGATAAAAAAATTTTGAAGAATTAGTGAAAATGTATAAAGTTTTTACGAAATTGAAAGGAGACTATGAAGAAAAAGGCTGCATTACACAATTTAGGCTGCAAGGTAAATGCCTACGAGGTGGACGCCATGCAGCAGCTTTTGGAGCAGGCCGGCTACGAGATCGTTCCCTTTCAGCCGGGCGCCGACGTCTATGTGATCAATACCTGCACCGTGACGAACATTGCGGACCGCAAATCCCGTCAGATGCTCCACAAGGCAAAAAAAATGAACCCGGAGGCCATCGTGGTGGCCACCGGCTGTTACGCACAGACTGGAAAAGAAAACCTGGACGCCGACGAGGCGGTGGATCTGATCCTGGGAAACAACCGAAAAAAGAATCTGGTGGAAGCCCTGGAGGAATATGAAAGGGAGCGCAGGAAGCAGTCGGACGTGATCGAGATCAACGAGACCCGGGAATACGAGACGCTTTCCATCCAGCGCACGGCGGAGCACGTGCGGGCTTACCTGAAGGTGCAGGACGGCTGCAATCAGTTCTGCTCCTACTGCATCATACCCTACGCCAGGGGGCGGGTGAGGAGCCGGGAGATTCCGCAGGTGATCCGGGAGGTGGAGGCCCTGTCCAAGGCTGGCTATCAGGAGGTGGTGCTGACCGGGATTCACCTAAGCTCCTATGGAGCGGATTTTCCGGAGGAAAAAAGAGAGAGCCTTCTGTCCCTGATCAAAAGGGTTCACCAGGTGGAGGGGATCCGCCGTATCCGTCTGGGCTCTCTGGAGCCCAGAGTGGTCACGGAGGAGTTTGCCAGGGAGATCGCAGGTCTTCCCAAGGTTTGTCCTCATTTTCATCTGTCCCTCCAGAGCGGATGTGATGAAACGCTGAAGCGGATGAACCGAAGGTATGACAGCGGGCAGTTTCGGGAAAGCTGCCGCCTTCTGCGCAGTGTTTATGACAGGCCGGCCCTGACGACGGATATCATTGTGGGCTTTCCCATGGAAAGCCAGGAGGAATTTGAGGCTTCTCTGGATTTCGTGGATTCCATCGGCTTTTATGAAACCCATGTGTTTAAGTATTCCCGCCGCCAGGGAACCCGTGCGGCCGCCATGGAAGGCCAGGTTTCGGAGCAGGTCAAGGGGGAGAGGAGCGACCGGATGCTGGCCCTCCATCACCGTCACGCCCGGGATTATGAAAGCTCCCTGCTGGGCAGAACGCTGGAGGTTCTTCTGGAGGAGGAGATCCAGGTGGGCGGACAGCAATATCTTGTGGGACACAGCCGGGAATATGTCCGCACCGCCATAGAAAAAGGGGATGGCTGGGAGGTGAATGACATCTGCAGGGTCCAGGCGGAAGGCTTTTTGGAGGAGCATACGCTTCTGGGAAAGGCCATCCGGTAAAGTTTTGATTGTATTTTACAGAGAATTATATTAGAATAGAAGAGAACAGGGGCTGCCGCAAGTGGAAGCCAGCGGCGAAATAATTGTAAGGACGTGAAAGATAATGGCAGAGAACAATCTGGGGAACACCCAATATTTCAGGGCAAAGCCGGATCAGGATCTGGAGGTTAAGGAGATCCTGGATCTGGTGTACAATGCAATGGAGGAGAAAGGCTACAATCCGGTCAATCAGATCGTGGGCTACATCATGTCAGGAGATCCTACTTACATCACCAGCCATAAGGGCGCGAGAAGCATGATCATGAAGGTGGAGCGGGACGAGCTGGTGGAGGAGCTTCTTACCGAGTATATCAAGAACCGATCCTGGGAAGGATGACCATGAGAGTTTTGGGATTGGATTATGGCTCCAAAACCGTGGGGGTGGCGGTGAGCGACCCCATGGGTCTGACTGCTCAGGGGTTGGAGACGATCTGGAGGGATCAGGAGAACAAGCTGCGCCGGACACTGGCCCGGATCGAGGCTTTGGCTTCGGAGTACCAGGCGGAGAGCATCGTGGTGGGATATCCGAAGAACATGAACAACACCATTGGGGAGCGGGCAAGGAAGACCCAGGAATTTACTGAGATGGTAAAAAGGCGCACCGGTCTGCCGGTGGTGCTTTGGGACGAGCGGCTGACCACCGTGGAGGCCAACAGGACATTGATGGAGGCCGGGGTGCGTCGGGAAAACCGCAAGCAATACCTGGACGAGCTGGCGGCTGTTTTGATCTTGCAGGGCTATCTGGACTGCCTGGCGATCAAAAAAGCCCGGGAGACGGACGGGAAGAGCAGAGAAGAGGAAGAGATCCATGGAGAAGATTAAGTTTCAGACAGAGGATGGTGCGGTTGAGTTCTACGTGGAGGAGCAGACCACGATTTCGGGGATCACTTATCTCCTGGTGTCCGATTCTTTGGAGGACGAGGCGAACGCCTATATTTTCAAGGACGTGACGAAGGACGGCGAGGAGGAAGCCTGCTACGAGATGGTGGAGGACGAGGAGGAGCAAAGAGCGATCTCCGGCGTGTTCGCACAGATATTGGAGGACGAGGTGGATATTGAGCCGGTGTAGGCGGGATTGATCCCCTGTGCCGAAGGCCGGGAGAGGGCCGGGGCGGGGAGGCGGCTGCCTGTGTCTGCAAAGGCGGAGTCTTTTGCAGGTGGACAAAGAGATGACATCGGTTCTTCCGCATGGAGCGAAGGAACCTCTTAGGTGTGACTGAAAAAAGGAGGACTGCGGGTGTCTGGGGGCGTTGCCTTCCCCTGGAGACGCAGCGGAAAAAACCGTAAGGATAAAGTAGCAGGAAGCTTTGCCTGGAAGATTTTTCAAAGGGGAGGAGGATCCCCCAAAAGGGCGGAGAAGAAACGGCCTGCTTTTTTATCACGCAATGAGAGTGGCAAAGGAAGGGCTTTGCCAGTGAGAAGAGGCAGTATGCCCGGGACCGTGTGGGTCCGTAGGAAGAGAAGGGGCAGGACTGCGCAAAAATATGGAGGAATATTGATTGAAGAGCGAATATAATAATCAAAGCGGCAGCGGACAGGAACCGGCTGCCATGTTCGGAACAAAAAAACAGACGTCCAGAAAAAATTACAAATACAGACCAAAACAGAGCGGAAGCAGGCCGCCGCAGAAAAGCCAGGCAAAAGCCCCTGTAAAGAGCGCCCCGAAGCAGGCGGCTTTGGAAAAGCCAGTAAAGGCACCCTACAAGGCTCCTGTGAAGAGCGCCGGCAAGCGCGGCCGTAAGGGAGCGCCCGGGGCAGCCAAGCTGAAGATCATTCCCCTGGGAGGTTTGGAGCAGATCGGTATGAACATTACCGCCTTTGAATATGAGGACAGCATCGTGGTGGTGGACTGCGGGCTTTCCTTCCCGGAGGATGATATGCTGGGGATCGACCTGGTCATCCCCGACGTGACCTACCTGAAGGAGAATGCGTCCAAGGTCAAGGGCTTTGTGATCACCCATGGCCACGAGGATCACATCGGCGCCCTGCCGTATGTGCTGAAGGAGATCAACGTCCCCATCTACTCCACCAAGCTGACCCTTGCCCTGATCGGAAATAAGCTGAAGGAGCACAATCTGACGCGCTCCACCAAGCTGAAGGAGGTCAAGCACGGACAGGTGATCAACCTGGGAGACTTTTCCATTGAGTTTATCAAGACGAATCACAGTATCCAGGATGCCTCCGCCCTGGCCATCTACTCTCCGGTAGGCATTGTCGTCCACACGGGAGACTTCAAGGTGGATTATACGCCGGTGTTTGGAGACGCCATCGACCTTCAGCGCTTTGCGGAGATCGGGAAAAAGGGAGTGCTGGCTCTGATGTGCGACAGCACCAATGCGGAGCGCCAGGGCTTTACCATGTCGGAGCGCACCGTGGGTCATGTGTTTGACAACCTTTTCAACGAGCACAGGACCTCCCGCATCATCATCGCCACCTTTGCCTCCAATGTGGACCGGGTGCAGCAGATCATCAACACGGCTTACCGCTTCGGCAGGAAGGTGGCCGTGGAGGGGCGGAGCATGGTCAATGTGATCACCACGGCCTCGGAGGTGGGCTACCTGAGGGTGCCGGACCAGACGCTGATCGAGAGCGACCAGGTGAAAAATTATCCTGACGAGCAGGTGGTGCTGATCACCACTGGAAGCCAGGGAGAGTCCATGGCGGCTCTTTCCCGCATGGCGGCAAATATACACAAAAAGATCACCATCAAGCCCAACGATACCATCATCTTCAGCTCAAACCCCATTCCCGGCAATGAAAAGGCGGTGTCAAAGGTGATCAACGAGCTGTCCATGAAGGGAGCCAAGGTGATCTTCCAGGACGCCCATGTCTCCGGACATGCCTGCCAGGAGGAGATCAAGCTGCTCTATTCTCTGGTACGTCCCAAGTATGCCATTCCGGTTCACGGCGAGTACCGCCATCTGACGGCACAGAAGCATATTGTGGAGGAGCTGGGCTACTCCAATGAAAATATCTTCATCCTGTCCTCTGGAAACGTTCTGGAGATGGATGGACAGGGTGCGGCCGTGACGGGACATGTTCACACGGGGGGGATCCTTGTGGACGGCCTGGGCGTAGGCGACGTGGGCAACATCGTCCTGCGGGATCGCCAGCATTTGGCGGAGGACGGTATTATGATCGTGGTCATGACCTTGGAGCGCCACAGCAACGTTGTGATGGCGGGGCCGGACATTGTTTCCAGGGGATTTGTCTATGTACGGGAATCTGAGGATCTGATGGGTCGTGCCCGGGAGGTCGTGGAAAATGCCCTGGAGTCCTGCCTGGACAAGGGGATGACGGACTGGGGCAAGATCAAGACCAGCGTCAAGGACGCTTTGAGCGATTATCTGTGGAAGCGTACCAAGAGGAGTCCCATGATCCTTCCCATCATCATGGAGGCATAAGTCATGGAGGAGATCAAAAGAAGCATCGACGCACTGCTGGATGCGGTAAAAAACAGTGAGGAGTACCAAAAATACCGGATGCAGGAGGAGCTTCTGGAGCAGGATCCGGAGCTGAGGGACAGGGTCCATCAGTTCCGGGCCAACAACTTCCGCCTGCAGAACGAGTCCAACCGGGAAGAGCTGATCCAGGTGGTGGAGCGCTTGGCCAATGAGTCCAAGGAGCTTCGCCGGATCCCCCAGGTCAACGCCTATCTGGATGCGGAGCTTGCCCTGTGCAAGCTGACGCAGCGGATCTGCGAAAAAATCACCGAGGGGATTCAGATGGAGATCCCGGAGTTTTAAAGGGACAGGGTACGCCAGAAAGCCTGCGTTTGCCAGGCGGTTAGGAGGTAAAATGGGAAGCAAGGTGGGAAAGGCCGGCCTGGTCATTGCGGGAGGCGTGTTCCGTGCCGCCCTCTATGTATGTGTGGCCATGCTGATCTTCTGGGTAGGCAAGACGACATACGGGTTTGGCTATAACATTTTTAACCAGCAGGCTATGAGCCCCGGCGAGGGACAGGAGGTCGCAGTGGTCGTGCAGGAAGGGGATTCCGTGTACGACATCGGGAAGACTTTGGAGAGCAAAGGTCTGATCCAGGACGCCAAGGTCTTTTACATACAGGAAAAGCTGTCCAATTACAAAGGAGAGCTGAAGCCGGGGACATATCTTTTGAGTACGGCCTACACCCCTACCAGGATCATGGGGATCCTGGCCGGGGACGTGGAGCAGGAAGGAGTCAGTGCTTCGTGATCGTGGAAGAGCGGATGCGTACCTACATCAACTCTTTGGATAAGGGGAACACCCCCTTCCTGGAGGAGCTGGAGCAGTATGCCGTCAGGACGAGGGTTCCCATCATCCGCAGGGAAATGCAGAGCTTCATAAAGGTGCTTCTGGCCATGCACAGGCCGGGGAAAATTTTGGAGGTGGGGACAGCCATAGGCTTCTCCACACTTCTTATGTGTGAATACGGTCCCAGGGAGCTGGAAATCGTCACCATTGAGAACTATGAGAAGCGGATCGCCCTGGCAAAAGAAAACTTTCAAAGGGCGGGGCGTCAGTCCCAGATCACTCTTTTGGAGGGGGATGCGAAGGAGCTGCTGCCAGGGCTGGAGCAGGAGTTTGATATGATCTTTATGGATGCGGCAAAGGGACAGTATATCAACTGGCTGCCGGAGGTTCTGCGCCTGTTAAGGCCCGGCGGGCTCCTTGTGTCGGACAACGTCCTCCAGGAGGGGGATCTCATCCAGTCCCACTACATCGTGGAGCGGAGGAATCGTACCATTTACAAACGGATGAGGGAATACCTGTACCAGCTGAAACACCATCCCCTGTTGGAGACCGCCATTTTGCCCCTGGGAGACGGGGTGACGGTCAGTGTAAAGAAAGGGAAATAGAACATGCGAAAAGTAGAGCTATTAGTGCCGGCCAGCAGTCTGGAGGTTTTGAAAATCGCCGTGATCTACGGTGCGGATGCGGTGTACATCGGCGGGGAGGCCTTTGGGCTGCGGGCCAAGGCGAAGAACTTTTCCCGTCAGGACATGGAGGAGGGCATTCGGTTTGCCCACCACCACGGGGTAAAGGTTTATGTGACCGTGAACATCCTGGCTCACAATGGAGACCTTGAGGGCGTGAAGTCATATCTGGAGGAGCTGAAGGAGATAGGGCCGGATGGCCTGATCATAGCCGATCCGGGGATCTACACCTATGCAAAAGAGATATGCCCCGAGATCGAGAGGCATATCAGCACTCAGGCCAACAATACCAATTATGAAACCTTCCGTTTTTGGTATGCCCTGGGGGCGAAGCGGGTGGTCACCGCCAGGGAGCTCTCCCTGGAGGAAATCCGCCAGATCCGCAGGCACATCCCGGAGGACATGGAGATCGAAACCTTCGTTCACGGGGCCATGTGCATTTCTTATTCTGGGCGGTGCCTTCTCAGCAACTACATGGCGGGAAGGGATGCCAATCAGGGAGCCTGCACCCACCCATGCCGGTGGAAGTATTCCATCGTGGAGGAGAAGCGGCCGGGAGAATACATGCCGGTTTATGAAAATGAGAGGGGAACCTACATTTTTAATTCCAAGGATCTTTGCATGATCCAGCATATGGACGAGCTGCTGGAAAGCGGTATTGACAGTCTGAAGATCGAGGGCAGGATGAAAACGGCCCTCTACGTGGCCACGGTGGCCAGAACCTACCGAAAGGCCATCGATGATTATAAGGAGAGCCTGGAAAAATACAGGGAGAATATGCCCTGGTACCAGGAGCAGATCGCCAGCTGCACCTACCGCCAGTTTACTACCGGCTTTTTCTATGGGAAGCCGGATGAGACGGCCCAGATCTATGGAAGCAGCACCTATGTGAAGGAATATACGTATTTGGGATATGTGGAGGCTGTGGATGGGAGAGGCTTTGCCCAGATCACCCAGAAGAACAAGTTTGTCCAGGGAGAGACCATAGAGCTTATGAAGCCCAATGGAGAAAACCTTTCCGTGAAGGTGAGGGCCATCTATGATGAGGATGGCAGTCAGGTGGACAGCGCCCCTCACGCCCAGCAAAAGCTGTATGTGGATGTGGGGGCGCCTGTGGAGCCTTACGATATACTGAGAAGAGAGGAAGACTAGGTCATCTCTCCAGTCCTGTTTTTGGGACACGGAGGGCCGGCTGGGAAAAGGCATGAAAAAACGCCGCTGACAAAAATTGTCGGCGGCGTTTTTGGGATAAAACCGGCGAGCCTGGGGCCTTTGCCCCTTGGCAGGAGCCGGGACGTGAGATCAGCCTCTGGGGAGCTCCTCCTGGGGGAAGAGCCTGCGCAGCTTCAGCAGGGCGTTCTTCTCGATCCGGGAGACATAGGAGCGGCTGATGCCAAGGGTCCGGGCGATCTCCCGCTGAGTCTTCTCCTCTTCCCCGAAAAGGCCGAAGCGGCAGCAGATCACCTGAAGCTCCTTCGGGGAAAGGGCGTCCCGGATGGAAGACATGAGGCGGCGGATGTTTTCCCGGGTGGCGTATTCCTCCGCCATGTCGCAGGCGGGGCCCTCGATCACGTCCAGCAGGCTGATCTCGTTCCCCTCCTTATCCGTTCCGATGGGTTCATACAGAGAAACCTCCCGGGCATATTTCTTCCGGGAACGGAGGAGCATGAGCAGTTCATTTGCTATCCTCTCACAAATGCTTAATTGAGAAGAAAGTCATACAGCTCTGACAGCTCCATGGGACAGTGATGGTAGTAGCCCTGGATGTAATCGCATCCGCTGGCGACGACCATGTCGTTGTCTTCCTTATTCTCCACCTCCGTGACGCACAATTTTTTGCCAAACTTATGGCAGAGGTAAACCAGGGACTGAAGGCATTTCATCTGGTCTTCCTTCGTGCCCATGGTCTCCAGAAGGGACAGGCCCAGCTTGAGCACGTCCGTATCGCTGTGCATACCCACATGGAAGAGAGAATTGAGTGAACCAAAGCCCTTTTGGGTGATCTGGATGCCCAGCTTTTTGCAGAATTTGATAAATTCCGTAACGCTTTCCGTATGGGTGAGCATGTGCGTTTCGTACAGCTCCGCGAAAAACTGATGGTCGTCCATGCCATAGCGGCGGAGCGTCTGGTCGAGAAAATCCGTAAAGCCCTTGCTCTGACATACCTGATGGCTGATGTTGAAGGTGAGGATGTAATCCTTGGCGCAGTCCTTAAGCCTGGTGCCCTCACAGATGGTCTGCTCGATCACCCAGCGGTCGATGCCGACCAGGAGCCCCTCTCTTTCCAGCAGAGGCAGCAGATCCTCCAGGGGGATGTCCCGTCCCTCGTATCTCCAGCGCAGCAGCGCCTCCTCTCCCGCCTGAAGATAGGTCTTTGCATGGACGGCGGGCTGGATCACGATGCGGAAATTTTCCATGTTGTTGTGTATATTTTTATACAGGGTGGAGACCATCTGCTCCGTTTCTTCGACCTTCTTTTTTCGTTCATCGGAGAGCGTCACATAAGGCACATTGGGAGTACGCTTTGCCATGTCGATGGTTTCGTTGACCAGCTCCATAAACTCCTGGGCGGTTCCGCTGTCATACATATAGTGCAGTATGGAAAACTGTGCCGAATGCGTGAAATAGATCTCAGCCGCCGTGTACTCGTCTTCGATGATCAGGCGGATGGTATCCATCAGCTCAAGGCTTTGGTCCGCAAATTCCGGTTCCAGGATCGCCATGAAATCCACGTCGCTCAGACGGTAGAAGGTCATTTTGGAACCCAGCTTTGAAAGAAGCCTGGTGCCAATGTGATACAGGAGCATATTGCCTTTGTAGGTGCTGCCGCCCTTGTTGATCTTATCAAAGTTGTTGAGACAAAATCCTATGACATCCGTTTTCTGCTTGGCGTGCTGCAAAAAGGCTAATTTCACGACGGCCTTATGCTCCTTTTGGAAGCCGGTGATCTGGTCGGTGGAATAGCTATTTCCCTGCACGGTCACGCGGCCGGACATAAAGAGCGGTACCGTCTGATCCTCGTTCCACTGGAGGATACCGCTGTTATGAGCCCAGAAACGATTTCCATAGACGTCCTCCAGCAAATGGAGGAGCTCGTAGCTTGTCCGCTTTTCCGAAAAAAGCAGTTCCACCTCTATATTGTTCATCCTTTTGTATTCTTCATCACAGATACACTGTTCCCAGAAATGGGGAAGATCTGGAAGAATGTTGGAATCGAAGCCGAAGCGGTCGCGCATGAGGTCGGAAATGTAATAGCAGTTGGCACGGATGTCTCCAAAATAGAAGAACTGGTTCAGGTTGTTGACCATGATGGAGTTCATCAGTGTTTCCGCATCAAAGTAGCAATGATCAAGATAATATTGGAACGCCGAGCTGCTCCTTGTCTCGGAAACGATTTGGTATTCATTCTGGGAATCCACAGAGTTGCGGGCAAAGGAATCCCTTGTGCTGTAATATTTTTGTTTATCGGCGTACATCTCCTTATCGGCTATGGAGATCAGCGGCTCGAGCATCAGGGGAGCCTTGTCCGACCATGCACAGCCCACGGCAATGTGATACTTGTTCGTAGCCACTCTGCGTCTCATTTGCTCAAGATCCTTCTCCACCAGCTCCTTGGGCTCATCATGGTACAGCGCAAGAAACTCATCCCCGCCGAAACGGTAGACCAGACTGGTGTGAAGCGTTTTCTGAATGAGACGGCAGCACTGGATGAGCATCTCATCTCCGGCCTTGTGTCCCTGGGTATCGTTGACACTTTTCAGCCCGGAAACATCACAGAATATGATACCGACGGATTTCATCATCAGAGGGTGGTCGTACAATTTTGTGAGGGCATTGCGATTGAGGGCGCCGGTCAGCGGGTCGTGGAAGCTCATCGCCTCAAACTGCCTCAGCATATTGAGCCGTTTGACCAGCGGCTTCATATAGCTGTTGATCTCGCTGAGTACGTCCTTTGCGGGGATGACTCTGGAGGGGCTCATGTTCTCCATGCTGATCACCCCCGCAAAGCGGTTCTCCACCAGTATGGAAAGGCAGGCGGCGGAGGTGACGTGCCTTGATTTCAGCAGAGCATAGGCCGAGGGGCAGGAGGACCGGATTCTTTCCAGATCCCGCATCAAAACGGCCTCCCCGCTGGCAAAAAAATCATTGTTCCAGGAGAAATATTCCAAAGCCTCGTTCTGGATCCTGTCCTTTAGGGAGACAGCGCTGGGGCTTAGCCACTCAAATTCCGCACTGATCCAGTACTCATTCCGGGCGAGAAATAATGTGACCCGGTCGCACTCAAAATGAGTGCCCAGGCAGCGAAGCACCTTTTCCACTGCTTGATGGTCATCGGGGGTGGTGTAGATATGCTTCAGGCACTCCTGGATGACGCTGTCATATTCCGAATCTAAATATGCTTTGTGTGACTTTGCACTGTTTGTTTCGGCATTTGTTTTTTTCATCGTATCCATATATCACTTTTCTACTTTACTATGTGTTTTTTCGTTTGACTTTTATCATTTTATCATGAAAAATTTGATTTCACAAGTCGGGAAGAGGATATAATTAGACAAAAATTACAATTTGGCGGCTGTGGGGGCAGGGGTGGGTGGGAATATTGCCCTAAGCTTCCGGTTCTGTGCGGTATCCGTCGCTTTGGGCACCGAAAAGGACCACCTGGGCGCTGTCTCCGTCCCAGATCACCTGGCGCACGATGGTGGGGATGGCGGCCCGCATCTGCTGGATGGTCATTTCCTCCAGACTGTGGTGGAATACCGCCAGCTGCTGCTGCATCCGGTGAAGCTCCGCAGGGCTGAGCCTGTGGCGGGAAGACATCTCCCTTAGCTCCTCCATGCGCCTTTCCAAGGACTGGGCTGTCTGGCTCAGCTGCCCGATACGCTTCGTCACGGAGATTTTTGCAGGGCTGTCGCCTATTTCGGCAAGAGAATCCACCAGGGCCGTGATCTTCTTCTCGGTTTCCAGCCTTTCTTTTTCCACATCGGAAAGCCGCTGCTGGCAGTCTGTGCGTTCGCTGGTATAAAACCTTCGGCTTTGTTCCAACTGGCGGATGAAGGTGGCTTTATCATCGGAAAGTTTTTTGAGCTGCTGGACGACGGCCATATCCAGGGCGTTCCCGTTTGCATTTTTGCTGCCGCAGGCAGAGCGCTGGCTGCGCTCCTTCATTTTGCACACATAGGTGTAGGATGCAGGGGAATCGCCGTTCCTTCGCCGGGTCATCTTCGGGTACATACGCCCGCCGCACTTACAGAACAAAAGTCCTGTCAGCAGCGCCTGGTTGCTTCGGGGCCTTCGGTAGGCTTTGGACCGGTTGCGGTCTAAGGACTCCTGGGCCTTCACCCATACCTTTCCTGGGATCAGGCCCGGATGCTTTCCCACCGACACCACCCATTCGCTGGGCGGAAGATATTTTGTTGCCCTGCCTTTTTCCTGATCCGTACGGTTGTAAGCCATCATGCCGTGTATATTGTCAAACGCTTCCTTGTCAGAGAACAGCTTTGCATCGTTTTGGATAAAGAAATGATAGGCGTCTTCGTCCGCGATCATGTAGACGGGGTTCTGCAAAATGGCCTTGATGGAAAAGCGGGTAAAATATTTATGATTTTTTGTCTGGATCCCCTGTTTGATCAGTGTGGCTTCCGTCAGTGTCAAAGAGCCGGTTTCTGCATATAGGTCAAAGATCGTGGTGATTAGCCCGGCCTCCTCTGGAAGGAGCTTCAGCTGGCAGATCTTCCGGGGCGTGCCGTCGATGGCCGTGCTTTGCACGGTTTCGGAGGCATAGCCGGTGGGGGTGGTGCCGCCAAGCCACCGTCCGGTTTTTGCAAGCTCATGCATGTTGTCCCGGATGCGCTCTGCGATGGTTTCGCGCTCCAGCTGGGAAAAGACAGATGCGATGTACATCATGGCCCGCCCCATGGGCTTGCTGGTGTCAAACTGCTCCTTGATGGACACAAAGGAGATACCGAAACGGGACAGCTCCTCGATCAATGCGGAGAAATCACTGATGCTTCTGCTGATGCGGTCCAGGCGGTACACGATGATCGTTTGAAGCTGGCCATTTCTGGCAGCATCCATCATCCTCTGAAAATCAGGGCGGTTCAGATTGCCGCCGGAAAAGCCCTCATCTTCGTAGATCCTCATATGCTGAGCAGCCTCTTCCCCATAATGCGTGCGGGCATATTCCTTACAAAGCTCGATCTGATTGCCGATACTTTCTCCTTTTCCCGTAAGCTTGGATTTACGGGAATAGATGGCGATGAAGTCCTGGTTTTTTCTCATTTTCATGTCCCCTCTCATTTTAGGATGTACCATGTGCCGCAGTAATATGATATAAGGCCGCACATAAATAAATGAAATGTATCAAAAGGCTTCTGTGCCCGCGGCATGGCAGCAGGCGCCGCGCTGCGGGAATAGTGGACAGCTTTCTCCTCATAGGCTGGAACATCAGGGGAGGTGTGTGGTATCGCAGGAAAAAGCGTTCCCATCCAGGTGACCGTCCATTATCCAAAAACGGAGCAGGGCAGAAGTGAATTGGCAAAACGGGCTGCCGGTGTCCACGCTGACATGGTCAATGGTTATATCAGGAAGCTGAACTGCCCGTCTGATCAGAAGGTGGAGCTGCTGGATGGGGTGATCGCATCCGCAAAAAAGGAGGCGGGCGCCCATCCAGAAACGCATTTGTGATAGGATAGCATTATCAATACACCGGGCTGCGTAGGTGGACAGCCGGGGAGATTTTGAGGCGTCAAAGGTGGTGATGGCCTTGATCAGGCCGATGGTGCCGATGGAGATCAGATCGTCCAGCTCCTGGCCCCCTCCCTGATACTTTTTCACCACGTGGGCCACAAGGCGCAGATTGTGTTCGATGAGGATGTTTTTGGCTTCCAGGTCACCCTGGCGGCACAGTCCCAGATAGTGGCGCTCCTCGGCCAGGGACAAGGGTTTTAAAAAGGTCTTCAAATCCGCACCTCAAAAAGGATTTCTATATAGCTTATGCCTGGGACGGCCTCTGCGTGCCTGTATCACGGAAGGGATGGGGGCCATCGTCCTGCGGCCGACAGGTCTGTGTTTGTTTGGCTGTGGAAACGGCACCTTTGGACCGGGAATTATCTGCACGTGTCTGTTGAAATCAGAGGGGGGAGACGGTATAATAGGAAGATAGTCAGGCGGTGGATGGATGTTTGGAAGGGGACGGCTTGGCTGGCTGAAGGACTGACTTTGGAAAAGGACAAGGCGGCGCCTGTAGGAGGCCGAAAATTGACGAAGGACGAAGGGTGATGGAGCTTGAAGAAAAGAATAGAGGAACTTCAAAAAGAAAAATTTACATATGAACAGCCCAGGCTTCTCTTTTCCCAGGAGAGGATATCGCTGACCATGAAGGCGGGGGAGACGAGACGGGGAGAGATCTATGTGGGAACGGAGGAAAATATAAGGCTGCGAGGGTATGTGACCTCCTCATCCAGGCGCCTGGTGCCGGCCATGGACCGGTTTTCCGGCACCACGGTCCGTCTGGCCTACGGGGTGGATACCGTTGGCTTGGAGCCGGGAGACGAGATAAAGGGGTGGCTCTGTGTGACCACCAGTATTGGGGAATGCCGCATTCCCTTTGAGATCCGCACCCAGAAGGAGGAGGTGCAGAGCTTTCAGGGGACGGTGAACACCCTGGATGAGTTTTGCCAGATTGCCCGCAGGGATTTTCGGGAGGCATACCGGATCTTTACAGACAGGCACTTTTGCCAGATGCTGAAGGGAGAAGGGGAAAAGGAGCGGGCCTTCTACAAGGGGATGTCCGCCCAGCCGGTGACGTACCAGCACCTGGAGGAATTTTTGATCGCTTTGGGCAGGAAGGAGCCGGTGACCCTCACCTTGAAGGAGGAGTCGGCGGCTTTCTACAAGGTGGATCAATCCCGTCAGGAGACCTTTCGGATCCAGCGCAGCGGCTGGGGACATCTGCGGCTGGAGATCGATGTCCGGGGGGCCTTTTTGGAGGTGGCAAAAAGGGTGGTGACCGACGAGGACTTCATCGGAAGCACCTATGAGGCGGCCTACCTCATCCGCAGGGAGCATTTGGGGAGTGGAAGCTGTTTTGGTGAGATTGTGATAAAAAGTCCCTATCAGGAGCTGGTTTATCCCGTGACTGCGTCAAGATCGCCAAAGATGGACGTTAACGTGCGCATCATGGAAAAGAAGCAGAAGCTGTCTCTTCTTCGGGATTACCTTGATTTCTTAAGCGGCAGGATGGACTTTGCCACCTGGTCTGCCAGCAGCCACTTTATCCTGAACCAGCTGAAGGAGGCCGGATGCAGCTATCCAGAATATCAGATGTACGAGGCCTACCTTCTTCACCGGGAGGGCAGCGATGAGGAGGCGGTGAGTATCCTGGAGGGGTATCAGGACAAGACCTACACGAAGGACGATCTGGAGTTTGCAGGGCTTTATCTCTATCTTTGCAGCCTTACGGGGCTTTATACGGACAAGGAACAGACGCTGCGCAGGATCCGCAATTTTTATATGCAGAAGGAGGACAGCGCCATATTGCTTTGGCTCTTGCTGAGGCTGGATCCGGAGCTGGAGGGCTTTCCCTCCAAGGCCCTGTTCATGATGGAGGAGATTTACGAGAAGGGCTGCAAAAGTCCCTTCCTGTACCTGGAGGCGTGGGAGAGGATCTGCAAGGACATGTCCCTTCTTCACAGGATGAACGGCTTTTGGGCCCAGGTGTTTTTGTTTGCCGCAAGGAAGGGGCTCCTTACCCAGGAGCTGTCCATGCGCCTGGCCTATCTGTCCGGCTACGAAAAGCGGTTCAACAAAAGTCTTTACAGGGCTCTTGCAGGCAGCTATCAGGCCTGGCCCTCGGACGATACCCTGGAGGCGGTCTGCAAGTACGTCATGAAGGGTGATCCGGCAAAAAAGGAGTACTTCCCCTGGTTTTCCCTGGCGGTGGAGAAGGGGCTTCGCCTGACCCGCCTTTACGAATATTATGTGGAGACCATGGACACTGGCAGTCTTCGGGAGCTCCCCAAGTCCCTGCTGATGTACTTTGCCTACAACAATGACAATTTGAGCTCGGCAAAAAAGGCCTTTATCTACCACTGCGTCACGGCGAACAAGGAGCGGTCACCGGGAGATTACGAGAGCTATGAGGAGGCCATGGAGGCTTTTGCGAAAAAGAAGCTGGCCCAGGGCTGCATGAACGAAAACTATGCGGCTCTGTACCAGGAATTTCTCCGGGAGCCAAAAAACAGGCAGGAGGCCCAGGCCATCGGAAGGATGATGTTCACCTGCCGCCTTTACTGCGACGATAAGAAGATGCGCAGCGTGGTCGTCCGTCACGGGCAGATGGCGGAGGAGGAGGTCTATCCCCTGGTCCAGGGAGTGGCATATCCCAGGATCTACACGGAGGATGCGGTCATTTTGTTCCAGGACGAGATGCAGCGGCGCTATGGAAAGACGGTGCGGTACAGCGTAAAGAAAATGATGGAGGAGGGAGCGCTGACCCAGAGGGTACTCTCTTGCGGCGGCAGGGAGCCGGGGGTCCTTCTCCATTATTGTGAAAATGTGGAGCTGACTGAGGAAAACCTGGAGCTTTTTCAGAAGCTGGCCCAGGAGTCGGCCTACAGTGAGGAGTATCGGATTCTGGTCCGCAAGAGGATCCTGGATTATTTCAGGGACCATGCCCATGCGGAGGGCTTGGACGGCTGCCTGAAAAAGCTGGACTTCCGGGCCTATGCGCTGGTGGATAAAAGGACGCTTCTGGAGGTGCTGATTGCCAGGGGGCTGTTTCCCCAGGCCCTTTCCATCGTGGAGGAATTTGGGGCGGAAGGCTTGGAGACCTCCAGTCTTTTGAAGCTTACCAGCCGTATGCTGACCCGCTGCGAGATGGAGGAGGATGAGGAGCTTTTGGCCCTGGCCTCCCAGGTTTACCGGACTGGCCTTTACGATGAGGTGATCCTTACATATCTGATGCAGTACCGGTACGGGCCGGTGGATGAGCTGTTCTCCATTTTGAAGAGCGCCAAGGGCTTCGGGCTGGACACCTACCAGATGGAGGAAAAGCTGATCTGCCTTCTCATGTTTGCCCACGATTACCGCAAGGAGGGGGAGAACGTTCTCGCCGATTATCGGAGGCACGGGGGAAAGGAGGAGGTGATCCGGGCGTATCTGATCCAGATCTCCTACGGGATCTTTGTCAGGGAGTTTACCATGAGCGCCTTCGTGAAGAAGTGCCTTCAGGAGGTCTATGAGGAGGGACAGATGCCCTTCATCTGCGCCCTTGCCTATTTCAAGGAGATATCCAGGGATAAAAGGCAGAAGGAATCCATCCTGCGGGCTCAGAAGGCGCTTCTGAAGGAATGTGTGGAAAGAAATATGGTTTTTGCCTTTTTCCGGCGCCTTTCCCCAAGGCTTTTGGGCTCGTATCAGCTGGATGACAAGATCTGCGTGGAGCATCATGCGTCGCCGGACGCAAGGGTGACCCTGTTTTATGCGCTGGACACCGGGCTGGGGATGGAGGCAGAGTATAAGAGCGAGCCTTTGCGGGACGTGTATGAGGGGATTTTCACCAAGACCTTTACCCTGTTTTACGGCGAGACCCTCCGCTACTATTTCCAGACGGAGCTTGACGGAAAAATAAAAAAGACTGCGGAGCGGGTCCTGACCATGACGAAGGTGGAGGGGACGCCTGTGAGCAAGTACCAGATGCTGAACCAGATCCTGTCGGCGAGACGTCTGGGCAAGGAAAAAGAGGTTATGTCCGGTATGAGGAAGTACCTGCGCCAGGAGCAGTACGTGAAAGAGATGTTCGTTATCAGGAAAGAGGATTAGAGGATGAATGAAATTCGGGACTTGATCATCGGGCTGGATTTTGGGAAGGATTTTTCCCAGATCAGCTATTATGACCGGAAGGCGGAGGAGCCCTGTTCCGTTGCCATGAAGGTGGGGACCAGCCAGTGGGAGGCGCCGACCCTCCTTTGCCGCAGGGCCGGCCAGGAGGATTACTGTGTGGGCCTGGAGGCGGAGTATTTCGCCAGGGAAAAGGGCGGCGAGCTGGTGGAGGCCCTCTACGAAAGATCCGGGGAGAGGAAGGAGGTGGAGCTGGGGGATCAGAGCCTGGAGCCCTGGAAGCTGGCTGCTTTTTTCATAAAGGGGATGCTGAAGCTGCTGGGGGTGATGGACGTGGTGAAGAACACCAGATGCCTGGTGGTCACCGCAAGGGAGCTGACGCCTGTCCGGGTGGAGAATCTCCAAAGGGCCTGTGAGTATTTGGGTTTTACCCAGGAGACTTATCTGCTGCTGGACTATGGAGAAAGCTTTTTCTATTACGCTCTGACTCAAAAGCGGGAGACCTGGAACCGCAGCGTGGGCTGGTATGATTTTTCGGGGGATCAGGTGGAGTTTCGCCGTCTTTCCATGAACGGCGCCGGGCGCCCGGTGCTGGTGCGCTTAGAGGAGCCGGTGAGAGAGCAGCTTTCCCCTGTTCAGGACTGGGAGGGACAGGACCAGGCAAAGAAGAGGGACGGGGAGTTTTTCGATTTTGCGAAAAAGACCCTGGGAACGGAGCTTTATTCCAGTATCCAGATCACGGGCAGGGGCTTCGACCAGCAATGGGCAAAAAAATCAGTGGGATTTCTCTGCCAGCAGAGAAGGAAGGTCTTTTATGGAAGCAATCTTTTTGCCAAGGGAGCCTGCGCCGCCGGGAAGGAGAAGAAGGAGGACAAAAGGCTGAAGGGCTATCGGTACCTAAGCCCGGCCCTGGTCCTGACGGACGTGGGGATGGACATGCGGGTGATGGGATCCCCGGCATACTACCCCCTGATCGAGGCTGGAAAGAATTGGTATGAGTGCAGGGCCGCGTGCGAGCTGATCCTGGACGACGTAAAGGAGCTGGCCTTTGTGGTGAGGCGCTTCGGGGAGGAGGAGAAAAAGAAGGTGGTCATGGCGCTTCCGGGACTTCCGGCAAGGCCCAACAAGACCACCCGGCTTTCCTTGTCCCTGGCATTTTTGTCCCCCAGAGATTGTGAGATCACGGTGAAGGATCTGGGTTTTGGAGAGATGTTTCCTTCCACGGGAAAGATTTGGAAGGAAAAGCTGCCCCTGGCCTTTCCGCAGTAAGGGGAGGCCTATGGACCCAGAGAATGGCTTTGCCGGGAAGGTTCTGGGGGAGTCAGGTGTGTGCCTGACCGCCTGGCGAGGAAAAGTTGAGGAGGAACACGATTCATGAGCGGTTATATCTTGTGTCAGCAAAAAAAGGCGGAGCAGCCCTACTTTATCGAAAATATCAGCACAAATATCTATTCCATGGAGGAGCTCTGCTATTATCTGTATCACAACCTTTATCTGGTGGACCGCACCATTTTGGAGGAGGGGCTGTGCAGCTGGCTGGAAAAGGAGCTGGAGCTTCCGAAGCTGGCGGCGAAGCTGCGCCCCCACCTAGGGAAATTTGCCAGTGCGGAGGACGTGTTGTACCCTGTTTTCAAGGAGATCAATTACCTTACCTATGAGGAGCTGAAATGGCTCAACGCTCAGCTGGCAAAAATGGAGACGGAGTCGCCTCTTCTCCGGCAAAAGAAGAAGGGGGACGCCCTGATGGAAAACGGTATGCTGGTGAGCGCCATTCATGTGTACGAAGGGCTTCTGAAGGAGGAGGGCCTGGAGGAGGCCCATGAGGGGCTGACAGGCCTTTTGTGGCACAATCTGGGGTGCGCCTACTCCTATCTTTTCCAGATGGAAAAGGCCGCGGAGTGCTTTTGGGAGGCGTGGGAGCAGTCCGAGGCTGAGGAAGAGCTGGAAGCCTACCTGCTGGCCTTTCACGCCATCCGAACGTCCATCGAATACGAGAGCCGCCTTCAGGAGCTGGGAGCTGATCCCGCCCTTCGGGAGAGGGTAAACAAGCGGCTGCAGGACTTTGGCAGAAAGCCGGAAAGGCCGGTGTATTCCCAGCACGTGGATCCTCTTCTGGAGACCTTTACCCGGGAGTATCACAGGAGCACCGGTTCCTGAGGGGGCGGCCGGCGGCAGCGTGCGCTTGTGGGGACGGTGATCGATGATTTTCACCTTTTTATTGACAGGGTTCCCTTCATGTGCTACCATATCCACATACTTTTACACAGTAGAGTGACTACGTGATAAAATTATGGTTTCTGGGTTCAAGGGCCGGGGACCGGGCAGGGCGGAGACAAGAGGTTTTTGGCTCCAGCATTATTTTGCGAAGAGGAGAATGCGGATATGAAGAAAAAGGTATTGGCGGCGGTGATGGCGGCAGCAATGGCAATGGGAATGGTTTCCGGCGTGACTGTGTGGGCGGATGCGGACAGCAAGACCCTGGCAGTGGGCTTTGATGCAGAGTATCCCCCTTTTGGCTACATGAATGACGAGGGCGAGTATGTGGGCTTTGACCTGGATCTGGCCCAGAAGGTTTGTGACAATCTGGGCTGGGAGCTGGTAAAGGTTCCCATCAACTGGGATTCCAAGGACATGGAGTTAAATTCCGGCAACATCGATTGCATCTGGAATGGCTTTACCATCAACGGCAGGGAGGACGACTATACCTGGTCTGATGCCTACCTTAACAATGAGCAGGTGATGGTGGTGGCCGCAGACTCCGGTATTGAGTCCCTGGCGGATCTGGCTGGAAAGAACGTGGTGGTTCAGGCGGCCTCTGCGGCTCTGGACGCCCTGAACGGCGAGGATCTGCAGGAGCTTACGGAGAGCTTTGCCTCCCTGACGGAGAACCCGGACTACAATACCGCCTTTATGAACATTGACTCCGGTGCGGCGGACGCGGTGGCTGTTGACGTGGGCGTGGCGAATTATCAGATCGCCCAGAGAGAGGAAGGGAAATACGTGATCCTGGAGGAGCCGATCCAGAGCGAGCAGTATGGAATCGGCTTTAAGAAGGGCAACGAGGAGCTGAGGGATACGGTTTGGGCGGAGATCCTGAAGCTGTACGAGGCCGGGGACGTGGAGGCTTTGGCCGAGCAGTACGAGGTTTCCACAGACATGATCTGCATCCAGGCTGCGGAAGAATAAGTATTGCAAACAATAAAAAGAAGCGGGGGGCGGCCGAAGGGGGCCGCTCTCCCGTAGTGGGACAGAGGGTACGGTTTGGCACCCTCTTTTCTTATCAGAATGCATAGGCCCTCAGGCGGGGCCGGGAACTGGAGCGGGCCTGCCCGCTCTGCTGCATGTAAAGGAGGATCTGATGAATGTTAGTGTAATGCTGCGCCAGCTGGCGGGGGGGATGACCATTACGGTGGAGATCTTTTTTGTCACCCTGCTCTGTTCCTTGCCGCTGGGGCTTTGTGTCTGCTTTGGCAGAATGTCCAAGATCCGGTTGGTGCGGACCTTGGTTTCTGGATACATATCCATCATGAGGGGAACGCCTTTGATGCTTCAGCTGATGGTGGTTTATTTTGGCCCCTATTTTATCTTTGGCATCCGTATATCCAGAGGCTACAGCCTGATCGCCGTGTTTATCGCCTTTACCATCAATTATGCGGCTTATTTTGCGGAGATTTACAGAGGGGGCATTGAGTCCATGCCCGTGGGCCAGTATGAGGCGGCGAGGATCCTGGGGTACAGCCGGCCCCAGATTTTTTTCAGGATCATCCTTCCTCAGGTGATCAAGAGGATCCTGCCTTCCGTGACCAATGAGGTCATTACCCTGGTAAAGGACACCTCCCTTGCCTTCGTGGTGGCGGTGGCGGAGATGTTCACCATCGCCAAGCAGATCGCCAGCTCACAGACCACGATGCTGCCCTTTGCCATGGCGGCGGTCTTTTACTATGTGTTTAACCTGGTGGTGGCCATTGTGATGGACAAGATCGAAAAGAAGCTGAATTATTATCGCTGACAGGGAGGCGCAGGTTTATGAAATTATTTGAGATGAAGCATATCAAAAAGAGCTTTGGTGCCCTGGACGTCCTCCGGGATATTTCCCTGGAGGTGGAGGAGGGAGAGGTTTTGAGCATCATCGGGCCCTCCGGATCAGGGAAATCGACACTTCTTCGCTGCGCTACCGGCCTGGAGACGCCTGATTTTGGAGAGATCAAAAAGGAGGGGGAGGTGGGGCTGGTATTCCAGAATTTTAATCTTTTCCCTCATTTTTCCGTGCTGAAAAACATCATCGATGCCCCTATCAAGGTGCAGAAGCGGAAAAAGGCGGAGGTGGTCCAAAAGGCCAGGGAGCTTTTGAAGAAAATGGGGCTGGAGGACAAGGAGGCTGCCTATCCCTATCAGCTTTCCGGTGGGCAGCAGCAGCGGGTCTCCATAGCCAGGGCTCTGTGCATGAACCCCAAGATCCTGTTTTTTGACGAGCCGACCTCCGCCCTGGATCCAGAGCTCACCGGAGAGATCCTGAAGGTCATCCGGGATCTGGCGAAGGAGCACATCACCATGGTGATCGTCACCCATGAGATGAGCTTCGCCAGGGATATATCGGACCGTATCATCTTTATGGACGACGGCCGCATCGCCGTGGAGGGCACGCCGGAGGAGGTCTTCTCCGCAGACAACGCCCGTATGAGAGAGTTTCTTGGCAAATTCCACAATGGGTGAGTCCGGCGGCCAGGCTTTTTATCGAAAAAATCCCGTTTTCCTTTTCTGGTTTGGGGAAAGGAAAACGGGATTTTTGGGGTTTTTTATTGCTTTTGGAGGGGCGATGTTATATACTCTTTTTAGAGTATCGGCGGCCGGGCGGTATACCGGGCGGCTGTATTTGCTGTGCCATACCGGATCAAGGAAAATAAGAAAACAGGAGAGGGAAAATGAACACAGACAGATATACAAGTCCACTATCCCAGAGATATGCCAGCAGGGAGATGCAGTACATTTTTTCCCAGGATATGAAGTTTCGTACCTGGAGAAGGCTTTGGATCGCCCTTGCGGAGACGGAAAAGGAATTGGGCCTGGGGATCACCCAGGAGCAGATCGATGAGCTGAGGGCTCATGCGGAGGATATTAATTATGACGTGGCTATCGCCAGGGAAAAGGAGGTCCGTCACGACGTGATGTCCCACGTGTACGCCTACGGCGTACAGTGCCCGAAGGCGAAGGGCATCATCCATCTGGGTGCTACCTCCTGCTACGTGGGTGACAATACAGACATCATCGTGATGCGGGAGGCTCTGAGGCTGGTTCAGAGGAAGCTGGTCAACGTGATCGGGGAGCTTTGCGGCTTCGCGGAGGAATACAAGGATCAGCCCACCCTGGCCTTCACTCATTTTCAGCCGGCCCAGCCCACGACCGTGGGTAAGCGGGCGACGCTGTGGGCCCAGGAGTTCTTGATGGATCTGGAGGATCTGGAGTATGTGCTGGGCAGCTTGAAGCTTCTCGGCTCCAAGGGGACCACAGGTACCCAGGCCAGCTTTTTGGAGCTTTTTGACGGGGACCAGGAGACCATCGACAGGATCGATCCCATGATCGCAGAAAAGATGGGCTTCCGGGAGTGCTATCCCGTGTCCGGGCAGACCTATTCCCGAAAGGTGGACACCCGGGTGCTGAACGTTCTGGCGGGCATTGCGGCCACAGCCCACAAGATGTCCAACGACATTCGTCTTCTTCAGCACCTGAAGGAGGTGGAGGAGCCCTTTGAAAAGTCTCAGATCGGTTCCTCGGCCATGGCTTACAAGAGAAATCCCATGCGCAGTGAGCGCATCGCCTCTCTCTCCAGATACGTGATGGTGGATGCTTTGAACCCTGCCATCACCTCGGCCACCCAGTGGTTTGAGAGGACTCTGGACGATTCTGCCAACAAGCGGCTGAGTGTTCCGGAGGGCTTTTTGGCCATTGACGGTATCCTGGATCTTTGCCTGAACGTGGTGGACGGCCTGGTGGTATACCCCAAGGTGATTGAGAAGCACCTGATGGCGGAGCTTCCCTTTATGGCGACGGAAAACATTATGATGGATGCGGTGAAGGCCGGCGGGGACCGCCAGGAGCTCCATGAGCGCATCCGGGAGCTCTCCATGGAGGCTGGAAGGAACGTGAAGGTGGAAGGAAAGGAAAACAATCTTTTGGAGCTGATCGCTGCAGATCCGTCCTTCAACCTGACCCTGGAGGAGCTGAAGAGGACCATGGATCCGAAGAGATATGTGGGACGGGCCAAGGAGCAGACGGAGGCCTTCCTTGCGAAGGTGGCTGCCCCTGTATTGGAGGCTCATAAGGAGATGCTTGGCATGACGGCCCAGATCAACGTGTAACGGGAATGTGAGGAAAGGAGCGTGTAGACGAAGATGGTTGTATTGGTAGTCATTTTGGCGGTTCTTTTAATATTGGCGCTTTGGCTGGTGACATCCTACAATGGCTTTGTGAAGCTGCGCAACCGGTCGGAGGAGGCCTTTGCCGCCATGGATGTTACCCTAAAAAAACGCTATGACCTGATCCCCAATTTTGTGGAGACGGTGAAGGGATATGCACAGCATGAGAGAGAAACCCTGCAGGCGGTGATCAGCGCCAGGAATCTGGCCATGAACTCGGCCACTCCGGAAGAGAAGATCGCCAACGACAATGCCCTGTCAGGCACCTTGAAAAGCCTTTTTGCGGTGGCGGAGGGCTATCCTCAGCTTCGAGCCAACGAAAATTTCCTCAGCCTGCAGAACCAGCTTTCCCGCATTGAGGAGGAGATCGCAGGCTCCCGCCGTTACTACAATGGCGTGGTAAACAAATACAATACCAGCATTGAGATGTTTCCCGGGGTTCTTTTGGCGGGGATTTTTGGCTTTCACAGAAAGCCTCTCTATGAGGTGAACGCAGAGGCGGAAAGGGAAAATGTGAAGGTTTCCTTCTGAGGCGAGGGGCCGCACGGGATGAGGATGCCATAGCGGCCTGCTCTGCGTACGAAGCCGATGGAAGACGGTTCGCCTGCTGAAAAAAAAAGGGGGTACGGATGAGGAAAAAAGGTGTTTTGGCTGTGGTGCTGTGCTGTGTGCTTCTGACTCTTGGCTTTGCTTTTTTCGGAAGCCTTTCCGCTGATATGGAGCTGGAGGAAGAGGTTTCTCAGGATACCCACATGGATACCATTCGCTTTCAGACCCATGTCGCAGTGGGGGAGGATCAGAGCTATCTTGTGCAGGAGACGATCGAGGTCGATATGCTGACCAGCCGTCACGGGATCTATCGCTATGTGCCGGTGAAGGGAACGGTTTACAGCCAGGAAAGGAAAAAGAACCTTCCCTACAAGGCCAAGGTGGAATTGCTCTCCTGCAGCCAGACAGTTTCCACAGAGTACAGCGACGGCTTTTTTGTCATGAGGCTGGGAGAAGAGGACCGGACGGTACGGGGAGAGCAGACTTATGAGCTGGAGTATCGCCTGACGCCCATGTTTCAGGGGAAGGACGGCGGCTATGACAGCGCATATATTAACGTGTTTCCCACCAGCTGGCAGAATGCGCTGCCCGCAGGAAGCTCCTTTTCGGTGACTTTCCCCAAGGATATTGACAAAAAGGACCTTCACTTTTATTATGGAGGATATGGCTCCTCCCGGGATGCTCAGGAGATCCTGAGGATGGAATGGGACGGCCGTCAGGTGAAGGGTACTCTTCTGGAGGAGCTGCCCCTGGGAGAAGGGGTGACGGTTTACGGAGAGGTGGGAGAGGGATACTTTTCCCGAACCCACAGGATCCCTCCGGTGGGATTGATCCTTGGGGCGGTGTCCCTTCTGGCTCTGGGGATCACCGGGGGATGCTTTGTTTTTCTGGGGAGGGATGAAAAGCTGATCTCCTCCGTACAGTTCCAGCCCCCGGTAGATCTGGACAGTGCGGCGGTGGGCTACGTCATTGACGGTGCTGTGGATGACAAAGACATTATTTCCCTGATCCTATACTGGGCGGACCGGGGGCATCTGGTCATCCAGGAGGATAAAAAACAAAAGATCACCCTCATCAAGACTGGACTTCCTCTGCCGCAGGATGCTCCGGGATATGAAAAAACCTTTTATGAAAGACTGTTCCGGAAAGGGGACAAGGTTCAGATCAAGGATCTGAAGTATCGATGTGCGAAGACCATCGAATCGGCAAAGGCGCAGGTGGCGGACTATGTGGGGGCAAGAGGCGGCCTTTATACCATCTCATCCAGAGTGGCTCGGGTGGTCTGCACGATTTTGGCCGTGGTGCCCCTGCTGCTGTTTCTCATCCTTCACATGGAATACAACAAGCTGAGTGTGGGAACCATCATTCTGGGATGGGTCCAGCTGCTCCTGCTGGTGGTTGGAATGTTGCTCTTCGAGGATGGGGTGGATCGATGGCATGGAAGCTCCCAGGGGAGGCGCACGGCCGTGACGGTCTCGGGTGCGGGCCTTGTGCTGGCTGGGATTCTGGGGCTTCTTCAGAATTACTGGCGGCTTTATCAGGCGGGAAGAGTGTTTGATCTTTTGCTGCCTTTGTTCCTTGGCGGGGGAGCCACCCTTCTCTGCACGACCATGTGTGCGTTCATGAAAAAGCGCACGCCGGTGTGCGTGGATTGGATGGGACGGCTTCTGGGCCTGAGAGAGTTTATCGAGACGGCGGAGCTGGACCGTCTGAAGGCCATGGCGGAGGAAAATCCCCAATGGTTTTATCATGTGCTGCCCTACACCTATGTGTTTGGCCTTTCGGACGTCTTTGCCAAGAGGCTGGAGCCGTTGGCCATTCCAGCGCCGGAATGGTATGTGGGGGCTGCCCCGGATTACCATACCTGGAACTATTACCATTTTAGCAGAGCCATGTCCCGCAGTATGAGCGCTATGACCACGACCCTGACCATGGTGGATGTGTCCGCCGGCACGGGGAAGGCTGGCGGAAGCAGCTTTTCTGGCGGCGGAGGCGGTTTTTCCGGGGGCGGTTTTGGCGGCGGAGGCGGCGGAAGCTGGTGAGAGGCCGGGCCTCTCTTCATGGGGATGTGAGATAATTTCCGGAGGGCTCCGGTGATTATAAATTTTGCGGCTGTAAAGGTGCAAGGGCCTGGGGTCTTGGCGCCGGGGCGGCTGCGGGCTCCTTTTGGCTGGATAAGCCGGGGAGGAGGGCTGCGGGAGGATCCTGCGGCTCATGGAAAGGCCCCTGATGGGGGAAAGACAAGCACGAGGAGGAATTGAGTGTTATGATCAAAGCAGTAGTTGGAGCGAACTGGGGAGATGAGGGAAAAGGCAAGATCACCGATATGCTGGCTCAGGAAGCAGATATTATCATAAGATTTCAGGGCGGGGCCAATGCAGGCCATACCATCGTCAATGATTACGGGAAGTTTGCTCTCCATACGCTACCGTCCGGCGTGTTCTACGACCATACCACAAATGTGATCGGCAATGGGGTGGCGCTGAACATTCCAGTGTTCTTCAAGGAATACAATGAAATCGTGGAAAGAGGCGTTCCGGCGCCGAAGATCCTGATCTCCGACAGGGCGCAGATGGTCATGCCGTACCACATTCTCTTTGACCAGTATGAGGAGGAGCGCCTTGGGAAAAACTCCTTCGGGTCTACCAAGTCCGGTATTGCGCCCTTCTATTCAGACAAGTATGCAAAGATCGGTTTCCAGGTGAGCGAGCTTTTTGACGAAGACCGTCTGATGAAAAAGCTGGTCAGCGTTTGCGAGACGAAGAACGTGCTTCTGGAGCATTTGTACCACAAGCCCATTCTGGACCCCAAGGAGCTGTTTGAGGAGCTTATGGGCTACAAGAAGATGGTGGCTCCCTATGTGGGCGACGTATCTCAGTATCTGTGGGACGCCATTAAGGATGGAAAGCAGATCCTTCTGGAGGGACAGCTGGGAACCTTGAAGGATCCGGATCATGGCATTTACCCCATGGTGACCTCGTCCTCCACCCTGGCTGCTTACGGCGCCATCGGAGCGGGAGTTCCTCCTTACGAGATCAAGGACGTGATAACGGTGTGCAAGGCCTACTCCAGCGCAGTGGGAGCGGGAGCCTTTGTCTCTGAGATTTTTGGGGAGGAGGCTGATGAGCTGAGACGGAGAGGAGGAGACGGCGGCGAGTTTGGCGCCACCACAGGCCGTCCGAGACGTATGGGCTGGTTTGACTGCGTGGCCTCCAAGTACGGATGCCGTCTCCAGGGAACCACGGAGGTTGCCTTTACGGTGCTGGATGTTTTGGGATATCTGGATGAGATTCCCGTATGCGTAGGCTACGAGGTGGATGGCCAGGTGACCACGGAGTTTCCCACGACTGCGAAGCTGGAGAAGGCAAGTCCGGTTCTGAACATCCTTCCGGGTTGGAAGTGTGACATCCGGGGCATCAAGACCTACCAGGAGCTGCCGGAGAACTGCAGAAGGTACGTGGAGTTTGTGGAGAAGCAGATCGGCTTCCCCATTACCATGATCTCCAATGGACCGGGAAGGAATGATATTATCTACAGAAAATAAAAGGTCAGGCGCCGGAGGATCCTCCGGCGCCCCTTATATGGTGATGCTTTCAGCTTCCAAAACAGCCATGATTGGCATGACTGGCACAGCGGCTGTGCCGTGAAAGGGGAGATTATGAGAAATTGGAGACGAATGGCGGCGATCCTGGGAGTGGCGGTGCTTTTGGCGGTGTTTGCCCTTCCCATGTTTTTCGCTTTTGGGAAGGGAGAAAATGCGCCGGCCTTTTTTCGTGCGTCCCTGGGCGCCCTGATCCTGGTTCCGGTGATGGCCTATGTGTTTTCCATGGTGTACAGGCTTCTGAACAAGAAAGAGAAAAAGGAGATGGAGAGTGGGATGAAGAATATTATTTTTGACGTGGGACAGGTCCTGGTCACCTATGATTGGGAAAGCTACCTGAAAAGCTTTGGGTTTCCCCAGGAGGAGTACAAGCTGATAGGAGAAAAGATTTTTCTGAGCCCTGTCTGGGATGAGAGGGACAAAGGAGAGCTTCCCGAGGAAGAGTATCTTAGAATTTTTGTGGAGGCCCTTCCTCAGTACAAGGAGGACGTGCTTCGGGTGATGAAGGAGTCGTACAGGACGATCTCTCCCAGGGATTATGCAGAGACCTGGGTCAAGTATCTGAAAAGCCAGGGTTATCATCTCTACATTCTGTCCAATTACAGCGCATACATGCTGGAGCATACCCGTTCCAGGATGACCTTTTTGAAGTATATGGATGGTGAGATCTTCTCCTGCCAGGTAAAGCAGATCAAGCCCAACGAGGACATTTATCAGACGCTCCTTTCCACATATGGGCTGGATCCCAGGGAATGTGTGTTTCTGGATGACAGAGAAGAGAACTGCCAGGGAGCCCGCCGTCTGGGGATCCAGGCGATCCAGTTCAAAAGCTTCCAGCAGGCGGCGAAGGAGCTGGAAAAGCTTGGGATCCGGTAAGGAGGGAGCCGTCAAAACGAAGAAAGCGGAAATCCTGCTCTTGAGGTCAGGCTTTCCGCTTTTTCAGGGGAGGATATAAGTTGTTTCATCTTTTTTCTTTTGTAGGGTTCCATTGAAGGGGGTCCAATGGACATTCATAGTATGGACAGTAAAACAAAGATTTATACAAATGCTTTGCAGTTCTTTTTGTCTGCTGGCAGGCGGCGGGGCGGTAAAAATATTGTTTGTCTTTTGAGGGAAAA
>JAUNJL010000179.1 GCA_030533315.1 Eubacteriales bacterium
GCCTGAAACGAAAGACAAGAAAATCCTCCAAAAGGCTTTCCCTTGTTTCCATGGCCATGGCAAACCTGGGCCGCAGCAAAAAAAAGACCGTCATCACCGTACTTTCCCTGTCCCTGGCCGTGGTGCTTCTGACCCTTACCACCACCTTCACAAAGGGCTTTGATATGGATAAATATCTGTCCCAATTTGTGGTCTCTGACTTTATTGTGGCGGACGCTTCCTATTTCCAGACATTTTCATTCTCCAACAGTGACACCGCCCTTTCGGAAGCATCTATTAAAGAAATCCAAAGTCAGGGCTCTGTGACAGAGGGTGGAAAAATATACAAGCTGACCACCCCCGTAAATGAGTTTGTCACCGAGGACTATTACCGTCATCGCCAGGGAGAATGGATGACCCAGGAGGAGCTGGACGCCAATGTGGCATGGATGGAAAAGACAAAGGACGGACATATCATTGACGATGTGCAGCTTTATGGCATGGAGGCCTTCGCCCTGGATCAGCTGAAGGTTCTGGATGGAGATCTCTCAAAGCTTTATGAGCCAAAAAGCCGGTATATTGCGGCTGTTTATTCTGTTGATGATTACGGAAATCCACAAATGAACTCCCATTGGGCAAAAGCGGGAGATACGGTAACTCTGCGTTATGTAAAACAGTATGAATACTATAATCCCGGCACCGGGGAGATCTATCCAGACGATGTGGATCTGGACAGCGTTTCCTCCTGGGGCGAGCGGGCCAGGGAGTACCGGGATGTGGATTACACCGTGGCGGCCCTGGTGCTGGTTCCGGCTCCCATCAGCTACCGCTATTACGGCAAGGATGAATTTGTGCTCAACGACATGACCTTTATGAAGGACACCGGCACCGACTCTGTGCTGCTGTATGCTTTTAATACCTCCAAGGAGGGCACGGAAGGGATGAACGACTTTCTGAAGGATTATACAGATACCCAGGAACCTCATCTTGATTATGAAAGCAAGTCCATGAAGGAAGGGGAATTTGAAAGCTTTCGTTCCATGTTCCTGCTGCTGGGAGGGGCCTTAAGCCTGATCGTAGGGCTGGTGGGGATCCTGAACTTCTTCAACGCCATTTTCACGGGCATCATGACCCGGAAGCGGGAGTTTGCCATGCTCCAGTCCGTGGGAATGACGGGAAAGCAGCTAAAGGCCATGCTGGTGTATGAAGGACTCTTTTATGCCCTGGGAGCCGTCACCCTCTCCCTGCTCCTGGCCCTGACCCTCTGCCCCTTAGCCAGCAGCGCAGTGGAAAGCATTTTCTGGTTCTTTACCTACCACGTTTCCATAACACCCGTCTTTCTGCTTCTTCCGGTTTTTGTCCTGCTGGGCGTCCTCATCCCCTTAGGCATCTACCGGGCGGCGGCAAAGGCCACCATTGTGGAGCGTTTGAGAGAAGCGGAATAATCAAGTAGAAATTTATCGCCTCTATCCGCCCGCACAGCCCACATGCTGCATAGCAGCAAATTTCCTCAAGGGGGCCTGTGCATAAAAAGACAAAGCCTGCGGGAAATTTTTCTGTCCCACAGGCTTTGTCATGCTCCTTAAGCTTCTATTTCTGCCGGATATCCACATATCCCATCTCCAGGCCGCTGTCTGAAAAGAGATATCCGCCCATCCCGTCCAGGGATA
>JAUNJL010000019.1 GCA_030533315.1 Eubacteriales bacterium
AAGAGGACGAAAAAGAGGCCAAAAGAGTGAGGCCATGAAGGATTTCACTAAATTTCAAAAAAAATAATTTTTTTTGAAATTTAGTGTTGACTTTTTCATCTAAATGAGGTATTATAATCAAGCAGTCGCAAAGAGCGGCTGGAACATAAGAGATGCAGGAGTGGCGGAATTGGCAGACGCGCAGGCTTCAGGTGCCTGTGGTCGCAAGATCGTGTGGGTTCAAGTCCCATCTCCTGCATTGGACAATACGAGATCCGAACATCGAAAGGTGTTCGGATCTCGTGCGTTATACCAAAAGTTTTTTAGTGTCTCATATTTATTTTTAGCTCCCCATTGTGTTGAAAAAAAGGATTCCCTATGATACAATTTTGAAAATTTAGGACAAGCTTAGAGGAACAAAAGAAGGGAGATTGTATGAAAGCATTTCTGATATTGGAAGATGGCCATGTGTTTACAGGGACCAGCATCGGCTCTGGAAGAGACGTCATCAGTGAGATCGTCTTCAACACCTCCATGACCGGTTATCTGGAAGTGATGACGGATCCCTCCTACGCAGGACAGGCCGTGTGCATGACCTATCCGCTGATGGGAAATTACGGGATCTGCTACGATGACCAGGAGTCGGGAAGGTCCTGGATTGATGGCTTTATCGTTCGGGAGCTGTCCCGCATTCCCAGCAATTTCCGAAGCGTAGACACCATCCAGCATTTCCTGTCCAAGCATGACATCCCCGGTATCGCTGGAATTGATACCCGGGCCCTCACGAAGCGTCTCAGGGAGAAGGGTACCATGAACGGCATGATCACTACCAATGAGAACTATGACTTGTCTGCGATCATCCCCCGCCTAAAAGCATACAAAACCGGTAACGTGGTGGAGAAAGTGACCTGCCGCGAGAAGGAGATCCTTTCCGGGAAGGGGCCGAGAGTCGCCTTGATGGACTTTGGGGCAAAGCGCAATATTGCCCGTTCCCTTCGGGAGAGAGGCTGTCAGGTGACCATTTACCCAGCCCTCACGCCGGCAGAGGAGATTCTTGCCGCCTCTCCCGACGGCATCATGCTCAGCAATGGACCTGGAGATCCCAAGGAATGTACCTCCATCATCGGGGAGATCCGGAAATTATACGACGCCCAGGTGCCCATCTTTGCCATCTGCCTTGGCCATCAGCTGATGGCCCTGGCGGCGGGGGGAGATACCCATAAGATGAAATACGGACACAGAGGGGGGAATCATCCCGTGAAGGACCTCCAGACTGGCCGGGTTTATATTTCTTCCCAGAATCATGGATATGTGGTAGACGCCCAGGCGCTGGAGGAGAGGGACGTCGCCCACCCCGCCTTTGTCAATGTGAACGACGGCACAAATGAGGGACTGGCATATGTGGGAAAAAATATTTTCACGGTGCAGTTCCACCCGGAGGCCTGTCCTGGACCCCGGGATTCCAGCGATCTGTTTGACCGCTTTATAAACATGATGGGAGGGAGAACACATGCCTAAAAAGGAAGACATCAAAAAAGTATTGGTCATTGGCTCCGGCCCCATCATCATCGGCCAGGCGGCGGAGTTCGACTATGCCGGGACCCAGGCCTGCCGTTCTCTGAAGGAGGAGGGGATCGAGGTGGTTCTCCTGAACTCCAATCCGGCCACCATCATGACGGATAAGGACATTGCGGACAGGGTTTACATCGAGCCGCTTACGGCGGAGGTGGTGGAGCAACTGATCCGAAAGGAGAAGCCGGACAGCGTTCTTCCCACCTTGGGCGGGCAGGCCGGCCTGAATCTTGCCATGGAGCTGGATGAGAAGGGCTTTTTCAGGGAAAACCACGTCCGCCTGATCGGAACAACCGCCGAGACCATCCGTAAGGCCGAGGACAGGCAGGCCTTTAAGGACACCATGGAAAAGATCGGTGAGCCGGTGGCGGCCTCCAAGGTGGTGACCACGGTGGAGGAGGGGCTGGCCTTTACCAATTCCATCGGCTATCCTGTGGTCCTTCGTCCGGCTTACACCCTGGGAGGCAGCGGGGGAGGCATCGCCCACAACGAATATGAGCTGAGGGAGATCCTGGAAAACGGCCTTCGTCTTTCCCGGGTGGGGGAGGTGCTGGTGGAGCGCTGCATTGCCGGGTGGAAGGAGATCGAGTACGAGGTGATGAGGGACGGAGCGGGCAACTGCATCACGGTCTGCAACATGGAAAACATGGATCCGGTGGGTGTTCACACCGGAGATTCCATTGTGGTGGCTCCTTCTCAGACCTTGGGGGACAAGGAATATCAGATGCTCCGCACCTCCGCCCTGAATATCATTGCGGAGCTGGAGATCACCGGCGGCTGCAACGTGCAGTATGCTCTGAGGCCGGACAGCTTTGAGTATTGTGTCATCGAAGTCAATCCCCGGGTCAGCCGTTCCTCCGCCCTGGCCAGCAAGGCGACGGGCTATCCCATCGCAAAGGTGGCGGCAAAGATCGCCCTGGGCTACACCCTGGACGAGATCCCGAATGCTGTCACGGGGAAGACCTATGCCAGCTTTGAGCCCGTTCTGGATTACTGCGTGGTGAAGATCCCGCGTCTGCCCTTTGACAAGTTCATCACGGCAAAGCGGACGCTGACGACTCAGATGAAGGCGACCGGCGAGGTCATGAGCATCTGCCATAGCTTCGAGGGAGCCCTGATGAAGGCGATCCGGTCCCTGGAGCAGCATGTGGACAGCCTGATGTCCTACGATTACACTCAGCTGACCGACGAGGAGCTTCTGGACGAGATGAGGATCGTGGATGACCGCAGGCTCTGGAAGATCGCAGAGGCCATCCGCAGAGGGATGCCCCAGTCCATGATCCACGACATCACCAGGATCGACCAGTGGTTCATTGACAAGGTGGCCATTCTTGTGGGGATGGAAAACGCTCTGAAGACCAGAAAGCTGACAAGGGAGCTTCTTTTGGAGGCAAAGCGCTTGGAGTTTCCAGATCATATGGTAGCCAGCCTCACCGGCAGGAGCCTGGAGGAGATCAAGGGGCTTCGCAGGGAATACGGGATCCGGGCCGCATATAAGATGGTGGACACCTGTGCCGCCGAGTTTGCCGCAGCTACGCCCTATTATTACTCCGTTTACGGGGACGAGGGGACGGAAAACGAAGCCATCCCCACCCAGGATCAGAAGAAGATCCTGATCCTGGGCTCCGGCCCCATCCGCATCGGGCAGGGAATCGAGTTTGATTTCTGCTCCGTGCACTGTACCTGGGCCTTTGCAAAGGAGGGGTATGAGACCATCATTATCAACAATAACCCGGAGACGGTGAGCACGGATTTTGACATAGCGGACAGGCTGTATTTTGAGCCTTTGACGCCGGAGGACGTGGAAAACGTCGTCAGCATCGAAAAGCCGGACGGGGCCGTCGTTCAGTTTGGCGGCCAGACGGCCATCAAGCTGACGGAGGCTCTCACCAGAATGGGCGTCCCCATCCTGGGTACCTCGGCGGAGGACGTGGATGCGGCGGAGGATCGGGAGCTTTTCGACGCCATCCTGGAGAAGTGCGGGATTCCAAGGCCCAAGGGGCGCACCGTGTACACGGCTCAGGAGGCGAAGGAGGCAGCGGCGGAGCTGGGTTATCCGGTGCTGGTCCGTCCCTCCTACGTGCTGGGAGGCCAGGGGATGCGGATCGCCGTCAGTGACGAGGATGTGGAGGAATACATCGGCATCATCAACCAGATTGCCCAGGAGCATCCGATTTTGGTGGATAAGTACCTGATGGGGAAGGAGATCGAGGTGGACGCCGTATGTGACGGGGAGGACATTGTGATTCCCGGTATCATGGAGCATATAGAGCGTGCCGGTATCCACTCCGGAGACAGCATTTCCGTCTATCCGGCGAAGACCATCAGCCAGGGGGCGAAGGCCACCATCGGGGAATATACCCGGCGTCTGGCAAGGGCTCTTCATGTGGTGGGGATGATCAACATTCAGTTTATCGTGTGCGGGGAGGAGGTGTACGTGATCGAGGTGAACCCCAGATCCAGCCGAACCGTGCCCTACATCAGCAAGGTGACGGGCATTCCCATCGTGCCCCTTGCAACAAAGGTGATCCTGGGACATAAATTAAGGGAGCTGGGCTATGAGCCGGGGATTCAGCCGGAGGCAAGGCATTACGCCGTGAAGATGCCGGTGTTTTCCTTCGAGAAAATACGGGGAGCGGATATCAGCCTGGGGCCGGAGATGAAGTCCACCGGAGAGTGCCTGGGCATTGCCGAGACCTTCAACGAGGCTCTTTACAAGGCCTTTTTGGGGGCGGGCGTCCGTCTTCCCCGGTACAAGAACATGATCATCACCGTCCGGGACGAGGAGAAGCAGGATGCGGTTCCCATTGCCAGGAGGTTTGAGGCTCTGGGCTACCGCATCTATGCCACGAGAGGGACGGCGAAGGCCCTGAAGGAAAAGGGGATCCGGGTGATCCGCACCAACAAGCTGGAGCAGCCGGCTCCCAATCTGATGGACCTGATCTTAGGTCATAAGATCGACGTGGTCATCGACATTCCTCCCCAGGGAATCGAGCATCAGAGGGACGGATTCGTGATCCGCCGGTGTGCCATTGAAACCGGTGTCAATGTGCTTACCAGCCTGGATACGGCGGAGGCGCTGGTGACCAGCCTGGAGAATACGGACGTGCACCACCTGACCCTCGTTGACATCTCGGGGATCCAGGGGAGGTAAAGGGGTGCCTGGGAGATCTGGGGAGGCTCAAGGCTTTTTCCAGAGGGCGCCTGGCCAGGCTGATCTGGAGGGCCTTATGGCCGTCAAGACGCCGCAGCCCGGGCAGGACCGTGTACTTTCTGGCCTGACCGTGGGAAAATGAGGCAGCCGGCAAAGCTTCCGCTGCCATAGACGACCATCATGGATTTTTTGGTGTGTGGCCCTTCGGGTGTCTGAAGGGCTGCTGCTACATAGATCCGGCTCACTGAAAACCGCCTGCGGTCAGGAGCCGGATCTTTCCATGTGGCGGCTCAGGCACCTGAGGACTGTCGCTGTCCTTGAAGGAAAATACCGCAGGGGAATATGGGAAAAAGTAGTGAATATGGGAAAAAGTGTAATTTTACGTTTACGAAAGGAATCCCGTGTAATATACTTAAGAGGATGGAGGAGATATCAGCGCTCCCTCCCCTTGTGACAGTGGGATGAGGGACGGCAAGGGCCCGGCCTTTTGCCAAAGCGGAAGATATTTCCAGCACAGAGGATACAAGAAAGGGGTATGTATGAGTATCATTGAATATTGGAAGGTTGTATTGCTTGGCATCGTGGAGGGGATCACGGAGTGGCTGCCCATCAGCAGCACCGGTCATATGATCCTGGTGGATGAGTTTATCAAGCTGGATGTGTCGAAGGAGTTTATGGATCTGTTTCTGGTGGTGATCCAGCTGGGGGCCATTTTGGCCGTTGTGGTCTTGTACTGGGGGAAGCTGTGGCCCTTCTGCTGCAGGACACTTCCCGCTCGCACCAAGGCGGCCATACGGCGCAAGCCCAAATGGGCGCAGATCCTTCTTACCTTCGTGGAACGGTTCTGTGACAAGGAAAAATGGATGCTCTGGTTTAAGATCCTGGTGGCCTGCATCCCCACCATTGTCATCGCTCTGCCCTTTGACGACCTGATCGAGGAGAACTTCATGAACTACGTGGTGGTGGCCATTGCACTGATCGTGTACGGGGTGCTGTTCATCCTGATTGAAAACAAAAACAAGGGGCGCATCCCATCCTGCACCAGTACCCAGGAGCTGTCCTTCAAGACCGCTTTCCTCATTGGATGCTTTCAGGTGCTGTCCGTAATCCCCGGCACCTCCCGTTCCGGCTCCACCATCATGGGTGGGATTCTGATCGGTACCTCCCGCACCGTTGCGGCGGAGTTTACCTTCTTTTTAGGGATTCCGGTGATGTTTGGGGCCAGTCTTTTAAAGATTCTGAAGTTCGGCTTCTCCTTTACCGGGACAGAGGTGACCATCCTTCTCCTCGGCATGGCCGTGGCCTTCGTGGTTTCCATACTGGCCATCAAATTCCTGATGGGCTACATTAAAAAGAATGATTTCAAGGTGTTTGGCTGGTATCGGATCGTCCTGGGAGTCCTGGTTCTGGGGTATTTTGTGGGGAAAAGCCTGCTGGCCTAGAGGTTGCCTGAAGGACGGAAGGTGATTGTTTGCAGGTGACGGGATACATTCTGTTTGACGTGGAATAAAATACATGGGAGGTATACATAAATGGGAAAATACATCATGGCTCTGGATCAGGGAACCACAAGCTCCCGCTGCATTCTCTTTGACAGAGAGGGGAGGATGTGCAGTGCGGCGCAGAAGGAGTACACCCAATACTACCCGAAGCCAGGCTGGGTGGAGCATGACCCCATGGAGATCTGGTCCTCACAGCTGGCGGTGGCGGCGGAGGCCATGGGGAAGATCGGGGCTGATGCAGGGGAGATCCATGCCATCGGCATCACCAACCAGAGGGAGACCACCATCGTCTGGGATAAGCGCACCGGCAGCCCGGTGTATCCGGCCATCGTGTGGCAGTGCCGCCGGACGGCGGACATGACGAAAAAGCTGGAGGAGGACGGATGGGCCGACAGAATCCGCCAGAAGACGGGGCTGATCCCGGACGCCTATTTTTCTGCCACCAAGATCAAATGGATCCTGGACCACGTGCCGGGGGCCAGAGAGGAGGCGGAGAAGGGAAACCTTCTTTTCGGCACGGTGGATACCTGGCTGATCTGGAAGCTGACCAAGGGGGAGGTTCACGTGACGGACTACACCAATGCCTCCCGCACCATGCTTTTTGACATCCACCGGCGTCAATGGGATGAGGAGATCCTGGAGTACCTGGAGATCCCCGCTGGAATGCTGCCTCAGGTGCGCCCAAGCAGCTGCGTGTACGGCTACGGCAGTGAAAGCCTTATTGGCGGCAGGATCCCCATCGCAGGGGCAGCGGGAGATCAGCAGTCCGCTCTTTTTGGACAGTGCTGCTTTTCCTCGGGAGACGTGAAGAATACCTATGGGACAGGCTGCTTCCTGCTGATGCACACGGGGGACAAGGCGGTGGAATCCCATCATGGACTTTTGACAACCATGGCGGTGAATGCGGACGGAACGCCGGGCTATGCCCTGGAGGGAAGCGTCTTTGTGGCAGGTGCGGCCATCCAGTGGCTGCGGGACGAGATGAAGCTGCTGGACAGTGCGGCGGCCTCCGAAAAATATTGCCGGTCGGTGCCGGACACCAACGGCGTCTATGTGGTTCCTGCTTTTACAGGTCTGGGAGCGCCTTATTGGGATCCCTATGCCAGAGGAGCCATATTGGGATTGACCAGGGGGGCGGGAAAGGCCCATATCATCCGAGCGACGGTGGAGTCCCTGGCATATCAGGTCCAGGACGTGATACGGGCCATGGAGAAGGACGCCCAGATGCCCATCAACAGCCTTCGGGTGGACGGAGGGGCCAGCGCCAACGATTTTCTGATGCAGTTCCAGGCGGATATCTTGGATGTGGGAGTCATGCGGCCGAAATGTATTGAGACGACGGCTCTTGGAGCCGCTTATCTGGCGGGCCTGGCTACCGGTTTCTGGCAGGGGCCAAAGGAACTGGAGGGGAACTGGTCCTTGGAGAGGGAATTTGCGCCCTCCATCACGGCGGAAAAGCGGGAGAGGCTCCTTACGGGATGGAAAAAGGCGGTGGGTCAGACCTTCGGATGGGCGAAGGAGGATTGAGGGTAAAAGAGGTTTACAAAGGCAGACGGCAAAGCCTGTATGATAGAAAGAAAGACTGTCCGCCGGGTCTGGCGGACAGGAAGCATGATGAGGTGATAAAAAATATGAAGAACCAATATGCAGTTTTCGCTTTAACCGCAGCCCTGGCCTTGATGGCTGCCGGCTGCGGGGAGAAGGCGGCTGCGGTGGCGGATCCCACTCCCACGCCGGCGCCCACCGCTACGCCGGCGCCCACCGCCACCCCCACGCCAAGCCCGATCCCCACACCGACGGCGGCTCCCAGGATGATCGGGACGAAGACCTCCGGCGCAAAATCCATCTACATAAGCAACAACACGGACAAGCAGTTCCGTCAGATCTACCTGCAATCCTCCGACAGCGGGGACTGGGGGCAGAACATGGTGCCTCTGGAGGCTTCGGTGAGGCCCTCGGAGAAGTTCCAGATGTATTATATGCCTCAGGGAGGAGAGGGCGCCACTTATCATATGCGTCTGGTGGATTCCTCTGGGACCTATTACGAGATCTACAGCATAGAGCTTTCGGATATGACAAGCGCCTCCCTGAAGCTGGATCAGGAGCAGGGGATCGCTTACCTGACCTATATCAGCGCAGCCACTAAGAACGAGAAGAGCACCAGGGATCATTCTTATTCCGGCTATGACGACGAGACACAGGAGGATCAGGACTGGGAGATCTATTATTATGAGGATTCCAACAGCGCCGATACCAGCACCGATACCGGTACAGGCGCGGATACCGGTACAGGAACCGGCGCCGACACCGGTACGGGCACCGATACCGGCACAGGCACGGACACAGGCGTGGATACCGGTGCGGATACCGGTGGAGGCAGTGCGGATGACAGCATCATCTATTACGATGACAGCAGCGGAGCTGACGACGGCGGCATGGGTGATGAGATCATTTGGGATGAGAACGGGGACTGGTCATAAGGGAGCCTGCAAACGAACAGGAAGCCTGCACAGATCTCTCAGATGTGAATGAGACAGTTAGCCCTTCCTTTTGGAATATTTGATGTAATCCACCACCATCATGGCCAGCTTGAAGGTGAGTGCATCTTCAAAGGTGCGGATGTCCAGGCCAAATTTTTTCTGAAGCTTCTCAAAACGATAGACCAGCGTGTTGCGGTGTACGTACAGCTGCCGGGAGGTTTCGGACAGGTTCAGATTGTTTTCAAAGAAGGTGCGGATGGTGATGAGTGCTTCCTCGTCCACGGTGTCCAGGGTCTCCTCCTTGAAGAACTCCTGAATGAACATTTCGCAGATATCCAGGGGGAGCTGATAAATGAGGCGGCCGATCCCCAGACGGTTGTAGCCGAATACGTTTTTGTCAGAATAAAAGATCTTTCCCACCTCCAGGGAGGTGCGGGCCTCCTGGTAGGCTCTTGGCAGCAGCCTGATCTCCTCTGCAATGTTGCTGTAGCCCACCCAGGCCGCCGTCATGGCCTCCGTGTTCAGCATGTCCACCAGCATACAGGCGATGCTGAAAAGATCCTCATAGCCCTCCGTGGGAAGGAGCTCCCGGATAATGATGATCCCGCTGTCGTCCACGGCGGTGATAAAGTCTTTGGTTCTGGCGGAGAAGATGTTTCGGATGGTGGCCAGGGCGTTCTCGTCCTTGTTTTGCTTTGTTTCCACAAGGAAGACGGCTCTTTGGACCGATGTGGTGATGTGCAGCTTTTTGGCGCGGTTGAAGGCCTCCACCTCCCCGTAGCTTCCCAGAAGGAGGTTTTGCATGAAGATATTTTTGTCGTTTTTCTGGGCATAGGCGGTGAGCAGGCTTTCCACCTGGCAGACGGCCAGCTCCCCAATGGTGGCGGCGGAGGTGCTGGTGCCCCATACCACCAGGATGTAGGAAAGCTGCTGTCCCTGGCTGACCTTATACAGGCAGCAGGTGGAGTTGGAGATGCAGACGGCGGAGCTTTCCTTAAATTCCTCGATCTTCATCAGGGAGGGAAGGCTTTTGCAGCAGGTGGAGAGAAACAGGCTGCCGTCTGTGTGGAGAAGGGCAAAATCGAGCCGGCTGATCCCCTTCCAGTCTTCCAGGCATTTTTGAAGAATTTGCTGTGTTTTCATCCAAGAGTCCTTTCTAAAAATGATCCGGTCAGCGGGGACGGCTCCTGTCTAAGGACGCCCTGCAAACGGGAATAAAGAAGCCCGGGGATATGCTCCCCGGGCTTTATTTTTTTTATTAGTTGCAGATAACAAGCTCTGTCTCTTTGTCGAAGAAGTGAGATTTCTCCATATCGAAGGCAAACTTGATGGTGTCGCCTGTCTTGGAGGATGTACGAGGATCCACGCGGGCGGTAACCTGTGTGCCGTTTACGTCGAAGTACAGGAATACCTCGGCTCCAAGAAGCTCATAAACCCGAACGGTGGAGGTCATGGGAGCGCTTGGGGAAGCCTCGATGAACATCTGGGAATCATGGATGTCCTCAGGACGGATACCAAGAACAACGGTCTTTCCAACATAGCCGCCATCCTTCAGAGCCTTCGCCTTAGCGGCCGGGATCACAATGTCATACTCGCCTACCTTGGCGATCAGATTGTCGCCTTTTTCTGCGATCTGAGCGTCCAGGAAGTTCATCTGAGGAGATCCCATGAAGCCTGCAACAAACAGGTTGCCCGGCTGCTCATACAGGTGCTGAGGTGTATCTACCTGCTGAACGATACCATCCTTCATAACAACGATCCTGGTACCAAGGGTCATGGCCTCGGTCTGGTCATGGGTTACGTAGATGATGGTAGCGCCAAGTCTCTGATGGATCTTGGAGATCTCGATACGCATCTGCACACGGAGCTTTGCATCCAGGTTGGAAAGAGGCTCGTCCATCAGGAATACCTTGGGATTACGCACGATGGCACGTCCCATGGCAACACGCTGTCTCTGACCACCGGAAAGAGCCTTCGGCTTACGATCCAGGAGCTTCTCCAGGTCAAGGATCCTTGCGGCTTCCCTCACGGCCTTGTCGATCTGATCCTTGGGAACCTTACGAAGCTTCAGGCCGAATGCCATGTTGTCATATACTGTCATATGAGGATACAGAGCGTAGTTCTGGAATACCATTGCGATATCGCGGTCCTTAGGCTCCACATCGTTCATAACCTTGTCGCCAATCTTTAATGTACCGCCGGAAATCTCCTCCAGGCCGGCGATCATACGAAGCGTGGTGGACTTACCGCAGCCGGACGGTCCAACGAAAATGATAAACTCCTTGTCTTCGATCTCCAGGTTAAAGTCCTTTACAGCCTGGAAACCATTGGGATATGTTTTATTAATGTGGGATAATGATAAGCTTGCCATTTCTTCTCCTCCAAATGTTTGATAGTGTATTGGATGCATACTTTCTTCATCTAGTGTTAGTATAGCGAAAACCGGGAAAAAGGGCTAGAGAAGAATCGTACAAATATTTCCCCGGTTTCTTGTCATTCTGACGAAAACCCTCAGGCCCTCTTTTGTGCAATCTGCCAAAGCCGTGGGAGGGGGGAAGGCCCATGGCTGCCGGCGCTGCTCAGGGAACAAAAAACGAAAAGCCCCAGGCCCTTTTCAGAGCCTGGAGCTTCTCAAAACCGCCTTGCCGTCCCGGTTCTCCGGGGGAGGGGCGGGAGATCTGCATCCCAGCCTCTCGTTTGCCGTCATTTTTTGGCGGCGGCCCGGGCGTGATCCGTGGTCACCAGGGCGTCGTAGGGAACCTCCCTCGTGAGCTCCCCGGCATCCTTCAGGATGTCTGTGAGAAGGGTAAAGCTTTCCTCCTGAAAGATCAGGTTTTCCTTCCAGGTGTCCTGCTCATGATATCGTTTGACGATGGTGGTGAGGGTCTCCAGGTCCGTTTCCGGGAACTGGGGGGCAATGACCTGGGCAATCTCCTCCGGGGTGTGGGCCTGAACGTAGTCCATACCCCTCTGGAGAGCGTTTGTGAAGCCCTGGATGATGTCCGGGTGCTCCTCCATATAGCTGGTCCTGGCACTGTAGGAGGTGTAGGGCACGTAGCCGGAGTCCACACCCAGGGAGGCGACCACATACCCTGCCCCTTCCAGCTCAAGAGCGGTGGCCGAAGGCTCAAATTCCACGCTGAAATCCCCCAGCCCGCCGGAAAAGGCTGCCGCTGTGGAGCCAAAATCAATGCTCTGGTCAATGGTCAGGTCCTTCGCCGGGTCTATTCCCTGTTTTTTCAGGATATATTCAAAAACCATTTCCGGCATTCCACCCTTTCGCCCGCCCAGCACCAGCTTTCCTTTCAGGTCTTCCCAGGAAAAGTCTGGCATCTCCTCGCGTGCCACCAGGAAGTTTCCCGCCCGCTGGGTCAGCTGGGCGAAGTTTACCACGGGGTCGGTGGCTCCCTCCTGGTAGGCGTAGATGGAGGCCTCGCCGCCCATAAAGCCGATGTCCGCATCCCCGGAGATCAGGGCCGTCATGACCTTATCGGCTCCAAAGCCGTTCACCAGTGTGAGGGAAATTCCCTCATCCTCGAAATAGCCCTCCTCAATGGCCACATATTGAGGGGCATAAAAAATAGAATGGGCCACTTCATTGAGAGTGACCTCCGTCAGCTCTGTTTTCTCCTTCGTCTTTGCGGAAACCGCCATGGGTGTGCAGACAGCCAGAATGACGGCCATTGCCGCTCCCAGAAGTCTTCTTCCTTTTTTCATGCAAATTCCTCCTGCTTTCCTAAAATACCGGCCAAAGACCTGACCGTTCCGTTGGATAAACGGCTGCCAAAAAGCTATGAGGCTCGATTTTCCCGGCCCTTCTATCATAATATGCGGGGATGGCCGGATGGTTCCGCCTGATGTGGGAACCGGTTATTTTTGCGGGCTGAAAGGGGAAGGGCGGCATGTGGAAAGGAAGAGGTGAGAGCTTTTTTCTTCCTAAATGAATTTACCGGAGGGCCTCAAAACCCTCCGGTAAGTATGTCCGTACCGGGAGGTCGGTTTCCCGGCAGGACAAAAGGATCCCCCCGCAGACAAGGGCCTGCGGGAGGATCCTCCGATTGTTCTTATTCGTGCTCTGTGTGGAGCAGAAGATGAGCCTTGTGGGACAGGGGATTTTCCATGTATTCTGAATAAAGCTTCTGGATGTCCGGATTCTCGTGGGAAAAGCGGATGGGCATCTCTCTGTCCAGTCTGTAAAGAGTCTTGCCTCTTTCAAAGGCCAGCTCCTCTCCGTCGTGGATGGGCTGTCCGCCTCCGCCTACGCAGCCGCCGGGACATGCCATCACTTCCACGAAGTCATACTGTACCTCGCCTCGCTCCATGCTGTCCAGCAGACGTCTTGTGTTTCCAAGGCCGCTGACAACAGCCGCTCTCACACGGATGCCATTGATCGTGAGTTCAGCCTCAGCCAGACCGTCGTTGGCGTTGAAGCCGGTGCTTCTCACTGCCTTGAAGGCCTCCGGATCAGGATTCTCACCGGTGATGATGGAGTAAGCTGTACGAAGGGCAGCCTCCATAACGCCTCCCGTAGCGCCGAAGATGGCACCTGCGCCAGTACCGTCCCGCATGGGCAGATCTCCCTGGATATCCTCCAGGAAATCAACGTTGATATGTGCGGAGCGCATCATCCTTACCAGCTCTCTGGTGGTGATTACGATGTCTACATCATGGCCGGCATACTCTCCGTAGAAAAGCTCCATCTCTCTTTCGCCCTTCTTTGCCACGCAAGGCATCACGGACACGGTCACGATGTCCTCCGGCTTCACCTGGATCTTTTCGGCAAAGTAACTCTTCATCACGGCGCCGAACATCTGCTGCGGAGATTTTGCCGTAGACAGATATTTCACGAGGTGGGGGTACTGAGACTTGATGAAACGTACCCATCCAGGACAGCAGGAGGTAAACATGGGATGCTCCTTCAGCTCGCCGCCGGTGAAGCGCTGTACAAACTCGTGAGCCTCCTCCATAATGGTCAGGTCGGCGGAGAACACCGTATCAAAGGCGTAGTCCACACCCATCTTCTTCAGGGAATCCAGGATCTTGCCTACGGTGGCCTCCTTGGGATCCATGTTCAGCTGCTCAGCCCAGGAGGTACGCACAGCGGGAGCCACCTGTACCACCACGGTCTTGGTAGGATCCGAGATGGCCTTCCATACCAGCTCCGTATCGTCTCTCTCCCGAAGAGCGCCCACGGGACAGTGAGTGATGCACTGGCCGCAAAGGGAGCAGGGAGCCTCCTCGATGCGCTGGTGATGGGCCACATTGACCGTGGTACGGGAGCCGGTGCCTTCCACATCCCATATGGAGAGCTGCTGTACCTTGTCACAGACCTGGATACAACGCATACACTTGATACATTTTGCGGAGTCGCGGATCAGCGGGAAGTCCATGTTCCAGGGGCGCCTCTCCACCTCTCTCTTGTAGGGGATGTCGATGATGTTCAGGTCATTTGCCAGCTTCTGCAGGCTGCAGTTTCCGCTTCTGGTACAGCTTACGCACATGCAGTCGTGCTGAGCCAGGATCATCTCCACGGTGGCTCTTCTGTCCTTGCGAACCTTGGGACTATTGGTGTAGAGAACCATGCCCTCCTTGGCCACGTTGTTGCAGGAGGTGAGCAGTCTGTTCCTGCCCTCCATCTCAACAACACAGACGCGACAGGCTGCGATCTCGTTGATGTCCTTCAAATAACAAAGCTTGGGGATGGTGATCCCATTCTGCCTGGCGGCCTCCATGATCGTTGTATTTTCTTTTACGGATATCTTTTTTCCGTCGATTGTAAGATTTACCATAACTTTTCCCGTCCTCCTTTGAATATTCCGTATCCGAAACGGTCACAGCGAAGACATCTGCTGGCCTCCTGCTTAGCTTCCTTTTCGGTCATGCAGTTTTCCACGGCCTCAAAGTCGCATACGCGCTCACAGCCTTCACGTTCAGTCATGTTGACTCTTCCACACGGTGAACGGTCGGAATGATTGGGGGCTGGAACCTCCACGTCACAGGAGATCACATGGTGGTAACCAAGATATTCGTCAATGTTTGCGGCAACAACCTTAGAGGCGGCGATGGCCTTGATAACGGTGGCCGGACCGCTGGCGCAGTCTCCCCCTGCGAAAACGCCTGGCATATTCTCGAATGCGCAGGTGCTGGTCGTCTGGAGCTTGCCTCTTACAACGGGGATGCCTACCTCTTCAAAATGGCGTGTCTCAATGTTCTGGCCGATGGCTATGATCAAAACATCGCAGGGGATGTAAATATTATCCTCTCCTGAGGAGCGGGTGCCGGCCCGTCCGTCCTTGATGGCGCTGATCATCTGCGGGGTCACGTAGATCCCTTTCACGTGGTTGTTCTCGTCCACATGGATGGAGGCGGGAGACTTCAGGGTCTGCATCTCGATGCCCTCTGCCATAGCTGCCTCGATCTCCTCCGGAAGGGCGGTCATGTCTGCGATCCGGCGGCGGTATACGATGCTGACCTTCTTCGCACCAAGGCGCTTTGCGGTACGCACGGCATCCATGGAAACGTTTCCGCCTCCGATGACAGCCACCTCCTTGCCGGTCAGATCCATGGGCGTACCCATTCCCACATCCTGAAGGAACTGTACGGCGGAGATTACGCCCTCTGCGTCCTCCCCTTCCATGCCCAGCTTCTTATCCGTGCTGGCGCCCACGGCGATCAGAACGGCGTCATACTCCTTGCGGAGCTGCTGCAGGGTAACGTCCTGTCCCACCTTTATGCCGTGTCTCACCTCTACTCCTGTCTTCAGGATGCACTCGATGTCGTCATCCAGGCGATCCTTGGGAAGACGGTAATTGGGGATACCATAGCGGAGCATACCGCCCAGCTTAGGCAGCATCTCATATACTACGGTCTGATGTCCCATCAGCTGAAGGAAGTATGCGGCGCTCAGTCCTCCGGGGCCGCCGCCGATGATGGCGATGCGCTTGCCGGTAGAAGGAGCACAGGCGGGTGGCGGAACCTCTCCCGCATGATCCGCTGCCATACGCTTCAGACCGCGGATGTTCACGGAATCGTCCACCATGTTTCTGCGGCACCTGGCCTCACAGGGATGCTCACAGATAAAGCCGCAGGTGGTGGGGAAGGGATTGTCCTTGCGGATCAGGCGCACGGCGTCTGCGTACCGTCCCTCTCCCACAAGGGTGATATAGCCAGGGATATCCACGCTGGCTGGACATAGGGCCACGCAGGGCACGGGCTGATGATATGTACAGGTACAGCGGCCATGCTCCACATGCTCGATATAGTCGTCCCTGTATCCGGTGATCCCCTTGTAAACCATGCTTGCCGCCTCGTAACCGATGGCACAGTCAGCGGCTTCCATGATGGAAAGGGCAGTCTCCTCGATCAGGTCCAAGGTCTTCATGGTGGCCTTCCCATCCAGCACGTCGGTGATGAAATGGTTCAGCTGTCCAAGACCGATTCGGCAGGGAGTACATTTTCCGCAGGTCTGTGCGTGGCACAACTCAAGGAATGCCCTTGCCATGTCTACAGGACAGAGTCCTGGGGGGCTGGACTCGATTCTTCTTTCCAGGTCCTTGTAAAGCCCCTCCATTACAATCCTGGCTCTGTTGGGAGATATGATCTCTAGTCTACTCATTATCTTACCTTCCTCTCATACGATTTTTAGAGTAAAACCATTGTAGCATATCTGACAGAATTTGTCATTAATTTTATGAAATTTGACAAGATTTTTTTTTAGATAGGAATTTGGATTGTATTTTTTGTCAAAAAAATAACAAAAATCCGCTTTTTTATTGTGGAAAATAATCATAGATTTTGTCGGAATCCTTGTGGGAGATTGACACACTTGTCTGTCCTCTTTTCCATTTTTGGAAAAAAGACTGGCCGGAGTGCAGGAGATGAGGAGGCCAAAAGCCTTCTGGAAGGAGTCTTTTGGAGACGGTTTTGCAGCCTTGTCCGAGGGTGTCCAGTGATGAAAATTTCTTTTATAAATGACAAAAAGTAAAATATAATTGACATATTGACGCATAAATGATAATATGAGCAAAAGGAAGAAAGAAAGGGGGCGATGGTTCCGTGGCAAAAAACATTGCCATCAAGGTGGCAAGGGCCGAGAAGGACATGACGCAAAAGGCGCTGGCGGAAGCGGTGGGAGTTTCCCGCCAGACCATGAACGCCATTGAGAAGGGAGAATACAATCCCACCATCCGGCTGTGCAGGAAAATCTGCCGTATATTAGAAAAAAGCTTGGACGATTTATTTTGGGAGGAAACAGATGATGAAAAAAATGAAGAATAATCTGGATGAGAGGCAGGAGCTGACTCTTTTGAAGGTGGAGCATGTAGGCTGCTGGCTGGCCTATTGGGGATTGCTGGCCGCCATTTTTCTGCAGATGGCATTTGGAGGGTTCAGCCTTCGAAGTATCGGGGGAGAATGGTGCGTGTTTATGTGCCTTTCTCTGTATCTGGCGGCGGCCTGTATCAAAAACGGAATCTGGGACAGAAAACTAAAGCCCAACTTTCGGACAAACCTTGTGGTCAGCGGTATTGCGGCGGCCGTGACGGGGCTCCTATACTTTGTGATTTCCTACAGGAATTTTCATAATCTGATCGGCTCCATCGCCACAGGCATCTTTATGTTTTTGCTGGTGGGCGTCGCCTGTGTCACTCTGCTCACGGGACTTTCCAAGGTATACAAAAAAAGGCTGCAAAGGATGGAAGAGTCCCAGGAGGATGACTGCTGATGGAAGGACGGGACACCATACTGATCGTGGAGGACGACGCATCCATCAGCGGACTTTTGAAAACGGCGCTGGATAAAGCGGGCTACGAAACTCTCCAGGCCTTTTCCGGCACGGAGGCGCAGATGCTTTTGAATATGAAAAAGGAGGAGATTTCTCTGGTGCTGCTGGATCTGATGCTTCCCGGGGTATCGGGGGAGGCGGTGCTGGAGGAGATACGAAAGCAGGGGAGCCTGCCGGTGATGGTGCTCACGGCCAAAGACGGCCTGGATGACAAGCTGGGACTTTTGAACGGAGGGGCAGATGATTACATCACGAAGCCCTTTGAGATCAAGGAGGTGCTGGCTCGGATCGGCGTACAGCTGCGCCACGCCAGAAGGGATCAGGAAGGGGCAAAGACCCTGCTGACTCACAAAAGCATGGAGCTGGACAGGGACGGCTTTGAGGTGCGTATCGGCGGGATGCCCCTTCCAAAGCTCACAAAGCAGGAGTTTGCCATTTTAGAGCTTTTGCTGAGGCATCCCCGGCAGGTATTTGGAAAAGATGAGATCTTTGAGTATGCCTGGGAGGAGCATTACATGGGCGAGACCAAAACTCTGGACGTCCACATCAGCAACATCCGAAAAAAGATCAAGGCCGTCACCAGTGAGGAATACATCGAAACGGTGTGGGGGATCGGCTACCGGCTGCATTCATGAGCTTTACCATTTTTTTACCTTTTCTTTGCTTTTGATTAGGGAGGGGCTGCTATGATAAGGGCAGATCGAAAAAGGAGGAGAAAAGAAAATGAGGGAGCTGCTGTTGAGCACCAGGGCGCTGACGAAGCAGTATGGCCGCCAAAAGGCGGTGGACCGCGTGGAGCTTCACATTCCAAAGGGCGCCATATACGGTTTTATCGGAAGGAACGGGGCGGGCAAAACGACCTGCCTGAGGATGATCGGCGGTCTGGCAAGGCCTACCAGCGGGGAGATCCAGATGTTTGGCCGCAGGGGAAAGGAATTAAGGCAGATCCGCTCCCGGGTGGGCTGCCTCATCGAGGAGCCGGGATTGTACAAAAACATGAGCGCCCACACAAACCTGAAGATCAAGTGTGAGCTTTTGGGGATCCGAAAAAAGGGGTACGTGGAAGAGATCCTGGAGACGGTGGGTTTGAAGGATGTGGGGAAGAAAAAGACGAAGCATTTTTCCATGGGGATGAGGCAGCGCCTTGGCATCGGCCTGGCCTTGGTGGGAGAGCCGGACCTTCTTCTCCTGGATGAGCCCATCAACGGATTGGATCCCCAGGGGATCGCGGAGGTGCGGGAAACCATACAGCGGCTTCGGGATGAACGGAACATGACCATCCTGATCTCCAGCCACATTCTGGAGGAATTGTCCAAGATCGCCACAAATTACGGGATCATCCATCAGGGCGTCCTTTTGCAGGAGCTGACAGGCGAGGAGCTGATGCGGCGGTGCGGTGAGCGGCTGGAGATCACCCTGGAGGAGCCGAGAAGGGCGCTTCCGGTGCTGGATCGGATGGGCTTTACCAGCTACCAGGTGACGGATCAGGAGCATATCCACGTCTATGAACGCCTTGAGGAAAGCGCGGCCCTGAATATGGAGCTGGCAAAGGCGGGGATCCCTGTGAAAGGGATTTCCATCACCAGCGAGGAGCTGGAGCATTATTTTTTGGATCTGACGGGAGGTGACAGGGGATGCTGAATATGATAAGGATGGATCTTTACCGGCTGTTTCGGACGAAAAGCATGTATGTAATCTGGCTGGTGCTGGCGGCAGGTGTGTTTTTTTCCACCTATATGTCCACGCTGGATGTGGAATCCATGAAAAAACAGGCCCGGCAGTCAGAGGGGGAGCCGTACATGGCGGCGGAAGGCGAGGGGGCGGGAAACGTGAATGTGGGTATGACCGTCAGCCTGCCTACCTTGCCGGGAGAGAAGGTTACGGTGGCAGATGAGGTATATGCCAACCTGCAGGCAAAATTTGTGGCCTTGTTTTTGGTGATCTTTGCCGTGCTGTTTTCCAGCGGGGATATCAGCAGCGGGTATATCAAAAATGTGGGCGGTCAGGTGAGGGATCGGGGAGGTCTGATCCTTTCCAAGTCGGTGGCCCTCATGGTCTTTACGGGAGTCTCCATGCTGCTGTACCTGGCGATTCAGGCCGCTGCCTGCCGGGTCTTTTTTGGGGATATGCCTGTGGGGGACGGAAGGGGACTTTTCCGGTACTTCGCTGCTCAGACCCTGCTCCATTGCGGATTGATGCTGATTTGCATGGCGGTTTCCGTGATCATCAAAAGCGGCGTTCTCAGCATGGTGGCGGCTATCTGCCTGACCATGAATGTGATGATGATTTTTTATGGCTGGGTGGATCTGATCCTCTCAAAGGCGGGGGTGAAGGATTTCCAAGTGCTTTCTTGCACCGTCACCGGAAGGATGGCCATGATGGCGATGAACCCCACCGACAGGGAATGCCTGCTGGCCCTGGCGTCTGCGGCAGCCTTTGGCACCGGGGCAGTGGTTCTGTCAGCACTTGTGTTCAGAAAGAGGGATATATAAATGAAGCTTCTGGTGATAGGAGTTCTGCTTGGCATCTTCGCAGTGCAGCAGGCGGCACTTTGGAATTACAGGCGGCAGGTGAAGGACATCTGCCGCCAGCTGGCGTTTTTGATGGAGCAGGAAAGCAATATGAAGATCACGTCGGAGATCAATGGGGGAGGCATAGGGGAGCTGACAGAGCTCCTGAATGGATGGGTGGATCGGAGCCGCAGGGAAAAACTGGAGTATCGGAAGAAAGAGAAAAGGATCGCAGAGACTTATACCAGCCTGTCCCATGATATCCGAACGCCTCTGACTTCCCTGGACGGCTATGTACAGCTTCTAAAGGAAAGCCAGGACCAGGAAGAGCAAAAAAAATACTTGGGGATCATGGAGGAGAGGATCCGCAGCCTGAAGGAGCTGCTGGAGGAGCTGTTCACCTTTGCGAAGCTGAAAAACGAGGATTTTCATTTGGAGTTGTCCTCCTGTGATGTGAATAAAATTTTAAAAAGTATCATCTTTTCCTATTATGACGAGTGGAGCAGCCGGGGGATAGAGCCGCGGCTTTGTCTGCCGGAAGAGCCGCTTTATATAGAAGGAAATGAGCAGGCGATCCGCCGGACACTTCAAAACATCCTGAAAAACGTTCTGGATCACGGAAACAATTCCATCTGCATTTTTTTGTTTGCCCAGGGGGAGCATCTTGTCCTGCAGGTGAAAAACCAGGTGGCTCATCCAGAAGAGATCGACGTGGATCAGGTGTTTGAGCGGTTCTTTAAGGGGGATCCAGCCAGGAGCAAAACCTCCAGCGGACTGGGGCTGTCCATTGCAAGGGAGCTGGTGCAGCGGATGAAAGGAGAGATCCAGGCCGGCGTGGAGGACGGAAATTTCTGCATAGAGCTCCGTTTTCCCCTGTGTGTTCTCTCTGGCTTGTGAAAGGCCTTTGGAAGCCTGGATTTTTTTGAGGGGGGAGCTGCGGCACCGTATTGCGGAAAAAGGAGAAGGATATTATAATAACGTCAGGACGGGAGCGGCAGTACCTGAGAGGTAAAGGAGATTTTATGGGAAAAAAGATTTATGCGGTAAAAAAAGGAAGGGTACCGGGAATCTTTCTTACATGGAAGGAATGTGAGGAATCGGTGAAGGGCTATCCTGGGGCAGAATACAAAGGCTTCTCTTCCCGGGAGGAGGGAGAGGCGTATCTATTAGGAGGAGAGACGTCCTCACAGGAGACGGAAGAGGAGCCCATGAGAGGAAAGGCGGGAAAAGAGCCGCCCAAGATATGGATCCCTTCCCGTGGACTGGTGGCTTATGTGGATGGAAGCTATGATCACTCCCTGAAGAAATATGCCTTTGGGTGCATCATCCTCACCCCGGCAGGAGAGACCGTGCGTCTGGGGGGCTGCGGAAAGGATCCGGAGGCTCTTGCCATCCGAAACGTGGCGGGGGAGATGCTGGGGGCGATGCACGCCTTAAGGTGGGCCATGAAGAACGGCTTTCAGTCCCTGCTTCTGAGATATGATTATGAGGGGATCGAAAAATGGGTCACGGGAGCCTGGAAGGCAAAGAATCTTCTGACGCAGAAATATGCGGATTACATGCGGCGAAATGGCCGGGCCGTGTCCATCTCCTTTGAGAAGGTGCAGGCTCATACGGGAGATTATTACAATGAGGAGGCAGATAAGCTGGCAAAGGCGTCTCTGAAGGGGACGCCAGGGTCGTGAGAGGAAAGTCCTGAAAAAAAGAGTCATCCATCGAAGCTGCCGTAGGGGGAGGTCGATTTTTAGAATTTTAAGAGTAAAATAAACCAATCTTTGTGCTTCTTGCTTGCTTTTTTGTAGGATGATGGTATAATGTTTCATAGAATCCTTTGGTGATGCGGAGATTTTTTGGGGAAAATGCCGAAAATTCACGCATCCGGCGGCAAAAGCGACTCCATGCAGCGCAGCGTTTTCACTGCTGCGGATCCATAAAAAGGCCATATGGCTCTGGGGTGTGCCCGTGAGTTTGCCTGCCGCACTACATTCACTTCAGACAGGAGGTATATTCCAATGAAACAGTTGAACGAAAAAGTTGCTATCGTGACCGGTGCCGGTCAGGGCATTGGCAAGGGCATCGCCCGCTGCCTTGCGCAGAGAGGCGTGAAGGTTGTCTGCATCGGCCGCCGCGCTGAGCCGATCGAGGCGACAGTACAGGAGATCCGTGAGATGGGCGGCGAAGCCTTCAGCATGACCTGCGACGTGGCCGACCGCGCACGTGTTGCGGAGGTTGTGAAAAAGACGGTGGAGACCTATGGCACGGTGGATATCATGGTCAACAACGCCCAGAGCCTTCCCGGCAGCAAGCCCGTGGAGGAGACAACCTACGAGGATATGCACTTTGCCTGGATGAGCGGCACCATCGGCTCGCTGAACTTTATGCAGGAGTGCTTCCCCTACATGAAGGAGCAGGGCGAGGGACGCATCATCAACTTTGCTTCTGCGACCGGTATGTTTGGCTACGAGAACCATCTGGCCTATGGCGCCAACAAGGAGAGCGTCCGCGGTGTGACCAAGATCGCCGGCAAGGAATGGGCCAAGTATGGCATCACCGTCAACTGCATTCTGCCTGGCTCCGAAAGCCCCGCCCAGAAGGTTTGGGCCACCAAGCATCCCGATATGTATCAGCGCATTTTGGCGCAGCAGCCCATGCGCCGGTTTGGTCAGGCCGAGGAGGATATCGCACCGGTAGTTGCGTTCCTGGCCGGACCGGACAGTGCGTTCTATACCGCTCAGTGCCTGCTGGTGGACGGCGGGTATTCGGTTGCGCCGTAAGCGCTCAGCTGTCGTGCCCTTGAAGCGTTCCAGTAAAAACAGATAGTCAAGAGAAGCCCTTTCTGATGTAGGATGCCAGAGGTATTGCATCAGGAGGGCTTTTGTTGTGTGAAAATAAGCTCACATGAAAAGCATTGTAAAGTAAAAAAACAATCACCAAGGGAATGCTCAGAAGGATAAAAAGACGAAAACCGCCAAACGGCGGCATAGATGAGATAATCCAAAACGCCGAAATTTCAGATGAGACAAAAAAGGCAATCAGAACAAAAGCTCTGATTACCTTTTTGATTACTTCTTAATTGTCTGAATCCAGAAACCCTTGGTTTCACTGGGGGTTCAGAAGCAGATAACGGGAATCGAACCCGCCTCCTCAGCTTGGGAAGCTGATGTTCTACCAATGAACTATATCTGCATCTCCTTTACACTAAGGTATTCTACCACAACTTTTCCTTTGAGGCAAGCCCTTTTCTTTGATTATCTCATTTTTTTATTTTTCTTCGTCTCCTTTTTTTCAACCAATATGGTTCATAAAAAACTGGACATCGCCATAAAATCCATTTATAGTCACAGATATAACCATATTTTCCCAGGTGCCCTGCTTGTAAAAGCCGTAAATGGCCCCGGCCTTTCTGGTTTTACGGACACTCCTGAGAAAAGGAAAAAAGGAGGTAAAACAAATGAAACAGAAAAGAACGAAGCTTGTCCGCACATTTTTTCTCGCTCTCCTGCTGACGGCATTGATCCCATCGGGAAATATGTTCATCAGTTCTCCTGCGGGTACGGTCCAAGCCGCCGGACTAGCCCGGCCTAAGCTGAATAAGAAGAAAGCTTCCATCCAGCTGAATAAGACAGTTACCCTGAAGGTGCCTTCCGCCGCCTCCAAGGTAAAGTGGAAGGTGAGCAAGCCCAGCGTTCTGAAGATTCAGAAGCTTAAGGGTGCAAAAAAGAACACCGCCGTGATCCGGGGCATCAAGAAGGGAAAAGCCACCGTGACCGCACAGATCGGAAAAATAAAACTAAAAGCAACCATCACAGTAAAGCACACGCACTCCATCACCATCCCGGCCACCTGCACCGAGCCCGCCAAGTGTTCCTGCGGCGCCACCTTTGGAACGGCCCTGGGACACAACATGGGAGAGGCCACCTGCCAGAAGCCGTCCACCTGCGCCCGCTGCGGAGTGACAAGCGGAACCATCAGTGAACACAAATTTGACAATACCACGGATCACTGTGTTTGGTGCAACGAGCTGAACCTGAAGAAGTTTGTTTACTTTGCGCTGACCCACACCTCCACCTCCTCCGATGCAGCCTACGATGTTCATTGGATCGGTATGGCGGCCGCAAATGTGGGAAGCTCCAGTTTGACGGTGTTAGGAGGAGCTGAGACGGCCTCCCTGTGCCCCACCGCCGGCGCTGCGCCGCTGCCTGTGTATCTTACCAATTCCAGCAACAAGGTACTGGATGACTACACCCTGCTTCCGAACTATCGGGGAGCCATGTTCTGGGATACCCTGACCACCAACTCCCGCTTCACCTTCTCTCCCACCGGAACGGTCACCTTCAGAGCAAGGTACGGAGAGACCCTCTATCGCATCACGGTGAAATCAGACGGCAAGTATGATTTTGTACGGGCATAGATTCCAGTGATTTCCACAAAGAGCCATTGCCGAAAGCCCGGCAATGGCTCTTTTTCCGCGGCTTCCCAGGCTCGCCGAAAGCCTGCTCTGTCCTCTCCCAGGAGCCCTTCCGAGCCTGGCCATACAGAAAGGACAGGCCGGAGGCCGGATCGCCAAAAAAATTTATTGACAAGGCGCTTTAACGTGATAAAATAGAAAAGATATCAGCGGCAAAAGGAGGATGTTCTTATGAAGATCGGATTCATCGGCTGCGGGAACATGGCTTCCGCCATGATCCGCGGAATTTTGAAAAAGAGACTTTTTTCCCCGGAGGATATCATAGTCTCGAACCTCACCCCGGAAGGAAGCCGGCGAAGCCGGGAGACCCTGGGCGTACAGACGACCTTGGACAACCGCCAGGTCGTTCTGTCAGCAGAAAAGGTGGTTCTGGCTGTGAAGCCTCAATTTTATGAAGAGGTTCTTCTGGAGATCCGGGAGCTTCTCACCCCTTCCCACACACTCATCAGCATTGCCCCCGGGAAAACTCTCTCCTGGCTGGAGGAGGCCTGCGGCCAGCCCATAAAGGCCGCAAGGCTGATGCCAAACACCCCGGCTCAGGTGGGAGAGGGCATGACTGGCGTCTGCGCCAATGAAAGGGTGACCCCTGAGGAGATGCAGGAGATCCTTTCCATCACAGACAGCTTTGGCCGCACGGAGGTGGTGCCGGAAAGGCTGATGGACGCCGTTGGGGCCGTCAGCGGCTGTTCCCCCGCCTTTGTCTTTCTATTCCTGGAGGCCATGGCAGACGGAGCCGTCGCCATGGGTATGCCCCGGAACCAGGCTTATCAATTTGCCGCCCAAGCGGTCCTGGGAAGCGCCAAAATGCTCCTGGAAACCGGTATGCACCCCGGCCAGCTGAAGGATATGGTATGCTCCCCCGCCGGGACCACCATCGAGGGTGTCCGCACATTGGAGAAGGCGGGCTTTCGCAGCGCCGTCTTTGAAGCGCTCCAGGCCAGCGGTGAAAAAGGAAAAAGGCTGTAGGAGTCCCGCAGCCGGATGGCCGCCCTTCAACGAGGTTCGCCACAAACAGATGGACTTCCCGTCTCTTTTTCAAGGGAGGCAGGAGAAAACACAAATCTATAAGGATAAGAAATGAGGAAATGCCCATGAGCAAGACAGATAAGAACCCACAGGAGTTTACCCTGTTCACCAAGGAACTCACCGACAGTCTGGACCGGCTGGAGTCCGAACTGATGAAGAACCACCGCATCGATCCCAACCTCTATGTGGAGTATGACGTGAAGCGGGGACTTCGAGATTCCTCTGGAAAGGGTGTTCTCACCGGACTGACCGAGATCTCCGACGTCTGCGGCTATGTCATGGAAAACGGGCGGAGCATCCCGGCTGACGGCGCTCTGTATTACCAGGGGATCAACGTCAGGGATCTGGTCAACGGGCTGGGTAATCGTAAATTTGGCTTTGAGGAGACTATTTACCTTCTCATCTTTGGCAGGCTCCCGGATCAAAAGGAGCTGGACATGTTCCTGGACGTGCTGTACGAGCTCCAAAGCTTAAGCGGCCGCTTTGTGCGGGACGTCATCATGAAGGCTTCCAATCCCAACATCATGAATGCCATGCAGCGCTGCGTCCTGACGCTGTACACCTATGACGCAAACCCGGAGGACATTTCTCCCAAAAACGTCCTCCGCCAATCCCTGGAGCTGGTGGCCAAGCTTCCGCTGATCGCCGTCTACTCCTACCACGCATACCGCCACTTCCGCAAGGACGACACCCTGTTTATCCGAAATCCCCGAAAGGGACTGTCACTGGCGGAAAACATGCTTCTGATGCTCCGTCCTGACGGCAAGTATACAGAATTGGAGGCCAAGGTATTGGACATTGCCCTGATGCTCCACGCTGAGCACGGCGGCGGAAACAACTCCACCTTCACCACCCACGTGGTAACCTCCTCCGGCACGGATACCTATTCCTCCACTGCGGCATCCATCGGTTCCCTCAAGGGACCCCGGCACGGCGGAGCCAATCTGAAGGTTCAGAATATGTTTGAGGATCTTAAGTCCCATATTCAGGACTGGAGCAGCGAAGAGGAGATCTGTGCATACCTGGACCGCATTCTGAACAAGGAGGTCTTCGACCGCACAGGACTCATCTATGGAATGGGACACGCCGTTTACACCCTGTCCGATCCCCGAGAAGTCATACTGAAGGAGTTCGCCAGGGCTTTGGCCCAGGAAAAGGGCCTGACAAAGGAGTTTCAGCTTTACGACACCGTGGAGCGTCTGGCCAGCCGTCAGGTTATGAAGCATCGAAAGCTCTTTAAAAACGTCTGCGCAAACGTGGACTTTTACAGCGGCTTCGTTTATTCCATGCTTGGCATCCCCCAGGAGCTTTTCACCCCGCTTTTTGCCATTGCCCGTATGCCAGGATGGAGCGCCCACCGTTTGGAGGAGCTGATCAACGCAGGAAAGATCATCCGTCCGGCCTACAAGTACGTGGGCGTACATACGGATTTCCTTCCCATGGAAAAGCGGTAAAACCGGCAGGAGGCGGCGTTCAAGCCCCGTGCCCGTCCGAAGATCCGCTGCCTTAACGTTTTGCAGAACAGGCAAAAATGAAGATCCAGATATGGGAACATTCACAAAAAAGAGATAAAAACAAAAGGCGAGACTGCAAACGCCGCAAAAAAGCTGCCCCCTCCTGTATGGAGCGCCGGGGCAGCTTTTTGAAATCTATTTTCTATTTCTCCGCCGTTTCTTCTTGTTTTTCAGGAGAGCCATCCGACTTTTCCATCTCCCTCGTCTCTGTCTCCTCTTCTTTCTCAGGCTCCGCTTCCGTTTTCCAGGAAGCCGGATTGCGTCTGCTGTATCTGGTGGCCAAAACCAGCATCTCCTCCTGAAGATTCTCCGTGAACTGGTCTTCCTTCATACGCCATTTCCAGTTGTTTCCAAGGGTGGACGGCTGATTGATCCGGGCCTCGTTTGTCAGGCCCAGATAGTCCTGCATGGGGATGACGCAGAGAGTGGCCACACTTCCCATGACCGTGGCGATAAGGTCCTTGCAGACCTGCCTGTCGTCCCCCAAAAAATCACGGACGTATTCTCTCACCAGGCGCCTTTCCTCCGGGTCAATGTTTCGGAACCAGCTGAGGAGGGTTTCGTTGTCATGGGTTCCGGTATACACCACGCAGTTTCTGTCATAATTGTGAGGCAGGTAGTCGCTGGCATTGCCGGTATCCCGCTTGTCGAAGGCAAACTCGATCACCTTCATGTTGGGGTATCCGCTGTCGGCAACCAGCTTTTCCACCGTATCCGTCATGAAGCCCAGATCCTCCGCAATAATATCCTTGTCACCCAGCTGTCTGGAAACGGCATGGAACAGATCCATTCCAGGGCCCTTTTCCCACCATCCCTTTTCCGCCGTCTCATCTCCAAAGGGGATGGCGTAATATTCGTCAAAGCCTCGGAAATGGTCGATGCGCACAATGTCATACATGGTAAAGCAGTGTTCGATACGCTTCACCCACCATTCAAAGCCGGACTGCTTATGCACCTCCCAGTTATAGAGAGGGTTCCCCCAAAGCTGGCCGGTTGCGGAAAAGCCATCCGGCGGGCAGCCCGCCACCTGGGTAGGCTGATTCTTCCCATCCAGCTTAAAGAGCCAGGGGCTGGCCCAGGTATCCGCACTGTCCATGGCAACATAAATGGGAATATCGCCAATGATGCGGATCCCCTGCTTGTTGGCATAGGCCTTCAGCTGCGACCACTGCTGATAAAACTTATACTGCATGTACTCCTGGAACTCGATCTCAAAATACAGCTCCCCCCGGTAATAATCCAGGGCATTCTGCCAGCGAAGACGGATATCCTCCGCCCACTGGCTCCACGGTTCTCCTCCAAAGCGGTCCTTCACCGCCATGAAAAGGGCGTAATCCTTCAGCCAATAGGCCTGCTCCTGCTGAAATTTTAAAAACTTTTCGTCTTTGGTAATGTCGCTTCTCTCGTAGGCCTTCCGAAGGAGCTTGTAACGGCCCTTGTAGAGCTTTTCATAATCGACGTAGTCCGCCCTTTCCCCAAAATCTGCCTCATCACACTCCTCCTCCGTCAGGACTCCCTCCTCCACCAGAGCCTCCAGGCTGATAAAGTAGGGATTTCCCGCAAAGGTGGAAAAGGACTGGTAGGGGGAATCTCCGTAGCTGGTAGGACCCAGGGGAAGGATCTGCCAGCAGCACTGCCCGGCCTTCTTTAACCGGTCCACAAACTCATAGGCGCTTTTGGAAAAGCAGCCGATGCCGTACTTAGACGGAAGACTGCTGATGGGGAGCAGCACCCCGCATTCTCGTTTATTTATCTTCATCTCTATATTCTCCTTTCGCAGCTTTCACGGGGCATGGCTCTCGTCTATCTCAGCAAGGCCCAAACAGCCTCCAGCCAACCAAATGCCATATGCAAAAATCCAAAGGGCCGCCTGACTCTCAGATCGACCCTACACTTTTGCCTTTCCCAAAGGCCGGCACACTTTATGTGCCGGCCCGGCTGAGCCATCACGGAACCCTTCCGCCTGGAGGGCTCCCTCACCCCCGCCAGGCCGGCAAACGCCCCACTTCATCCATCATGCCACTTTGGAGTCTTTTCGTCAATAAAAATCTTTTTAGAATCATATCAGAATTTGTTTCTGCCCATGCCCCTTCCACTACTTGAGAGCCGATAAAAAACCGCACACCAACCCAGGCTGATCCACCTTCTCTGCAGCCATCGTTCCATTCACAAAAAAGATACCGGCCAAAACAATCCGAAAGGCGGCTGCCCTTTCAGCGGTCAGCTTTTCTCATGGCGCCGGTCAGCGCAGGCAGAGCCCGTTCCTGACCGTCTTTTAAGGTACTGCATTTAGCAAATCGGATGCGCTGCTCTTCTGTCAATTTAGGACTATTCCCTTCCGTAAAAATTGCGTCAGAGTCATACCAAACGCTTTGCGGACCGCCCCTGTCAACTGCACCGAAGCGTTATTTCCACTGAACATATCTGTGACCGGGGAATGGAAAAAATTGGTTTCTTTTGCCAAAGTATACCTGAAATTTATCCCGATATCCTATATATCACGCTTGAAGAAAACAGGATACTAGAAGATCACACGGATATTCTGACTTTCCAGATCGGCTTTTACAGAAACAGGAATCTGTTCATCAGTGATCACAGTTTTTACCTTAGTTTTTAAATTTAATGGAACAATTCCTCGTTTGAAAAATTTGTCGCTTTCTGTTAATACGACCACTTGTTCAGCCTGACCAGCCATATCACGAACAGCCTGTGCTCTCATTTGGTCACGGTTTGTGAAACCGATGGAAGACATATAACCATCCGTTCCGATAAAATATAAATCTACGAAAAAATTTTCAGCGCATTGGCGTACCATGGGTCCGACCATAACCTGTGCGTCCTGCTGATAAATACCTCCTAAAAGGATAATCTGAAAATTTGATTTGCTCCGGATGTATTCGGCAATAAAAGCGCTGTTCGTAATGATCGTAAGCTCTTTTTTTAAAGCAACTAACGTATCGGCTAATAAGGCACAGCAACTGCCGCTTTCGATCATAATGGTACTGCCGTCGGATACAAGTTCCGCTGCTTTTTGGGCAATTTTTTTCTTTTCCTCATAATGATAGGCGATTCTTCCGTTGATATCATCCAGGCTGCACAAAACAGCAAATCCATGTTCGCGTTTTATGATTCCCCTGTGTTCCAAGGCGTCCAGATCTTTTCGGATCGTGACTTGAGAGACGCCCAGCTTTTCCGAAAGTGTAGAAACCTCTATTTTATTCTCTTGTGTAAGTAACTCCAAAATCTTATATGAGCGATTTTTCATAATCTGCTTCCTTGTAGCTTATTGTTTTCATATCATACAGCATAACACAAGAAGTTAGTCATTTCAATAATTGCTTACGAATGAAACAAAATAATCTTCTTAATGATTTCCTTAGAAAAAGGCATTTATATGCGCATTTAAGAAGACTTGTATATATTCCTGTAAATCCTCTCTGTGTAAAGAAGGAACGTTTTCAAACTCGTAAGAATAGTTCAGAAGATGGTACTTATTCTCACCAAATTGATGGAAAGGAAGGAGCTGACAACGATTAGCTCCGACAGAATGTAAAGCTTCTGCTAATTTTGCTGCATCTTCTAAAGAATTATTGAAACCTGGAATGACTGGGATACGGGGGAGAACCTCTTTTCCTGCATCTATGGAGTATTTCATATTTGCAAGGGGAAGTTTATTTGTAACGCCGGTGCCGGCTTTGTGAGTTTTGGGATTCCAATGTTTCATATCAAACAAAATATAGTCTACATATTTTATAACTTTACGAAAAAGTTCAGGCTTTGCAAAACCTGTGGTTTCACAGCAGGTATGAAGTCCTTGCCTTTTTGAGGCTAGGAGCAGTTCTATAGCAAATTCAGGCTGAGACAGGATTTCGCCTCCCGAAAGTGTGATTCCTCCGCCGCTTTCTTCATAAAAGACAAGATCCTGCGTGACAATGTCCATCACCTCTTTTATTGTTTTTGAATACCCGTCATTTTCTAATGCTTTTTGAGGACATTCTGAAACACATCTTTGACAGCTGCTGCATTTGAGCGGATCAAAGATGATACAGTCCTTTTTAATGGAAACAGCATTGGAGGGACATATCTCAATGCAGTGATGACAGTGAATACATTTTTTCTGGTTCCATAATATCTGAGGCTTTGCAAGCTGGCTTTCAGGGTTTGCACACCAGCGGCAGCGCAGAGGACAGCCTTTAAAAAAAACTACAGTTCGGATACCAGGCCCGTCATTGACACTGAATTTTTGAATGTTAAAGATAACGCCAGCTTTATTTTCATCTGCGGCTTTCATGGTAAAATCTCCTTCTGTTAAATGATAATATTCTCATATTGTAACATATTTTCCTGATTTTTCAACAGAAACTTACGAATGAAATTAAATATATTTTTGATAAAAACATATTGACAATATATGAATGAAAATGTAGAATAAAATTACAAACGAAGTAATTAAATATTATGAACGAAATAAAAGAGGGAGGACTATGGAAAACAAATTACATTTTGGGGCTTTGACAAGCAGAATGAAAGCGTTTCGTGAAGAGGTTCTGGATGAGAAACCTTATATCGATGCTGAAAGAGCTATTTTAGCTACAGAAGCGTACAAGGAGAACCACCATCAGCCAAGGGTTATGGTGAGAGCCATGATGTTGAAAAAAATTCTGGAGGGTATGAGCATCTATATCGAGGATAAGACGTTGATCGTTGGAAATCAGGCGACCAAAAATGTGAATGCCCCTATTTTTCCGGAGTATACCCTGGAATTTGTATTGAATGAGCTGGATCTGTTTGAAAAACGAGATGGCGATGTATTTTATATTACTGAGGAAACAAAGCAGCAGCTCCGTGAGATTGCTCCATTTTGGGACAATAATAACCTTCGGGCAAGAGGGGAAGCGCTTCTTCCAGAAGAGGTCAGCGTGTTTATGGAGACCGGTGTGTTTGGGATGGAAGGAAAGCTTAATGCCGGAGACGCACATCTGGCTGTCAATTATGAGAAAGTCTTGTCCGAAGGTTTGAAGGGGTATGAAGAACGGGTGAAGAGCCTGATGGCTGCTCTGGATTTTACAATCCCGGAGTCGATTGATAAGAATGTTTTTTATAAGGCGGTTTTGATCGTTATTGACGCAGTCCATACGTTTGCGCTTCGCTATAGCCGTTTGGCGTCGGAGATGGCCGAAAAAGAAACGGATCAGAAGAGAAAAGAAGAACTTATGGAAATCAGCAGGATCTGCGCAAAGGTTCCATATGAACCGGCGGGCTCCTTTAAAGAAGCGATACAGTCCGTATGGTTTATCCAGTTGATCCTCCAGATTGAATCCAACGGCCACTCTTTAAGCTACGGACGTTTTGATCAATATATGTATCCATATTACAAAAGCGATCTGGAAAAAGGGATGATTGGAAAAGAGGGGGCATTGGAGCTGCTTACCTGTTTATGGATCAAAACGCTGACAGTCAATAAGGTAAGATCACAGGCGCATACTTTAAGTTCTGCTGGCTCTCCTATGTATCAAAATGTGACTATTGGGGGGCAGACAACGGATAAAAAGGATGCGGTCAATCCACTGAGCTTTTTGGTGCTGCAGTCCGTAGCACAGACAAGACTCACACAGCCAAACCTTACAGTGCGCTATCATAAAAATCTGAATAAAGAATTTTTTGATGAATGTATTGAGGTTATGAAACTGGGGTTTGGTATGCCGGCGCTGAACAATGATGAAATCATCATTCCTTCCTTTATCAACTGGGGAGTAAAAGAAGAGGACGCATATAACTACAGTGCCATCGGATGTGTAGAAACGGCAGTGCCCGGAAAATGGGGGTATCGTTGTACGGGAATGTCCTATATCAATTTCCCGAGAGTGCTGCTCTGCGCTATGAATAACGGCGTAGATTTAACCAGCGGAAAAAGATTCACAAAAGGCTATGGATATTTCAAAGATATGGAGACCTATGAAGATCTGTTAGTGGCATGGGATAAAACAGTAAGGGAAATGACAAGATACAGCGTGATCGTAGAGAATGCGATTGATAAGGCTTCGGAGCGGGATGTGCCGGATGTTTTGTGTTCAGCGCTTACAGACGACTGTATAGGACGAGGTAAGACCATTAAAGAAGGCGGCGCAGTGTACGATTTTATTTCCGGTCTGCAGGTAGGCATCGCAAATATGGCGGATTCCCTGGCGGCAATTAAAAAGCTGGTCTATGAAGAAAAGAGAATTACAAGGGAACAGCTTTGGGAGGCCATTTTAGATGATTTCCAGTCCCCGGAGAATAAAAAGATCCAGGAGCTCCTGATTGAAGAAGCGCCTAAGTATGGGAACGATAATGATGAGGTAGATCAACTGGTTGTAGAAGCCTATGACTCCTACTTGGATGAAATTAAAAAGTATCCGAACACCCGGTATCAGAGGGGGCCGATTGGCGGGATTCGTTATGGCGGAACATCTTCGATCAGCGCCAATGTAGGGCAGGGGATGGGAACGGTTGCAACACCGGACGGAAGAAATGCTTTTGAGCCTTTAGCCGAGGGATGCAGCCCAGCGCATAATGCGGATAAAAACGGGCCTACTGCCGTGTTTAAAAGTGTTTCTAAACTTCGTACAGAAAAAATCACCGGTGGTGTGCTTCTGAATCAGAAGATGACTCCGCAGATGCTGGCCACAGAAGAAAATAAGCAAAAACTGGAAATGCTTATAAGGGCATTTTTTAACAGGCTCCATGGCTACCATGTACAGTATAATATTGTATCAAGAGAAACCTTGATTGATGCACAGAAGCATCCGGAAAATCATAAAGATCTGATTGTCCGCGTGGCTGGATACAGCGCTTTTTTTAATGTGCTTTCCAAAAAAACACAGGATGATATTATCGGAAGAACGGAACAGACACTTTAAAAGGGTAGGGTTGGTGGAACTTAGATTTCACTGAATATTGATATTGGGGTAGGAGGACATAGGTATGAAGTTAATTATTGATGACGCACACATCGACCTGATTCAGAGAGTATATGAATTTTATCCCGTAGATGGGGTGACAACAAACCCGTCCATTCTGGCTAAAAGCGGCAGAAATCCGTATGAGGTTTTGAAAGAAATCCGAGAATTTATAGGGGAGGAAGCTGAACTACATGTACAGGCAGTATCCCGGAATGCTGCCGGAATGGTGGAAGAAGCAGACCGTATTGTAAAGGAGCTAGGAGAAAATACATATGTGAAGATCCCGTCTATTCCAGAAGGATTCAAGGCTATGAAAATGTTGAGGGAAAAGGGCCTTATGATCACGGCGACAGCTATTTATACGCCGATGCAGGCATTTTTGGCAGCGAAGTGCGGTGCGGCTTATGCAGCTCCGTATATTAACCGGATTGATAATATGGGGTACAACGGTATCCAGGTAGCAAAGAACATCCACGACATTTTTAAAAACAACGGGTTAAAAACAGAGGTACTGGCAGCAAGTTTTAAAAATTCACAGCAGCTTTTGGAACTCTGTGAATACGGGATTGGTGCGTCTACGGTAGCCCCGGATGTGATCGAAGGATTGGTGAAGAACCAGGCAATTACCGGTGCAATTGAAGATTTTATCAGTGATTTTGAATGCCTGACCGGAGAAGGAAAAAACATGAGTAATTGTTAAAACGTGTAGGGGAGAGTTATACAGATGAAGGTTCTTGTTGTGGACATTGGGGGTACCTATATTAAATATGCCTGTATGAAAGAAGATATGGAAATTATAGGCCGTGGAAAAATAAAAACACCAACGGAAAACAGAGAGGCTCTGATCGAAGCCATAGGAGGGATTTATGATGAGATGGAGGATGTGGATGGGATCGCCATATCCATGCCGGGAATTATAGATTCTGAGAACGGTTATTGCTCCATGGGCGGTGCACTGCGTTATAATGATGATTTTTATTTAAGACGCAGCTTATATCAGCGTTGTCCTGTAAAAATTTATATGGAGAATGACGCAAAATGTGCAGCAATGGCAGAAGCCGCTGTTGGCAGCCTGAAGGATGTAGAAGATGGATTTGTCTTGATCTTTGGAACCATGATCGGCGGTGGCTTTATCAAGGATCATAAGCTGCATCGCGGCAAGCATTTTTCTGCGGGAGAAGTTTCGTATATTAACACGAAGGGGGATGGAATCCCCGGATCTGATGTCGTGTGGGGGAATCGCTGCGGTACACCGAGGCTTTGTAAAATGTATGCGGAGAAGAAGAACCTGAAACCTGAAGAAGTCGATGGGATCAAAGTCTTTGAAGGTGTTCATAATCAGGAAGCAGAAGCCATCGAATGCCTGCAGAAATATACGAGGGAAATCGCTGTACAGATTTTTAATTTGCAGATGGCTTTAGACCCGGAACGTTTTGCTATCGGTGGAGGTATCTCCGCACAGCCGCTCTTTATTGAATATATAAAAAATAATTTAAAGACCTTGTATGCAGAATGTCCCTATCATGTTCCTCATGCAGAGGTAGTAAGCTGTAAATTCCAAAACGATGCTAACCTGATTGGGGCGTTACAATGTTTCTTAGCTTATGCGAAGGGATGACATTAGGAAGAAGGATAGGGGAGCAAAAAAAGGAATAGCAAGGAAATTTAAAGCGAATACCTTTGCAGCGGCGGAGATTGTTGTGACTTTTCTGATGATTATGTTTCTGAAATTTGATGGGGATATTAGCGAAAAAGAGAATGAAAAACAAGAGGCAGAGGCTTAAAGGCAGCAGGCGGCAAAAATGAAACAGGTACAAATCAGACTACGGGCAATGCAGGAAGGGAATCCATTTGTCAATATAAAAGTTTTGGCTTCAAGCGGGACAGGGCCCAGAAATACGCCCACTCTTTTTCCTAAACAAAATTGCCGTTATGGCTTTGTATTTTTCCATAACGGCAATCCGTTTATTCACAATCCTGGTCTTCTGCGATCACGGCAAGAATCTCATCAATGCTCTTCCCGGAAGCCAAAACAGCTTTATACAATTCTTCCTTTTTCTCCTCTTTGATCTTTTCTTCGATCTCTTTTCTCTTTTGGCGAAGATCCTTGAGACTCATCTCTGTCTCTTCGATCTGCCTCTCAATCGCCTCCAGCTGCTCCTCCAGAGAGATGTTTACCAGTTTTTTCCGTCCTCTTGCCATAGCAAACCTCCATAATTATTTTTCTCATATTTTACCACTAATTACAGAAAAATACCATCCTTTTTCTCACGTTTTTCTAAAATCTAAAAGGTATTTTTAAATGTTTGTCTTTCCGTATCACAAATATAAATTCATTAGGTCAAAATCCACATACTCGCCGTTGATTTTCAAAAAACCAGGGAATGAACCTATTTTTTGAAAACCATACTTTTCATACAATTTGATGGCTCTGACATTATCACTTCTCACCTCCAATGAAATGATCTCTGCTTGAGCAATATTTTTTGCAAAATCAATGATCCGATCCAGCAGCATACTGCCAATTCCTTTGCCCCACTCTGCTCGCTTTACAGAAACCGCCAGTTCGCCTCTGTGCTTCAGACGTTCTCTGCTCATACCGCTAAAACTGGCGCTGCCCACAATTTCCCTTTCTCTTTTTGCCACGTACATTACAGATGATGTGGAATCCAAAAGAGAGGCAATATAATCCCGCTCTTCTTCAATGGAAATCCGCATTCCTTCTGCGCCAAATGTAAGATTCTCTGTTTCTTCGCCAACAATTTTCAGATATTCTAATATGCTTTCAGCATCCTCCGGCAATGCCTTTTCAATTTTAATCTCCATTGTATTTTCACCTCAAAAATCTGATCCATCGATTTTTTTATATTTCTAACCGCATCTTCCATAAAACATTTTTTATGGCGTGCAAATAGCAGAGTGACTGAAAAAACAATGTTTTACAGTCTTCCCAAAAGCACCTGCTATCCAGATGAAACCGATCCGCAGTCGTCAGGACTGGATTGCAGTCAGGGGGGACACAGCAGGAAAGAAAAAAGCTCCATGGGGCCATTGCAGCCTACATCGAGCCTTTTTTTGCAGTGCTATATAAGTGGGACCTTGCCGGTTGGAGGCGGCATCTTTCATTGTGAAGGACGGCCTCCTCCCGGGATTATTGTCCTCGCTGCTCCTCCTGAAATGCCGCCTGGTATTCCATCAGCTTTTGGCGGGCCTTGGGATTTAGTCTTTGGGGGACCAGGATCTGGATAACCACATACTGATCTCCCCGCTTTCCCGGCTCCGTCATGGAGGGAACGCCCTTTCCCCGCAGACGGATCTTGGTCCCGGACTGGGTCCCCTCCTTCAGGCGGCAGAGCACGTCTCCGTAAAGGGTATGCACCTTGATCTCTCCGCCCAGGACGGCCGTGGCATAAGGAACGTTTACCGTGGTGTACACGTCCATCCCCTTCCGCTCATAGCCCTCTTTTTCAGACACCTTCACCTTCAGGAGAAGATCCCCCGGCTGGCCTCCCTGGATGCCCGGACTGCCCTTCCCCCGAAGGCGGATGATCTTTCCTGTATCGACGCCGGCAGGGATCCGCACCTTCAAGGTTTGGTTCCCGTCCTCCGAGGAAATCTTAAAAAGCTTTTCGCAGCCCAGGGCCGCCTCCTCAAAGGAAACGGTGACCTCCGTCTGCAGATCCGATCCCCTCCGTTTGCCTTTGCCAAAAAAATCCTCCTGAGAAAAACCGCCGCTGTAATTTCTCTGACGGCCCGTGCCGTCTCTGTAAAACCGGCTGCCGGAAAAGCCGCCGCCAAAGCCGCCGAAAAAATCCTTGAGGATGTCATCCATATCCCCGCCCTCAAAATGAAATTCCTGATACCCTCCATTTTGGAAGGGGCCGCCATAGCCGCCGGAGGAGGCACCCGCCCCGGAAAAGGCGCCGCTGCCAAATTTATCGTACAGCTTTCGCTTCTCCCCGTCACTTAGGACGGCATAGGCCTCCGTGATCTCCTGAAACCGTTTCTCCGCTTCTGGATTTCCTTTGTTGGAATCGGGATGGTATTTCTTCGCCAGCCCTCTGTATGCTTTCTTGATCTCATTCTCCGAGGCATTCCTGGAAATGCCGAGAATCTCATAATAATCTTTTTTTGCCGTCATTTCACTCACCCTCCAAACCCTGTAGCCTTATGGTCTCTCAATCTAAAATCCCACCGATATCTTAAAATCTCCCCGGCAGAAATCCCGGGGAAGATTCTTTGTTCTATTTGTAATATAACACCGTTTTTCTCTCTTGTCAACGGACTTTCTTGAGATTCTAAAGATTGACAGAAGCGCAAAGCTCACTCCCTCCGCTGTATGGAAGAGGTCTGCCAAACGCTGCCTTTGCTGGCGGTCCCCACGGCACAGAAGGACTATGGCCGCATCATTGGACGGTTGACGGGGCCTGTTTTTTATCCTTTCCAAGCGCTTTCAGGCCTGTCTTTGGGCGCCCTTGCTCAGGGTGCTGTTGTGGTATTGGGAGGAGTTTGTGACTTCCTCTCCGAACCAGGCGGGCGGTGCGTAGGCGGTGGCCGCTTCCTCCGTGGGGAACTCCACCTCGGCCAGGATCAGGCCCTCGTAGGGTGGGTCAAAGATATCCAGCTCGATGGTCAGATCCCCTCGCTCCGGGAGCTCGTATCGGGTCTTGGAAAGGAGGATCCCGTCTGTCTTTGGCCGAAGGTGCAGGTATGCCTCCTTTGTGAGGGGCAGGTTGTATTCCTCGCGGACCATCAGGCCCTTGGACTTATAGGTGAGGTAATAGGAATCATCGGATCTTCGGATGCGGACCACGGGCTCTGTGCAGAGATATCCCTGCTGGATTTTATGGCAGGGGTGGGATGCAAAATCCTTCGGCAGATTTTTCTTTTCGACTAAAAATTTTCGTTCGATTTCCATATAAATCTCCATTCCGCCGCCAAGTCGGCGGCACAAATAGTAATGAAAG
>JAUNJL010000087.1 GCA_030533315.1 Eubacteriales bacterium
AGAACAATATGCCAAAGGTAGGAATTGTGATGGGCAGCGATTCGGACATGCCGGTGATGAAAAAAGCCGCAGATGTCCTGGAAAAGCTGGGGGTCGATTATGAGATGAGGATCATCTCCGCACACCGGGAGCCGGATGTTTTTTTTGAATATGCAAGGACAGCGGAGGAGAGAGGCCTGAAGGTCATTATCGCAGGGGCGGGGATGGCGGCCCACCTTCCGGGTATGTGTGCCGCCATCTTTCCCATGCCGGTGATCGGTATTCCCATGCACACCGCCTCGCTGGGGGGAAGGGATTCCCTCTATTCCATCGTGCAGATGCCTTCTGGCATCCCGGTGGCCACGGTGGCCATAGGAGGCGGGGCCAATGCGGCTCTCCTTGCCGCAAGGATCCTTGCCGTCTCCGATGGAGAGCTTCTTGCCCGGCTGAAGGATTACAGCAGGGAGCAGAAGGAGCAGGTGGAAAAAAAGGACGCAAGGCTTCAGGAGGTTGGCTGTCAAAGCTATGAATGAAGGCGCTCCCGGGAAGGGATGGTCTGTACATGAGAGGACAGAGGAGAATCAGAAGATGGATTATAAGAATGCGGGTGTTGATATTGAGGCCGGATATAAATCTGTAGAATTGATGAAGGAACATATCGCAAGGACCATGAGGCCGGAGGTTCTGGGTGGGATCGGCGGATTTTCCGGAGCTTTTTCCATGAGCGCCATGAAGGATATGGAGGAGCCTACGCTGGTGTCCGGCACGGACGGCGTGGGAACCAAGCTGAAGCTGGCCTTTGTGATGGACCGCCATGACACCGTTGGCATCGACTGCGTGGCCATGTGCGTCAACGATATTGCCTGTGCGGGGGGAGAGCCCCTGTTTTTCCTGGACTACATTGCCTGCGGCAAAAACTACCCGGAAAAGATCGCCCAGATCGTGAAGGGTGTGGCGGAGGGCTGTACCCAGGCCGGCGCAGCCCTGATCGGCGGCGAGACGGCGGAGATGCCCGGCTTTTATCCGGAGAATGAATACGATCTCGCCGGCTTTGCCGTAGGAGTGGTGGATAAAAAGGAGCTGATCACGGGGGAGGAGCTTTCGGAAGGGGACGTGCTCATCGGTATGGCCTCCTCCGGGGTCCACAGCAACGGGTTTTCCCTTGTGCGAAAGGTCTTTGAGATGACCAGGGAGTCTCTGGATACCTATTATGAGGAGCTGGGCTGTACCCTTGGGGAGTCCCTGATGGCGCCCACCAGGATCTACGTGAGGGCTCTGAAAAGTGTGAAGGCTGCCGGCGTGCGCATCCACGGATGCAGCCACATTACGGGAGGCGGCTTTTATGAAAATGTTCCCCGTATGCTCAGAGAGGGAACACAGGCGGTGATCCGGAAGGACAGTTATCCAGTGCTCCCCATCTTCCATCTGCTGGCGAGAACCGGGCAGATCCAGGAGAAGATGATGTACAATACTTACAATATGGGCCTTGGCATGATCCTGGCCGTGGCCGAGAGGGATGTGGAGAAGACCATGGAGGCCATCACCGCTGCGGGGGAGACTCCCTACGTGGTGGGGCATATTCAGGCAGGAGAAAAGGGAGTGACGTTATGCTGAGGATAGGCGTGCTTGTCTCTGGAGGGGGGACGAACCTTCAGGCGATCCTGGACGCCGTGGAGTCCGGCAGGATCACCAACGCCAGCGTGGAGCTGGTGATCAGCAACAATCCCAAGGCTTATGCCTTAGAGCGGGCCAGATCTTATGGGGTCGAGGGCGTGTGCATTTCCCCGTCCAGCTATCCATCCAGGGAGAGGTTCCACCAGGCCCTGCTGAGGAAGCTGAGGGAGAGAGAGGTGGAGCTGGTGGTGCTGGCCGGCTATCTGGTGAACATCCCGCCGATGATCGTGGACGCCTTCCCCAACCGGATCATCAACATCCACCCGTCCCTCATCCCTTCCTTCTGCGGGGAGGGCTTTTACGGGCTCCGGGTCCATGAGGCTGCCCTTGCCCGGGGAGTGAAGGTGACCGGGGCCACGGTGCATTTTGTGGATAGGGGGACGGACACCGGCCCTATCATCCTGCAAAAGGCCGTCAAGATCGAGCCGGATGACACGCCGGAATCCCTTCAGAGGCGGGTCATGGAGCAGGCGGAGTGGAAGATCCTGCCAAAGGCGATCAACCTGATCGCAAACAACAGGGTCACGGTGACAGACGGGATCGTGTCGGTCAGTGACTGACCCTTTCCGGGATTAGGGAGGATGGATCAAGATGAAGATACTGATCGTAGGAAGCGGCGGGAGAGAGCACGCCATCGCCTGGAGTGTGTCAAGGAGTCCCAAGGCCCATGAGATTTACTGTGCCCCTGGAAATGGGGGAATCTCCCAGTGTGCCCAGTGCGTACCCATCGGCGCCATGGAGTTTGACCGGCTGGCGGATTTTGCGGAGGAAAAGAGGATTGACCTGACCATCATCGGGATGGACGACCCGCTGGTGGGAGGAGTGGCGGACGTGTTTGAAAAAAGAGGGCTGAAGGTCTTTGGCCCCAGGAAAAATGCGGCCATCCTGGAGGGGTCCAAGGCCTTTGCCAAGGATCTCATGAAAAAATACCACATTCCCACGGCGGGGTACGAGAGCTTTGATGACCCGGAAAAGGCGCTTGCGTATCTGCGGACAAGGGTGAGTTTTCCCGTGGTTCTGAAGGCGGACGGCCTGGCCCTGGGAAAGGGAGTCCTGATCTGCCAGGATCTGGCGGAGGCGGAGGCCGGTGTCAGGGAGATCATGGAGGACAAAAGGTTTGGAAACGCCGGAAATACCATGGTCATTGAGGAGTTCATGACCGGCCGGGAGGTGTCGGTGCTCTCTTTCGTGGATGGAAGGACCATCCGTACCATGACCTCCGCCCAGGATCACAAGAGGGCCGGGGACGGCGACCAGGGGCCGAACACTGGTGGGATGGGTACCTTTTCCCCCAGCCCGTTTTACACGAGGGAAGTGGATGAGTATTGTCAGAAATATATTTATCAGCCCACGGTGGACGCCATGGCGGCGGAGGGACGTCCCTTCCAGGGGATCATTTTCTTTGGCCTGATGCTGACGGCGGATGGTCCGAAGGTGCTGGAATATAATGCAAGGTTTGGGGATCCGGAGGCCCAGGTGGTGCTTCCCCGTATGAAAAACGACATCCTGGAGGTGATGGAGGCCTGCGTGGAGGGAAGGCTGGATCAGATCGAGCTGGAATTTGAGGACAATGCGGCTGTGTGCGTGGTTCTTGCAAGCGAGGGATATCCTGTGAAATATGAGAAGGGGATTCCCATATATGGCCTTGAGAATTTTGAGGGCAGGGAAGACTGCTACTGCTTCCATGCGGGGACGGCTCTTCGGGATGGTCAGGTGGTCACCAACGGAGGCCGGGTTTTGGGGATCACCGCAAAGGGGGACAGCCTTTTGGAAGCGAGAAAAAAGGCCTACGAGGCCACAGGGTGGATCACCTTTGCCAACAAATATATGCGCAGTGATATCGGCAGGGCCATCGATGATGTCAAATAACGAAGAGAGGATATAGAAAACATGTATTGTGTACAAAAAGTAACCGATGATCTGTATTGGGTGGGGGCCAGCGACAGGCGCCTGGCCCTGTTTGAAAATGTGTATCCCATCCCCCGGGGGATTTCCTATAATTCTTATGTTTTGATGGATGAGAAGACGGTGCTCCTGGACACGGTGGACAAGGCCGTGGGGAGCCAGTTTTTTGAAAACCTGGAATACGTCCTTGGGGACAGGCCTTTGGACTATCTGGTCGTGGATCACATGGAGCCGGATCACGCCGCAACTCTTGAGGATGTGGTGCGCCGCTACCCGCAGGTGAAGATCGTCGGGAACGCCAAGACCTTTGCCATGATGAAGCAGTTTTTTACCTTCGATGTGGATTCTCGGGCCCTGGTGGTCAAGGAGGGGGAAACCCTGAACACCGGAAAGCATACCCTGACCTTCGCCATGATCCCCATGGTTCATTGGCCGGAGGCCATGGTCACCTACGACGCCCTGGACAAGGCCTTGTTCAGCGCCGATGCCTTTGGTACCTTCGGGGCGCTTCATGGGAACCTTTTCGCAGACCAGGTTTCCTTCGAGAGGGACTGGCTGGATGAGGCCAGGAGATATTACGCAAACATTGTGGGGAAATACGGCGCACAGGTTCAGGCCGCCCTGAAGAAGATCCGGGCCCTGGACGTGGCTTTGCTCTGCCCTCTTCACGGACCGGTGTGGAGAGAGAACCTGGAATGGTTTCTGGACAAATATGAGAAATGGAGCACCTACACGCCGGAGGACGATCAGGTGCTGATCCTTTACGCCTCTATTTACGGGAACACGGAAAACGCCATGGATGTTCTGGCCGGAAAGCTTTCGGATGCAGGGGAGAAGAATATCGCCATGTACGATGTATCGGGGACGGATCCCTCCTACCTTCTGTCCGAGGCCTTCCGCTGCAGCAGGATCGTTTTTGCCTGCTCCACCTACAATGCGGGGATCTTCCCCCGGATGGAGACGCTGCTTCATGAGCTGAAGGCCCACAATTTCCAGAATCGGAGGGTGGCCGTGGCGGAAAACGGCACCTGGGCCATTTCCGCCGGGAAGCTGATGAAGGAGCTTCTGGCGGGGATGAAGAGCATGGAGATTTTTGAGGATACCCTGACGGTAAAATCCTCCCTCAAGGAGGAGCAGCTGGCCCATCTGGACAGGATTGTGGAGTTTTTGACGAAATAAGACGAGAGGGCCGTATCTGCAATGGGGCGGTACAAATAAGAGCGCAGGAATGAGCAGCAGGAGAAATAATATAGAGAGGATATGAACATGGAAAAGAAAGACGAAAAAGATTTGACAGGGGGAGAGGCGAACACCCCTCAGGAGAACGGGGCCGAGGGTACCAGGGAGACGGTCAAGGCGATCATGACGTCGGAGCAGATTTTCGTCGCCTATTCCCGGGCGACGAAGGTGCCTTACGTGACCTGTGACCCGGAGACCTTCAACGACCAGGCCTGGCTGTTTTCCTCCGAGGAGGAGATCAAGGCCTTTGGGCAGAAGAAGGCGCAGGAGAAGGTCCTCATTATGGGGATGGGCTACAAGAAAAAGGATTACCGTATTTTATTTGAGACCCTGTACGCCATTGGGGTCAACACGGTGGTTTGGAATGCGGGGGAGGAGAGGACGGAGATCGAGCTCTCCAGTATCATCCGCATCGACGTCAGCAAGCTGGAGGAGAGCAAGCGGCCGCTGTTCAACCCCAGCCTTCAGCTTTCCTCCATCTACTATGTGCAGGAGTTCAATCTGCCGGAGGAGGTCAAGGACAAGGAAAAGCTGAGGGAGCATTACGACGAGGTTCTGGCCAATCTGGAGAGATCCCAGTTTATGGTGCCTTTGATCCGCAGCGAGGAAGACGAGAAGAAGGTGCAGATCCCGTACCTGAAAAACAAGGAGGGGGAGATCCTTCAGCCGATCTTTACGGATGTGACGGAGTTTTTCAAGTTTTCCAAAGGAAAAAAGATGCATTACCGGAAGGTCCCCTTCCAGAAGCTGCCGGGAATGTTGATGAAGCAGTCCAAGTGCTTTGTCCTGAATCCCTTTGGCGTGCACCTGATGTTTGGAAAGGATCAGATCAACCGGATCCTTGGCGTGCAGGATCCAGGCGCCCAGCCGGGCAGCTGACCAAAGGAAGGACAGCCGGACGGGGAAGGCTTTGTGAAAAAGCCTGAGAAATGAAGAATTTGGCGGAAATGACAGAGCCTGGAGGCTGCCGCTGGGGCGACAAGAGGACTTGAGCTGGCCCCGGAGGGCGGATCCGGGTGCGGCGATGAGGAAAGGGCCTCTCTGCCAGGGCAGGGAGGCTTGTGGAAGGATGAGGCCGGGGCCTAAGCTCCGGCCTTTTGCCGTCTGCTGGGGCTCTCTTGAAGAAAAAACAGAAAATACCTGTTTTCAAAAGGGATATTTTGTGCTACCATGTCTATAACATAACAGGGGAGGTGGCCTTATGGTCATTGAAATAGACTTTAACAGTGAGGAAGCCATCTATATGCAGCTGACGAACCAGATCATTTTGGGCATCGCCACGTCCAGGCTGAAGGAGGGGGATCCTCTCCCGTCGGTCCGGCAGCTGGCAGATACCATCGGCATCAATATGCATACGGTCAACAAGGCGTATTCCCTGCTGCGGCAGGAGGGGTTTGTGACCATTGACAGGAGAAGGGGGGCCGTGATCCGCGTGGACGTGGACAAGCTGCGGGCCCTGGAGGAGATGAAGGAGAACCTGATTGTCGCACTGGCGAGAGGCTGCTGCAGACAGATCAGCCGGGAGGAGGTTCACGGCCTGATCGACGAAATTTTTGACGAATATGGGGTGGACTGATGAAAAGGGTCATCCCCGCAGCCGTTCAGGCAGGTTTGCGCAGGCAGGGCGCTGACCCTGAGAAAATAAAGGGAACGCAAAAAAATCCCATTGCCGCAGGCAAAGGCCGGGGATTTTTGCAGGTGACGGTCCGAGTATCAGAGCCGCTGCGGGTCCCGGATATATTTAGGAGGACATCATGCAAAATGAATTTACAAGGCAGGCGAAGGATGCGCTTCTTCTGGCAAAGGAGGCTGCCTCTACCTTAAAGCATCGTTACGTGGGGACGGAGCACCTGCTGATGGGGCTCCTCGCGGAGGATGAGGGCACGGCGGGCAAGGTGCTGGACGAGTTTGACGTGATTCCCAAGGATCTTCTGGAGCTGGTGGAATCCCTGATCGCACCCCCTGTGGGGGAAGGGGACGGGACGGTCCTTTTGGAGCCGGAATACAGTCTTCGGGCAAAAAAGGTCATTGAGAGCGCAAAGGAAGAGGCGGAAAATATGATGGAGGAGGTGGGTACCGAGCATCTCCTTCTGGCCATGCTGAGGGAGACGGACTGTGTGGGCACCCGGCTCCTCCACACCATGGGGGTTCAGATCCAAAAGCTGTACGCAGCCGTGCTGACAGCCATGGGGATGGACAGCGAGAGCGCCAATGAGGAGTACCAGGCCATAAAGGCCATGAGAGGCGGACGGTCCTCCGCCACGCCCACCCTGGATCAGTACAGCCGCGACCTTACCAGGATGGCCGCAGAGGGAAAGCTGGATCCGGTGGTGGGCCGGGATCAGGAGATCGGGAGGCTGATCCAGATTCTGAGCCGCAGGACAAAGAACAATCCCTGCCTGGTGGGAGAGCCGGGAGTTGGGAAAACTGCGATCGCCGAGGGGCTTGCCCAGAGGATCGTATCCGGGATGGTTCCTGACACGGTGAAGGATAAGCGCCTGGTGGTGCTGGACCTGTCCGGCATGGTGGCAGGGAGCAAGTACCGGGGAGAGTTTGAGGAGAGGATCCGGAACGTGATCCGGGAGGTGACGGATCACCAGGGGATACTCCTGTTCATAGACGAGCTTCATACCATCATCGGAGCCGGCGGGGCGGAGGGAGCCCTGGACGCCTCCAATATTCTAAAGCCTTCCCTTTCCCGAGGGGAGCTGCAGATTATTGGGGCCACCACCCTGGAGGAATACCGGAAGTATATTGAGAAGGATGCGGCCTTAGAGCGCCGTTTCCAGCCTATTACGGTGGAGGAGCCCTCCCAGGAGGAGGCCATCAGGATCCTGGAGGGGCTGCGGCCCTATTATGAGCGGCATCATCAGGTGGAGATCACCCAGGAGGCTCTGGAGGCGGCGGTAAAAATGTCCACGCGCTACATCAGCGACCGTTTTTTGCCGGACAAGGCCATTGACATCATCGATGAGGCGGCCTCGAAGGTCCGCCTGGCGGTTTACCAAAAGGAACCTCGCCTGGAGGAGCTGGAGGCGGAGCTGTCCGCCTTGGGAGAGGAAAAAGAGGAGGCTCTGAAGATCTCGGATCTGAAGCAGGCAAAGCGGCTTCAGGAGGAGCAGCAGGCCGTTGCGGAGGAGCTGGAAAAAAGACGGGAGAAGCTTTGGAAGAAAAGCAAAAAAAGGACGCTGGTGGTGGACGAGGGAGCCGTGGCCTCCATCGTGTCCGACTGGACCAAGATCCCGGTGCAGCGTCTGACCGAGGGGGAGACGAAGCGTCTGGCCCAGCTGGAGAAGGAGCTGCACAAGCGGGTGGTGGGCCAGGAGGAGGCAGTGGCGGCCGTGGCCCAGGCGGTAAAAAGAGGCCGGGTAGGCCTGAAGGATCCAAGAAGGCCCATCGGCTCCTTCCTCTTTCTGGGGCCCACCGGAGTGGGAAAGACAGAGCTTTCCAAGGCCCTTGCGGAGACCGTCTTTGGAAGCGAGCAGTCCATGATCCGGGTGGATATGTCGGAATACATGGAGAAGCACAGTGTTTCCAAGATCATCGGATCCCCTCCTGGCTATGTGGGCTACGATGAGGGAGGGCAGCTCTCGGAGAAGGTAAGGAGAAATCCCTACTGTGTGATCCTTTTTGACGAGATCGAAAAGGCCCACCCGGATGTGTTCAACATTCTCCTTCAGGTGTTGGACGACGGCCATATCACAGATGCCCATGGCCGGAAGGTGGATTTTAAGCAGACCATCCTCATCATGACCTCCAATGCGGGGGCGCAGTCCATCATTGAGCCAAAGCGTCTGGGCTTTATCTCGGAGGTGGATGAGAAGAGGGACTATGAGCGCATGAAGGCGGGGGTCATGGAGGAGGTGCGCCGGAGCTTTAAGCCGGAGTTCCTGAACCGTATCGACGAGATCATGGTTTTCCATACCCTGACCAAGGAAAATATCCGAAGGATCGTGGAGATCCTCCTAAAAACTCTTCAGGACCGCTGCAAGGAGCAGATGGACATCCAGCTTCATGTGACAGCCGCCGCGAAGGATCATTTGGCGGAGTCCGGGTATGACAGCAAATACGGCGCCCGTCCCCTGCGGAGGGCGATCCAGAGCCAGGTGGAGGATCCTTTGGCCAACGAGCTTCTGGAGGGAAGACTGCACAGGGGAGACCGTGTGACCGTCCAGCTAAAGAACAAGGGACTGGTCTTCACGGCAAAAAAGGATTGAGGGCAGGACGTCTCCCCGCTT
>JAUNJL010000088.1 GCA_030533315.1 Eubacteriales bacterium
CCTCAAAATAATCTCCGAAATGGACTATGGCGGCAGGCGGCAAAGAAGGCGGGCGGAGGGGAGATATCCGGGGATTTTTTTCCAAAAAGGTCCACGAAAAAAGGGGTCAAAAACGGGCGGCGGGAGGAGGAAAATGGGGTGGTCTTTATGGAGATGTTTGTTTGACTAAATAAGGGTTTTCGTGTATTATGTAGGATAGATGTAACCTGGATCAACGCAGGGCTGCAAATAAGAGGAAATCAGAAGGGAGCGAAGGAAATGGGGATTCTGATCAAGGGTGGGCGCGTCATCGATGCGGCCACCGATACGGACAAGATCCTGGACGTTTATCTGGATGACGGCGTCATAAAAAAAGTGGGCGAAGATCTGGAAGGCCGGGAAGGGGACAGAGTGATCGATGGAGGAGGACTGGCGGTTATGCCGGGGCTGGTGGACCTTCACGTCCACCTCAGAGATCCGGGCCAGGAGTACAAGGAGGATATCGAGAGCGGCTCCAGGGCGGCGGCCAGAGGCGGGGTGACCACGGTGGTGGCCATGCCCAACACCTCCCCGGTCATTGACGACCCGGACCGGGTCCGTTATGTCCACAACAAGGCGGCCCAGGTCTCGCAGATCCATGTCCTGCAGGCGGGAGCCATGACCAAGTCAGAGGCAGGAAAAGAGCTTTCCGATATTGAGGGCATGGCAAAGGCGGGAGTCCCCGCCCTTTCAGAGGACGGAAGATCCGTGATGAACGCCAGCCTGTGCAGAGAGGCCATGAGGCAGGCTGCCAGGTGCGGCCTGCCCATATTTGACCATTGTGAGGATATGGATCTGAGGGGAAAGGGCTGTATGAACCAGGATGAAAACGCAGAGCGCCTTGGTCTGCCCGGGATTCCCAGCTCCACGGAGGACACCATTGCGGCCAGGGATATGGTACTTGCCATGGAGACGGGCGCCAGGCTCCATCTCTGCCACTGCTCCACGAAGGGCACGGTCATGATGATGAAATACGCCCGCATGTCCGGTGCGGAGAACATTACGGCGGAGGTATGCCCCCACCATTTTATCCTCACCTCCCAGGACATCCAAAGAGACGACCCCAACTACAAGATGAATCCTCCCCTGCGTACACGGGAGGATGTACAGGCCCTTCGCCAGGGTCTGAAGGAAGGCTTTATCCAGGTGATCAGCACGGACCACGCTCCCCACAGCCAGAAGGACAAGACCGGATCCATGCGCACCGCCGCCTTTGGCATTGTGGGCCTTGAGACGAGCCTGGCGCTCACTTACACGGAGCTTGTGGAGACCGGCGTCCTCACTCCGGTGCAGATGGTGGAAAAGATGTGCCTGAATCCCGCCAGGATCTTGGGATTGGACTGCGGCACCATCCAGGAGGGCCATCCGGCGGACGTGATCGTGGTGGATCTGGAGCACCCTTACACCATCCGCAAAAGCGCCTTTGCTTCCAAGGGGAAGAACACGCCCTTTGACGGATGGGAGGTAAAGGGCAAGGTCCTTTACACCATCTGTGACGGCAAGATCGTTTATCAGGAAGCAGAGACGGTCTGCTGAGTCTTGGCTCTGGCCCCGTGAGGGCGGCGAAGGCCATATATAAAGAGGAAAAACGCATATTTTGAGGAGGAAAAAAACATGATCGACAAGCTGATCGGCAAGATTCGGGAAACAAAGGCTCCCATTGTGGTAGGACTGGATCCCATGCTGGGGTACATCCCAGAGAAGATCAAGGAGGATGCCTACAAAGAGTTTGGCGAGACCCTGGAAGGGGCGGCAGAGGCGATCTGGCAGTACAACAAAGGCATCGTGGATGCGGTGTGGGATCTGATCCCGGCCGTAAAGCCTCAGATCGCCATGTATGAGCAGTTTGGCATCCCGGGCCTAGCCGTTTATAAGAGAACGATGGATTACTGCAAGGAAAAGGGCCTGGTGGTGATCGGGGACATTAAGAGGGGTGACATCGGCTCCACCTCAGCCGCCTATGCCGTAGGCCATCTGGGAAAGGTTCAGGTGGGGACGAAGACCTTGTCCGCCTTTGACGAGGATTTTGCAACGGTCAATCCCTACCTGGGCTCCGATGGCGTGAAGCCCTTTTTGGAGGTCTGCAGGGAGGAGGGCAAGGGGATCTTTGTCCTGGTAAAAACCTCCAATCCTTCCAGCGGCGAGTTTCAGGATCAGCTGGTGGAAAAAAGGCCGCTGTACGAGCTGGTGGGAGAAAAGGTGGATCAGTGGGGCCGGGAGCTCATGGGAAAGGAAGGCTACAGCTGTGTGGGCGCTGTGGTGGGAGCAACGTATCCCCAGATGGGCAAGGTTTTGAGGAAGGTCATGCCCAAGACCTTTATCCTGGTGCCGGGCTACGGGGCACAGGGCGGAAAAGGCAAGGATCTGGTTCATTTCTTCGACCAGGATGGGCTGGGAGCCATCGTGAACTCCTCCAGAGGGATCATTGCCGCCTATAAGCAGGAAAAATATGCGGCCTTTGGGGAGGCGGGCTATGCCGACGCATCCCGGCAGGCGGTGAAGGATATGAAGGAAGACATCGTGACAGCTCTGAACAGCCGCTAGGAGGAAACTATGAGCAGAAAAGTAAAGGAAAGCTGTGCCATTATCAGCCAGGAGCTTCTGGAAAAGGATATTTACAGTCTGTGGATCCAGACGGAAACCATTGCGAGGAATGCCCTTCCGGGGCAGTTCGTGTCCGTTTACATGCGGGATAAAAGCAAGCTGCTTCCCCGCCCTCTGAGCATTTGCGAGATCGATCGGGAGAATGGCCGCATCCGTCTTGTCTATCGCGTGACAGGGAAGGATACCGGAACGGAGGCCCTTGCCCGTCTTCACACCCGGATCCAGGTGGAGGTCTTGGGGCCTCTGGGGAACGGGTTCCCTTTGGAGGAGGGAAGGAGAAAGCGGGTGCTCCTCATGGGGGGCGGCATCGGTATTCCTCCCATGCTTCAGACGGCGAAGGAATTGAAGGGAGAGCGCATCTCGGTTTTGGGATACCGGGACCGGCTTTTTTTGAACCAGGAATTTGAGAATTATGGAGACGTTTACGTGGCTACCGAGGACGGATCGGCGGGAACGGAAGGGAATGTCCTGGATGCCGTGAGGGAGCATCACATCCAGGCGGACGTGATCTTCGCCTGCGGGCCAAAGCCCATGCTGAAGGCCGTCAAGGCCTATGCGCTGAAGGAGGGGATTCCCTGCTGGATCTCCATGGAGGAACGCATGGCCTGCGGGATCGGCGCCTGCCTGGGCTGTGTCTGCCAGTCCGCGGAGGTGGACGGCCATTCCCATGTACACAATAAGCGGGTCTGCAAGGACGGCCCCGTATTTTTGAGCACGGAGGTGGAGCTATGAGCAGAATGAGCGTTACCATTGCAGGAGTGGAGCTGAAAAACCCAGTGATGACAGCCTCCGGAACCTTTGGCTCCGGGGAGGAATACAGTGAGTTTGTGGACTTGAACAAGCTGGGCGCCGTGGTGACAAAGGGCGTGGCGAACGTGCCCTGGCCGGGAAATCCCACGCCCCGGATCGCGGAGACCGCCTGCGGGATGCTCAATGCCATTGGACTGCAGAACCCGGGGATCGAGGTGTTCTGCAAAAGAGACATTCCCTTCCTAAAGAAATATGACACCAGGATCATTGTGAACGTGTGCGGAAGGACGGTCCAGGATTATTGTGAGGTGGTGGAGCGTCTTCGGGATGAGCCGGTGGATCTTCTGGAGATCAACGTGTCCTGCCCCAACGTGAAGGAAGGGGGAATCGCCTTCGGACAGGACCCCCGGGCACTTGAGGCCATTACCAAAGAAGTGAAAAAATATGCGGGGCAGCCGGTGATCATGAAGCTGAGCCCCAATGTGACGGACATCACAGAGATGGCCCGGGCGGCGGAGGCGGGAGGGGCGGATGCCCTTTCCCTTATCAACACGCTGACGGGGATGAAGATTGACATCAACCGCCGTACCTTTGCCCTGGCAAACAAGACGGGGGGAATGTCCGGGCCGGCGGTGAAGCCGGTGGCGGTGCGCATGGTGTACCAGACGGCACAGGCGGTCAAGCTTCCCATCATTGGCATGGGAGGAATCGTTACGGCGGAGGACGCCCTGGAATTTCTGATGGCGGGAGCGACGGCGGTGTCCGTGGGGACTGCAAACTTCTTCCATCCTTATGCCACGGAGGAAGTGGTGAAGGGAATCAAAAGCTTTATGGAATATCAGAAGGTGGAGGATGTCAGAGAGCTCATCGGCTGTGTGTGCTGACGGAAGAATGATCCAAATAGTAGGGAGGAATCTTGGATATGGAAAGCTATAAGCAGGAATTTATTGAATTTATGATCGACTGCAGCGTGCTGAGGTTTGGGGATTTTGTCACGAAATCCGGGCGTAAGACGCCCTTTTTCGTGAACACGGGCTTTTATCGTACCGGCGCACAGCTTCTCAGGCTGGGACAGTACTATGCCAGGGCCATCGAAGGGAAGTTTGGCCTGGATTTTGACGTGCTCTTCGGGCCGGCTTACAAGGGGATTCCCCTGGCGGTGGCGGCCACCATGGCCATCAGCCAGGAATACGGAAAGGACATCCGTTACTGCTCCAACCGAAAAGAGGTGAAGGATCACGGCGATAAGGGGATCCTTCTGGGAAGCCCCATCCAGGACGGAGATCGGATCGTGATCATCGAGGACGTGACGACCGCGGGTACGTCGATCCAGGAAACCCTTCCCATCATCCAGGCTCAGGGGAAGGTTACGCCGTTGGGACTGGTGGTCTCCGTGGACCGTATGGAACGGGGGCAGGGAACGAAGAGCGCCTTGAAGGAGATCGAGGAGACCTACGGCCTTCAGACGACGGCCATCGTCACCATGGCAGAGGTGGTGGAGCATCTTTACAACAGGGAATACAAGGGAAGGGTCATCATTGACGACGCCCTGAAAGCGGCCATTGACGCATACTATGATCAATATGGAGCAGAATAGCATAGAGGAGGTTCTGAGCATGAATGAAAAGATTTACAAGATCATGTCCGGCGCAGGGCTGATCAGCCTGGTTGTGGGGATCGTCACCCTGGTCACCGGGCTTGCTGCGGGGATCCTGATGATCGTAAGCGGGGCGCGGCTTTTGAAGGGAAAGTCCGACATCCTGCTCTGACCCGATAAAAATAATATAAAAAATAAAAAAGTCCTCCGCCCCTCCTTTGGAGAAGGCGGGGGAGGGGGAAAGTGAGATCCTTGGGATCGCAGATGGGGGAGAACATTGAAGAAAGAGACGAAACGGATCATCCGGCAGGGCAGCAGGCTCCTTTTTATCCTGTATGTCCTTTTGCTGGTTTATTTCCTGTTTTTTTCGGAGGCATACGGCAGGGGAGCGGCGGCTATGCAGGCGTATCGCTATAACCTGGTACCCTTTGCGGAAATACGCAGATTCTGGGTCTACCGGGAGCAGGTAGGGGTACCGGCCTTTTTGACGAATATTTTTGGAAATGTCATCGGCTTTCTTCCCTTTGGTTTCATCCTGCCGATCATTGCAGACAGAATGCAGAGCGGCTTTCTCATCACCCTGACAGGCTTTTGCCTCAGTCTGGGTGTGGAGACCATCCAGCTGGTGAGCAGGGCGGGCTGCTTTGACGTGGACGACCTGATCCTGAATACGCTGGGGGCGGCCCTGGGGTATCTGTGCTTTGCGGTCTGTGATCATGTCAGGAGGACATACTATGGCAAGAAGATATAGATACGCATTTACAAAGAAAAAAGAGGCGGGGAAGGGAAAGCTGTCCGTAGGTCTTGGGGCGGCTTCCTTTCTCCTGTTTGCGGCGGTTGTGGCGGCTGCCTTTCTTTGGGAGGGCAGCTATGGGTTTGCGGTGGGGGGCATGAGTCTGTTTGCCGCCCTTCTTTCCGTTTATGGGTTTTTTATGGGACTGGCAAGCTTTTCCCAGGAGGGGGTCAGCCACAAGACCAGCATGATCGGCTCCATTGCCAACGGGATCATTATGATCGCCTGGCTGGGAGTCTATTTGACAGGAGTATGAGATGGAAGAACGATTGAAACAGCAAATGAACTTTATCCTGGAGGTGGATAAGGTAAAAAATATTTTTCGCCAAACCTATCTGGCGGACGGCAGCCGGAAGGAGAACGATGCGGAGCATTCCTGGCATCTGGCCCTTATGGCCGTTCTTCTCAGGGAGTATGCCAATGAGGAGGTGGAGCTGGGCCGGGTGATCCCCATGGTGCTGGCACACGACCTGGTGGAGATCGACGCAGGAGATACCTACGCCTACGACGAGGAGGCGGCGAAGACCAAGGCCAAAAGAGAGCGGGAGGCGGCTGACAGGATCTTTGGGCTTCTTCCAGAGGATCAGGGAAGGTGGCTGAGAGAACTGTGGGAGGAATTTGAGGAAGGGAGGACGCCGGAGTCAAAATTTGCCCACATGCTGGACAACAGTCAGCCGTTGTTTTTGAATGACGCTCAGGGGGGCAGGAGCTGGAAGGAGCATGGGGTAAAAAAGAGCCAGATCTACAGGAGAAACGCTCATACGGGGGAGGGCTCTGAAAGGATCTGGTCATACATGGAGGAGTTGATCCAGAAGCATGTGGATCTGGGGAATATCATAGAAGACGGTGAGGAGTGAAGGATCATGGATGAATGGATGCAGGAGCGCTACGAGCTTGCGAAGGAAAGAGTCGCCCAGGTGGCGGGGGAGGATGGAATCCCTGCCCCCTACGGGGACTTTTTTCACAGAATGGCTGGTTTTCTCGTGAAGACCCTCCAGGTCATGGACGAGGATGGGCAGGAGCTTTCCCTGGAGGAGCTCCAGGAAAGGAACCGGAGCCTTTACGAGGACATTTTGGAAGAGAATTACGCCTCCAGCTATGGAAACCCGGCCTACGCAAAGAAAATGCTGGGGGAGTACGGGGACGCTTTTACCTTTTTGTATGGAGAACTGCAGGGAGCCATCGCCTATGCCCACGAGAAAAACCTTTGGGAGATGACGGTGGCTCTGGAGCTGTTTTTGGAGGTCTACGGAGCCTTTTCCCAGGAGGAGATCCCGGAGGAAAGGATCGTGAGAGATATCCTAGTTTCCTATGTGAATGACTACTGCCAGGATATGATGGAGCACCACGTCCGGGCAAGCCTGGACCCGGAGCTGGACTTTGCCCTTGAGATCATCAAGGGGGCGGATCTTAAGGATCTTCGTTATCTGTACCGGTATGGGGAGTACGTTTCCCAAAACGAGGTGGGGACGGCCAGGTTCCTCAACACCCTCTCTCAGGAGGAGATTGACCACATGGCCAGGACCTACACCGAGGGCTACCGTATCGGTTTTGAGGTGGGGCGGAAGGATATCCGCAGGAAAAAGACGGTAAACATCCGATACAGGCTTGGGTTTGAACGGATGGTGCGGGCCGCCGTCCTTCAGTTTGAAGCCATGGGCCTGAAGCCGGTGATTTATCGCTGTGCCACCCATGCGCTCTGCAGGAGGGGAACCTATCGTATCGGCTATACAGGCGGGAGCGTTAATCCCCAATATGATTATGATCACCGCCAGGACGGGGCCCTGTTTCTGGACGGGGATTTCGTGAAGAGAAAGCTGCGGGCCATGCAGACCTCCTACGAAAAATACAAGGACCTGGCGGCGGTGCATGGGGGACCGGCCTGCATCGAGACCTTCGGGGAGGAGCCTTTTTCCCCCAGCAGCACGCCGGAAGCTCTGAGCTATACCCCGGCCCAGCAAAAGCTGGAGCTGGAGATGCTCAACGAGTCCGGCCAGATTGCCAACCGGTACATCAAGGGGGATGAACGCAGCTATACCATCATAGCCTATCCGCTGCCGGAGATCGGGGAGGAGTATCCTCAGATCTTCCGGGAGATCGTCAGGATCAACACCCTGGATTACACGAAGTACCAAAGAATCCAGCAGAGGCTCATCGATGCCCTGGATACCTGCGAGTGGGTGCAGGTAAAGGGGATGAACGGCAACGAGACGGATCTTCTCATCCATCTTCACACCTTGGAGAACCCGGAGAGGCAGACCAATTTTGAGAACTGCGTGGCAGATGTCAACATCCCCGTGGGGGAGGTGTTTACCTCACCGGTGCTGGCGGGGACCGGCGGGCTGCTCCACGTGAAAAAGGTGTATTTGAACGGCCTTCAGTTTCAGGATCTGAAGCTGGTTTTTGACTGCGGACAGGTGATCGATTACAGCTGCGCCAATTTTGAGAAGGAAGAGGACAACCGGAAATACATTGAGGACAATCTTTTGTTCCACCATCCCAGACTGGCCATGGGAGAATTTGCCATCGGAACCAACACCACCGCCTACGTGGCGGCGAAGAGGTATGGCATCGAGGAGAAGCTTCCCATCCTGATCGCCGAGAAGATGGGGCCCCATTTTGCCGTGGGAGACACCTGCTACAGCTGGTCGGAGGACACTCCCGTCTACAATCCAGATGGAAAGGAGATCATCGCAAGGGACAATGAGATCTCGGAGATGAGGAAGGACGACGTGAGTCTGGCCTATTTCGGATGCCACACGGACATCACCATTCCCTACGATGAGCTGGGGAGCATTTCAGTGATCGACGACGAGGGGGAGACGCATCCCCTCCTGAAAAAAGGAAGGTTCGTCCTTCCGGGGACGGAGGAGCTGAATCAGCCCTTTGATGAGAAATAGGCACCGCCTGGGCATTTTGCAGGCGGCGGTTCGGAGCCTCTGACGGTTTTTGGTTGACAGGAAGGGGGATTCTTAGTAGAATTTACGCTGAGAAAGGGAGGCCGAAAAGGCACCCCTTGGGGAACCCGTGGACAGGAAAGCACAGATCGGATACAGATCGATAAAAGGAGA
>JAUNJL010000180.1 GCA_030533315.1 Eubacteriales bacterium
GATTGTTTGGGTTAGCTTTAAAATTGCAGCGTTTCACATTGACAGCGCAATCCTCCCTGTGCTAAAATACAAGCTGACAAGGGCGTCAGCTTGTGATAGCTGCGCCCGTTTTACTATATGAATCCCGGTTGAAGGCCGCAGGGCTGCCGTCCTGGCCATCCGGGCGCACATCTGGTGGGGGGACGTCTGTGACAGCGGGCGTTTCCGCACAGAGGAGTGACATAGAGAAACAAATGGAAAAGGAGCATGGTATTATGAAGAAAAGAATCGCATTATTACTTACCGCCGGGATCGCCGCAGGATGTGTGGCAGTTCCTGTTTCCGCCGAAGAGGCAAAGACCTGGGTCGTTGCCACGGACACAGTGTTCAAGCCTTTTGAGTACACCAATGAAGAGGGCGATTTCGTGGGTATCGACGTGGATATCCTGGCTGCCATCGCGGAGGATCAGGGCTTTGATTATGAGCTGAAGAGCATTGGCTGGGATGCTTCCATCGCTGCGTGCCAGGCCGGACAGGCGGACGGCATGATCGCCGGTGCCTCCATCACGGACGAGAGAAAGGAGAGCGGCTGGATGTTCTCCGATGGCTATTACAATGCCACTCAGTCCATGTCCGTGCAGAAGGGCTCCGACATCTCCGGGTTTGAGGACCTGGACGGTTCCACCGTGGCCGTGAAGACGGGAACCCAGGGAGCCGCTTACGCAGAGAGCATTCAGGAGGAGTACGGCTTTGACATTACATATTATGAGGATTCTCCCACCATGTACCAGGCCGTTTTAGGCGGACAGGTGGTGGCCTGCTTCGAGGATACCCCCATCATGGCTTCTTCCATCGTGGACGGGGATCTTGATCTGAGGATCGTTGAGGGCACGGAGAACACAGGCGCTCCCTATGGCTTCGCCGTTTTCTCCGAGGACAGCCAGGAGCTTCTGGACATGTTCAATGAAGGACTTGCCAACATCAGGGAGGACGGCACCTACAACGAGATCATCGCGAAGTATCTTGGCGAGGACGCCGTTCCCAAGGAGGAGACGGAAGAGGAGGCTGACGCCGAGACGGAGGAAGAGGCTGAGGAGACCGAGGAGGAATGATCCTTCCAGCAGTCTGAGCTGGATGGATAAGGGGATGCCCCGCAGCTTGCTGCGGGGTATTTGATTCATTCCCCCTGGGAAGAAAGGGCGGCAGCCGGTTTTTCGGAGGTCTGCCTGAAAGGAGCTTTTTATGATAATGATCTTAACGAAATATGGTCAGCTGCTGCTGATCGCCATGGGGCAGACGCTTCTGCTGGCTTTGTGCGGACTGTTTTTTGCCTGCATCCTTGGCATGGTATTCGGACTGCTGAGCGTTCTGAAAAGTAAGGTGTGCAACGCCATCGCAGCCGTTTTTGTGAACGTGATCCGAGGCGTTCCCATGATCGTTCTCGCCTACTATATTTATTTTGGCGCTACCTATCTGCTGAATAACATGATGGGTTACAAGATTACCATGTCGGCGCTTCAGGCGGGAACGATCTGCCTGGCTTTGAACTGCGGCGCTTACATGGCGGAGATCATCCGCGCCGGTATCCAGT
>JAUNJL010000020.1:0-18953 GCA_030533315.1 Eubacteriales bacterium
TCCCTTTCCAGGGGAGCCCCTTCGGCCAGCTTGGGTACTTCTCCAAATTGCCCTAGTTTTCGCTGTGTTTCTACATCACTCACACAGCTGAATCAGTATAACTCTTCTTGGTAGGTTTTGTCAAGGACTTTTTTACATTTTTTGTAATCATTTCATCGATTAGGGTAACGGCTCAGCATTCCTGCTGACGGCCCCTTCCCGTCCCCGACAAACGGAGAGAGTGGGATTCGAACCCACGCGCCCTTGCGGACAAACGGTTTTCAAGACCGCCTCGTTATGACCACTTCGATATCTCTCCCTGTGACATCATATCACCTACGCCGCATCCGGTTCCGTCTGTCAGCGCAAGAGATATTCTATCACCATTCATTTCCTGTGTCAATAAGAACTTTCATTTTTACAAACTTTCATTTTTGCAAAATAGATGGCTCCACAAGAACCCCTTCTTCATATCCCCGGCTCCTGCTTCCGTGGCCGCACTTTAATACCGAAGCTTCAGGAAAGCCTCCGCCACCGCCAGGTCCTCCGGCGTAGTGATCTTGATGTTTTTATAGGAGCCCTCAAAAAGGAGCACCTTCGTTCCCTCCGCCTGCTCGACGACCATCGCGTCATCGGTGATATGGCCCATGTCCCCCTGGCGGATTTTTTCATGGGCCCTTCGGATCAGGGGATAGGAAAACACCTGCGGCGTCTGAATCGTCCACAGGGTCTTTCTGTCCGGCGTCTCCCGGACGCAGCGGTCATCGTCCACGATTTTCACCGTATCCTTGGAGGGCATCCCCGCCACACAGGCCCCCGTCTTTTTTACGGCTTCCAGACCTCTCTCCAGAATTTCCTCCGTGACAAAGGGGCGTACCCCGTCATGGATCAGCACGCAGCTGGCCCCTTCACAGGCCAGCAGCCCCGCATATACCGAATCATATCTTTCCTTCCCTCCCGCAAGGATCCGGGAAACCTTGGCAAACCCATACCGGTCCACGATTTCCCTCCTGCAATGATCCATCTCCTCCTCCTCTGTCACTAAAAGAATGTCCTGGATCAGCGGGCTTTCCTGAAAGCAGCGGAGGGAGTAATAAAGGACCGGATAGCCCCCGATCTCCAAATACTGCTTGTGTACCTTGCTGTTCATTCGTTTTCCCTGGCCAGCGGCAAGGACAATAGCTGTGCAGCCTTCCATCTCATCGTTCCCCCAGCTTCAGATTGGGCACTGCGTTCAGATCCCACCCATGACGAGTTCCCTTTTGATATTCGTAATAAGCCGCCACTCCGATCATGGCGGCATTGTCCGTACAAAACACCGGGGAAGGATAGTAAAAACGAAGGCCCTCCTTCTCACAGGCATCCCTCATGGCGGCTCTCAGAGCTCCATTTGCAGCCACTCCCCCCGCAATGGCCAGCTTGTCTATATGATGATCCTTGGCTGCCAGGACGGTGTGCTCCACAAGAACCTCCACCACGGATCTCTGGAAGGAGGCCGCCAGATCCGCCTCGCAAATCTCTTCCCCCTTCATCCGTGCGTTGTTCAGATAATTCAGGACAGCCGATTTCACTCCGCTGAAGCTGAAATCATAAGGATTGTCCGCCAGCTTTCCCTTGGGAAACTGGATGGCCAAAGGATTTCCTTCTTTAGAGAGACGGTCGATCTTGGGGCCTCCTGGATATCCCAGGCCAATGGCCCTCGCCACCTTGTCAAAGGCCTCTCCCGCTGCGTCGTCCCTGGTCCTCCCCAGGATCTGAAATTCCCCGTAATCCTTGACGATCACAAGATGAGTGTGTCCCCCTGATACGATCAGGCACAAAAACGGCGGCTCCAGCTCCGGGTGCTCGATATAGTTTGCACAGACATGCCCCTCAATGTGATGGACTCCCACCAGAGGCAGCTTCTTTGCATAGGCGATGGCCTTCGCCTCCGCCACCCCTACCAAAAGTGCGCCCACCAGTCCAGGGCCGTAGGTCACCCCCACCGCATCCAGATCGTCCAGTGTCACCTGAGCGTCCAGCAGCGCCTGTTGGATCACCTGGTTTATTTTTTCGATGTGCTTCCGGGAGGCGATCTCCGGGACCACGCCCCCATACAGCTTATGAAGCTCGATCTGCGACGATATCACGTTGGACAGGACTGTCCTGCCGTTCTTCACAACGGCTGCCGCCGTCTCGTCACAGGAGCTTTCAATGGCAAGAATCAATGTATCTTTCATAAGCATACGAAACGATCCCCATGGATCATTCCTCCTCCTCAAAATTCAGCTCCGCTGTTTTTCCGTCTTTTCCCGGATAAGCCTTGGGAAAGATTTCCCGCACCTTGTCCATAAAATCCTCTGGCCGGATCAGGGATGGACTGTAATGAGTCAGCCAAAGCTCCGCCGCCCCAGCATCCCTGGCAAGGGCCGCCGCCTCCTGGAAGGTCATGTGCTTATACCCCTTTGCCTTGTCCAGCTTATCCTCTTCCCCATACATGCCCTCACAGATGAACAGATCGGCTCCCCTTGCGTTCCGCAAAATGGATTCCGTTGGCCGTGTATCCGTGGTATAGGTGACCTTGATCCCCTTCCTGGGCGGTCCCAGCACCATGTCCGGCGTATAGATTACGCCCTCTGATTCTATGGTCTGCCCCTTTTGGAGAGGATTCCAGAACTTCAGGGGAATCCCCTTCTCCCTTGCGTTCTCCGGGGAAAACCTTCCCTGGCGCAGGATCTCCAGCGTATACCCATAGCAGAGCACGTTGTGATTGACGCGAAAGGCCGTGATCCGATATCCGTTTATCTCTATGACCTCCTCCGGCTGGTGAAGCTCTATAAAGCGAATCTCAAAGGGAAGCTCAGGGGCGATGACTCTCAGGGCGTTCACCACCCGCTCCAGTCCCCTTGGCCCGATCAAGGTCAGCGGCTGTGTCCTGTCTGCGTTTCCCATGGTAAGAAGAAGACCCGGCAATCCACTGACGTGATCCCCGTGATAATGGGTGAAGCAGATCACGTCAATGGGCTTAAAGCTCCAGCCCTTTTCTTTCACAGCCACCTGCGTACCCTCCCCGCAGTCGATCAGAAGGCTGCTGCCGTTGTAGCGGGTCATCAGCGCCGTCAGCCACCTTTTGGGAAGGGGCATCATTCCTCCCGTTCCTACCAGACATATATCTAACATGTTTCTCCTCTTTTTCTCTGTATAATTTCCATTTTCTCTGTCAATCCCCATTCTTCGGGGAATCGTCCTCCTCATAGAGGGACATTAGGACCGCGTCCTCCGGCGGAGACGTATAATAGCCCTTGCGAAGTCCGTCCCGCCGAAAGCCCAGCCGCTGGTAAAGGCGAATGGCTGTGCAGTTTCCCTTGCGGACCTCCAGGTGGATGATTTTGATCCCCTGCTGCCTGGCCAGCCGTATCATCCCGCCCACCAGAAAGCCGCCGATCCCTTCCCGGCGGCGCTCCTCTCTCACAGCCACGTTGGTCACGTCCCCCTCGTCCAGAACCATCAAAAGACCACAGTAGCCCAAAATCCTTCCCTTTTCCTCCACCACGAGGAACATGGCGTTTTCCTTTGTAAGGTAGGTGAAAAAGCCTTCTCTTGTCCATGGGACCGAAAACACGGCGTTTTCAATTTCCAGAACCTGCTCCAGATCCTCCACCAGCATTTCCCGCAGCACCATACGCCCGCTCCTTTACCGGTCCATGGAGCGTACCGGACAGGAGTCCCCCGCGCTTCCATCTTTGTCTGCGGCAGCGCCTTCCCTTGCCCTTCGCTCCCTCTCCGCCTGAGAAGCCCTCAGATACTGGGGCGCATGATCCTTCGCCTCCTGCACCCTTCCTTCCTGGAAGTAAATCCCTCCCAGAGCCGCAACGGCCGCCGCCCTCTGGCGGTTCAGGTGAGCCGGGGCAAAGGAATAGGGGACCGTGAGGGCGCCCGCGATGACATCCCGGTAAACAGGCACCCCGTCCCCTAGAAATATGACCGGCTCCCCCTTTCTCTCCAGGATCTCTGTCAGATCCCCAATGGAAAGGGCCGTCTGATCTTGAACCGTCACCAGGCGATGGTTCTCAAACCGGTAGATTCCCGTATATACCTGACTCCGCCTGGCATCCATAATGGGGCAGATCAGCCCGCGCGCATCATAAAGATTGTACGCCAGGGCCTCCACCGTGGGAACGGCCACCAGCGGCTTTCCCAGGGCAAGCCCCAGTCCCTTTGCGGTGGCGGAGCCGATGCGAAGTCCGGTAAAGGAGCCAGGCCCCGCTGCCACCGCAATAGCGTCGATGGAGGCAAGCTCCAGCTCCGTCATAGACACCAGCTGGTCCAGCATGGGGAGCAGGGTCTGGGAATGTGTCTTCTTATAGTTCACAGTATATTCTGCCAGCAGGGTATCCTCCTGTAGGATCGCCGCGGAGGCCACCATACCCGAGCTGTCCAGTGCTAATATTTTCATGGTTTCTCCTTTCATGGCACACCTTCTGCGCCGACAATGGCAGGGACGCCCAATCCTCACAGGCCGCCGGAAAGTCCCGTGATGGTGATCCTCCGGTGATCAAAGCCTTTCTCCAGATCCTTTTCGATGGTGACCCAGATGCAGTTTTCCGGCAAAAGCTCCCGGATCATCCCAGCCCACTCGATCAGACAGATCCCCTCTCCAAAAAAATAATCATCATACCCGATCTCCTCCATCTCCTCAATGTCCCCGATCCGATACACGTCAAAATGATAAAACGGAAAACGTCCCGTCTCATATTCCTGAAGGATGGTAAAGGTGGGGCTGCTGATGGGTTCACAGATTCCCAGGCCTGCGGCAAACCCCTGGCTAAAAACCGTCTTTCCCACTCCAAGGTCTCCCTCCATGGCGTAAATCTGCCCCGGCAGGGCCGCCGCCCCGATCCTTTTTCCTAATTCAAAGGTCTCTTCCCCACTATGGGTTTCTACGATCATACTTTTTTCCTCTTCCATTGCGGTCATGCTTTTTACTTGCGAAATCATTCTTTGCATATTATAATGGAACGGTTAAGGAAATACAATACTTTTTAAAAAGGAGAAAAAACTATGGCAAATCCAGTCGTTACCATTACCATGGAAAACGGGGACGTGATGAAAGCGGAGCTGTACCCGGAGATCGCCCCCAATACAGTGAACAATTTCATCAGCCTTGTAAAAAAGGGATTTTATGATGGCCTTATCTTCCACCGGGTCATCGCAGGCTTCATGATCCAGGGCGGATGCCCCGACGGTACCGGTATGGGCGGCCCCGGCTACACCATCAAGGGCGAATTTTCCCAGAATGGATTTCCCAATGATCTGAAGCACACCCCCGGCGTCCTGTCCATGGCAAGGGCCATGCATCCCGATTCCGCAGGAAGCCAGTTCTTCATCATGCACCAGACCAGCCCCCATCTGGACGGCGCCTACGCCGCATTCGGAAAGGTGACCGAAGGGATGGACGTGGTCAACAAGATCGCCGGCGTGGACACGGACTACAGCGACAGGCCCTTGGACGAGCAAAAGATCCGTTCCATGACCGTGGACACCTTCGGTGAAGAATATCCGGAGCCAGCAAAACGATAACCCCTTCTTCACAGACAGCCGCAGATACGGCTGTCTTTTTTTACCCGCTCCTCCCTCCGGTCAGGGATCGGGCATCCCCTTCCAGGTTATTTACCCATCAAAAAAGACCTGCTCATCCTCAGAAAATCTTTACCTCCCCGTCTGCCGTCCCAAAATACACTTCCTTTTCTCTCTCCAGAAGGGCCCTGCCGTTCGTTCCCTCCGTGATGGCCTTTTCCAGACTCTCCACCTGGTCAAAGGCAGCCAGAAGCCTCATGACCACCTTGTCCGTGTATTCTGCTTCCAGCACAGGGATCTGCCTTTCCCCCGCAATGTACTGAAGCTTTCCGATCCCCGTATAATCCGTGGTAACCTCCAAGATGGTCCCCCTCGTCTTTTCCATCACGACGCTGGCCCGAAGCCCTTCCTGGACCGCCTTGGAATAGGCCCGTACCAAACCTCCCGTTCCCAGGAGCACGCCTCCAAAATAGCGGGTGACCACCACCGCCGTGTTGTACAGCCCTTCTCCCAAAAGCACGTCCAGCATGGGCCTCCCGGCCGTACCGGAAGGCTCTCCATCGTCGCTGCATCTGGTACATTCCCGATTTTCCCCCACCGTGTAAGCATGACAATTGTGTCTTGCGTCCCAGTATTTCTTTTTTATTTCTTCTACGAAGGCCACCGCCTCCTCCTCGCTGCTCACAGGGCGCACCGTCGCAATAAACCTGGATTTTTTTTCCGTGATCTCTCCCTCTCCCCCCTGATAAACAGTCTTGTACCGATCCAACATACCATCGCCTCCCTCGTTTTCTGCGGTTTTTCCATGATCTTTCCACCATGATATCATGTTTTTCCCAAAATCGCCATAGCTGGATCCTCTGCCGCACACAGGGAGATGAAATTTTGTCACGATCCGCAGGCTGTGGCCCGTGTTTACACAAGGATTGACAAACGAAAATCATCTATGATAAAGTGAACAAAGAAAGTCTATGATACAAAAGAGGGGGAGGACTGGCCGTATGACCGGGCCTCAACGTTTTTCGCTCCCCCGATCTGACTGGTAATTGCTACGGTTTCGCCTGCTGTGTGGCCTCCTGCGCAAAGGAGCTGGGTTTTGAACCCTACGTGATCGTTTCCACCGGGGACCATGGCTTCGTGATGATCGATGGGCGGTATTACGACAATATGTCAGCCCTCTATGGCTCCGCTGTCCACCCTCCCTACGGCATCTTTCGTAAGGTCAGATTTTAAAGAAAGTCTCCCCTCTTCCCTTTCAAAAAGGAAAGGAAGGGGGGATTTTTTGCGGGGTGCAAAGAATCTGGAAATTTTATTTTGGGGTTTATTTACGTATTTATATTTGGTATAATGGAACGGATCATAAAGGAGGAATACCATGAACTACGGAAAAAAATCGACCTCAAGGAAGAGAAATTCCCTGATCTCCCGTTCTTCCATGATGGGAAAGCGGGCTCATGTCTCGTTGATCAGGGTTCTTTTTATATTCTTGATCACCCTCTGCGTAGTGGTTGCCTGTACCGGTATTGGTTCTGTCCGGGGCGTCATAGCCAATGCCCCCGACGTGGACAGCGTGGATATCATGCCCCTGGGCTATGCCTCGTTCCTTTACGACGGCAACGGTAATCAGATCCGCAAGCTGGCCGCCCCTGACGCCAACCGCCTCCCGGTGTCCATCGAGCAGATCCCCGAGGATCTTCAGCACGCGGTGGTAGCCATTGAGGATGAGCGTTTTTACGAGCACAACGGCATCGACGTGCGAGGCATTCTCCGAGCAGGAGTAAAGGCCCTCACCTCCGGCAGCCTGTCGGAGGGCGCCAGTACCATCACACAGCAGCTGCTGAAAAACAACGTCTTCACCAACTGGACCAACGAGTCCACCCAGATCGAGCGTATCACCCGAAAGCTTCAGGAGCAGTTCCTGGCCGTCCAGATCGAGAAAAAGATCGGGGACAAAAGCGTGATCCTGGAAAACTATATGAACACCATCAACCTGGGCGCCGGAGCCTACGGCGTTCAGGCGGCGGCCCGCCAATATTTCAACAAGGACGTATGGGATCTTAATCTTTCCGAATGCGCCACCCTTGCGGGCATCACCCAGGCTCCCACCAAATACAACCCGATCGAAAATCCCAAGGACAACGCCAAGAGGCGCAAGGAGGTCCTGGTACACATGCTGGAGCAGGGCTATATCGACCAGGCACAGTATGAAGCGGCCCTGAACGACGACGTCTACTCCCGCATCCAGGAAGCCCAGGCTGCCAAGACCAGCAGGGAGAGCAAGGTCTACACCTATTTTGAGGACGAGGTGACCGGTCAGGTCATCAACGATCTGATGAACATCAAGGGCTACACCAAGACTCAGGCCCAGAACATGCTTTACAGCGGCGGCCTGAAGATCATGACCACCCAGGACCCGGCCATCCAAAGCATCCTGGACGAGGAATATGCGAATCCGGCCAATTATCCTGATTACGTGCAGTATGCCCTGGATTATGCCCTGACCGTCAAAAGCCCGGAGGGTGAGGAGGTCAATTACAGCAAGGAGATGATGAAGCTGTACTTCCAGAACGAGGATTCCTCCTTTGACCTGCTCTTTGATTCCCCGGAGGAGGGACAATCCTACGTGGACCGCTACCGTTCCTCCATTTTGGCCAGCGGCAGCACCATGGTCGCCGAGAGAGTGAACTTCGCTCCCCAGCCCCAGTCCTCCATGAGCGTCATCGATCAGAGAACCGGCTATGTGAAGGCCATCATCGGCGGCCGGGGGAAAAAGACCGCCAGCCTGACACTGAACCGAGCCACGGACACCACCCGTCAGCCCGGCTCTACCTTCAAGATCGTGTCCACCTATGCGCCGGCCCTGAATGAGATGGGAATGTCCCTGGCCACCACCTTCATGGATGAGCCCTACAATTATCCCAACGGCGCCCCGGTCAACAACGCAAGCCGTTCCTACAGCGGCCTTGCCACCATCCGGTCCGCCATCCGCAGCTCCATCAACGTGGTGGCCGTCAAGTGCCTGGAGCAGGTGACGCCGGAGCTCGGCCTGAAGTACCTGGATAATTTCGGCTTCACCACATTGGCCCATGGAACCGACGCAGATACGGACTCCAACGGAAATGTTTGGAGTGACGCCAACCTTTCCACCGCCCTGGGAGGCATCACCCGGGGAGTTACCAACGTGGAGCTTTGCGCCGCCTATGCCGCCATTGCAAACGGCGGAAATTATATCAAACCGATCTACTATACCAAGATCCTGGATCACAACGGGGAGGTTCTCATCGAGAACACCCCGGCTTCCCGCTCTGTTCTGAAGGAGAGCACTGCGTACCTCCTCACAAGCGCCATGGAGGACGTGGTCCAATACGGCACCGGTACGGCCTGCCAGCTGAGCAACATGGCAGTGGCCGGAAAAACAGGTACCACCGAGCAGTACAACGATCTTTGGTTTGCGGGGTACACCCCTTATTACACCTGTGCCGTGTGGTCCGGGTATGACAACAACGAAAAGCTGCCAGATTACGCCCGCAATTTCCACAAAAACCTTTGGAAAAGGGTGATGACCAGGATCCACGAGGGACTGGAATACCGGGAATTTGAGAAGCCTGCCAGCGTGGAAATGGTCAGCATTTGTTCCGAAACGGGACTCCTTCCCAGAGCCGGCTGCAGCGTAATCCAGGAGTACTTCGACGTGGGAACCATGCCCACGGAGTATTGTGACCAGCATTTCTATGAGGTATATCCTATCGAGGAGGAGCTGGGCGAGATCGATACGGAGATACAGGAGGAGATACCTGCCCCGGACGGGGAAAGCACCGGCGAGGACACCTCCGGCGGCGATACCTCTGGGGAAGATCCCGCAGGCGGCGACACCTCTGAGGGAGATCCCGCAGGCGGCGACACTTCCGGCGGTGATGCCGCAGGCGGTGACGGCTCCGGCGGCGGCGAAGACTACAGCGGAGACGACATCATTTATTACGAATAAGAAAAAGGAGGATGCTTTCGCATCCTCCCGCAACCTTGGCGGGCATGAGAGCTTGTGTTCTCATGCCCGCTTTTTTCTTTTTTGACTGTCTTATTTGCGGAGCACCATGCAGGCCGCCCCGTAAATACCGGCATCATTTCCCAGGCTGGCAAGCACAATAGGTGTTTCCCGGCAGCTTGGGAAGGCATATTTCCTATAATACTTCTCAATACAGTCGATCAGGGGCTGTCCTGCTTTGGAAACGCCGCCGCCGATGACGATCGTCTCCGGATCCGCCACACAGGAGAAAACGGCAAGAGCCCTCCCCAGAATGTCTCCCACCCGATCCATCACCTGGACTGCCAGACGGTCCCCGTCTTTATAGGCATCCAGAACGGCCTTGGCGCTGATCCTCGCGCGGCCTCTCAAAACGCTCTCCTCCTGGCTTTCCCCCAGCATCCTCTCCGCCATGCGGGCGATGCCGGTGGCGGAGGCATACTGCTCCAGGCAGCCCTTGTTCCCGCAGTTGCAGGCCTCCGTCTCATGAGGATTCACGTTGGCGTGGCCCACCTCACCGCCGGCTCCGTGGAAACCGGAAACGATCTTCCCATCTACGATGATCCCGCCTCCCACTCCGGTTCCCAAGGTCAAAAGCACCACGTTCCTGGCACCCTCTGCGGCTCCTCTCCAGGACTCTCCCAGAGCCGCAATATTGGCGTCATTTCCCGCCTTCGCCGGAAGTCCGGTAAGTGCGCTCAGCTCGCTGGCAACCGCCTTAAAGCCCCAGTGCAGATTGACTGCCATGGGAACCTCGCCTTTTTCGTTCACCGGACCGGGAATACCGATGCCCACGCCGTCCACGTTTATCTTGGAAATGCCTCTCTCCTGGATCTTGTCCCCGATGGTCTTCGCCACGTCTGGAAGGATGGAGGAGCCTCCACCCTCTGTTCTCGTGGGGATCTCCCATTTTTCCACCAACGTGCCATCCGTCAGAAACAGGCCGCACTTGACTGTCGTTCCCCCCACATCGATCCCAAAACAATATACACCCATAATCCTTTTCTCCTTTATGCTTTTTGGCGGCAAAATCCTTTCGCTTCGCCAGAGCGTTTCCCCTAACCTTCTCTTTTTCTGGAAATATTGGCCTGCACCCTCTTGTACAGCTCCTCCGCCGCATTGTACCCCATCTTTTTCTGCCTGTGATTAACTGCGGCAGATTCAACAATCACCGCCAAATTCCGGCCCGGCCGGATCGGCAGGGAATGGCAGACGATCTTGTTTCCCAGGTACTCCGTATATTCCTCGTGAAGCCCCAGACGGTCATACTCCTTGTCCCTGTCCCATTCCTCCAGCTTGATCACAAGATCCACCGCCTGGGTATCCTTCACGCTCTCCACGCCGAACAGGGTCTTCACGTCAATGATGCCGATGCCCCTCAGCTCAATGAAGTGTTTCGTAATATCCGGGGCGGATCCCACCAGGGTCACGTCGCTGACCTTGCGCAGCTCCACCACGTCATCGCTGACCAGGCGGTGCCCCCTTTTCAGAAGCTCCAGAGCCGCCTCGCTTTTTCCGATACCGCTCTCACCGGTGATGAGAACGCCCTCGCCATATACATCCACCAGCACCCCGTGAATGGAAATGCAGGGTGCCAGCTGTACGCCCAGCCAACGGATGATCTCCGCCATGAAGCTGGATGTGGTCCTCTCTGTCACAAAGGTGGGAACCCTGTATTTGTAGGCCTGATTGATCATGTCCTGAGACGGCCTCGTCATGGTGCTGAATACCACGCAGGGAATCTTACTGGAGATAAAACGCTCATATTTAAACTGGCGTTCCTCATCGCTGAGCTGCATCAGATACGTGTACTCCACATACCCAATGATCTGCACCCGCTCATTGGCAAAATGCTCCAGGTAACCGGTCAGCTGTAGAGCAGGCCGGTTGATTTCCGCCGTCTTCACATAAATCTCCGTAAGGTCGATATCCGGCGTCAGGTTGGTTAAATCCAGTTCCTGAGCCAATTTCTGCAACTGTACGCCTTTCATAGCTCTTTATCTCCTTCTGTTTGATTTGCAATGGCCGTAAATGGCAGTCCATTTACTCCGCTGTTTCCCATTATATCACACAACGGCTCTTCTCTTCAATGAATGTCTTTTATTTTTGCCTCTTTCTGCAATGGCCCGGCAGCCGTCCCGGCGGTTTTTCCCGGACCCTTCTCCCCAGTCCCATGAAAAAAATCGTACACCTGCCTGGCACTGCCTGCATTCATGGATTCCGTGGCCGCCAGCTCCTCCAGGGTGGCGTCCCGGATGTTCTCCAGGGACTTAAACCGGCGCATAAGCGCCTTTCTCCTAGTCTCCCCAATACCGGGAATATCATCCAAAAGGGAATGCACCTGCTCCTTGCTCCGAAGAGAACGATGAAATTCGATGGCAAACCGGTGGGCCTCATCCTGTATCCTGGTGATCAGCTTAAAGCCCTCGCTCCCGGTGTCAATGGGAATCTCCACATTGTTGTAGTACAAGCCCCTGGTTCTGTGGCTGTCGTCCTTCACCATCCCGCAGACGGGAATCTTCATTCCCAGGCTGTCCAGCACCTTGAGGGCAATGTTCACCTGCCCCCGTCCTCCGTCCATGAGGATCAGATCCGGCAGGAGGGCAAAGCTGTCAAACTCTCCCTTTGCCTCGTGGGTAAACCGCCTGGTGAGAACCTCCTCCATGCTGGCGTAATCGTTGGGCCCCTGCACCCATTTGATCTTGAATTTTCGGTAATCCGAGCGCTTGGGCCTCCCCTTTTCATAAACCACCATGGAACCCACGGACTCGAAGCCGCTGATGTTGGAAATGTCGTAGGCTTCCATCCGCACCAGCCTTTCCAGTCCCAGCCATCCCTGTATCTCCTTGACGGCTCCGATGGTGCGTCCCTCCTCCCGCCGGATCCGCTCCCGGTCCTTCGTGAGAACGAGCCTTGCGTTTTCGGCGGCAAGCTCCACCAGCTTTTCCTTCGTGCCTTTTTTTGGTACCCGCAGGTAGACCCTCTGTCCCCTTCTGGAGGAAAGCCATTCTTCCATGAGATCCTGCTCCTCGATCTCCGTCTGCAGAATGATCTCGCGGGGGATAAAGGGCGTCCCCGCATAAAACTGCTTCAGAAAGCTTAGGAGCACCTGGGCCCTGGAATCCCCCCTGGCCACCCGGAGAAAGAAATGGTCCCGGCCAATCATCCTTCCGCCCCGCATGAAAAAGACCTGCACCACCGCATCCTGCTCCCGAAGATCCAGGCTTTCCTCCATGGAAACCGCCAGAATGTCCTTATCCTCCTGTCCATGTGAGGTGATTTTCTGACGCTCCCCGATCTTCTGGATGCTTTGAATCAGATCCCGGTATTCCATGGCATCCTCAAAGCGCATCTCCTGGGAGGCCTCCTCCATTTTTCCCGTGAGGGCACTGATGGTTTCCTGGAAATCCCCGTTTAAAAACCGCAGTACCTGATCGATATTTTTTTTGTATTCCTCCTGGCTGACATAGCCCTGACAAGGCGCCCCGCACTGCCTCATATGGTAATAAAGGCAGGGCCTCTCTTTTTTCTGGTCTCTCGGGAGCACCCTGCTGCAGGACCGGACCTGGTAGAGCTTTCGCACCAGCTCGATCACGTCCTTCACCGCTCCCGCACTTGTGTAGGGGCCAAAATACCGGGACTTATCCTTCTTCATGGTCCTGGAAAACAGCACCCTGGGATAGGGCTCGCTGGTGGTGACCTTGATAAAGGGATAAGTCTTGTCATCCTTCAGCATGGTGTTGTACTTCGGCCGGTGCTCCTTGATCAGATTGCACTCCAGCACCAGCGCTTCCAGCTCTGAGTCCGTAACGATGTATTCAAAGCGGGAAATATGGGTGACCATCTGCTCGATCTTCACACCCTTGTTCCGGCTGCTCTGGAAATACTGGCGCACCCTGTTTTTCAGGCTGACCGCCTTCCCCACGTAGATGATCTCGTCCTTTTCCCCGTGCATGATATAGACCCCCGGACTTGCGGGAAGCTTTTTCAGCTCTTCTTCTATCTGGAACATATGGCTTCTACCTCATCCCTTTCTGCGCATTTTAGTGAAAAGAACCGGGATCTCTCCCGGCTCCTTTTTACGTTCTTCTTATGCTTCCCCCATCACCGGAGCACCCGGCACAGGCTCTTTCTTTTCTTCCTCCGGCTCCTCCAGGGTCGGCTCGTCCAGAGTCAGCTCATCCAGATCCTCGGGAATGTCCATCCCTTTTTCCACAGCCCGGAAGATCTTCATAAATTCTTTTCCGGTGATGGTCTCCTTTTTGATCAGGTATTCTGCGATCTTGTCCAGGGCGTCCCGATGGCTGCCGATCAGACTCTTCGCCTCCTCGTAGGAGTGATGGAGCAGCTCCATCACCTCATGATCCACCTCAGTGGCGGTACGGTCGCCGCAGTTCAGGACCACCCGGCCCGTCAGATACTGATCCTCCTGGGTGGCAAGTCCCATCAATCCAAACTTCCGGGACATCCCATACTGGGTGATCATGGCCCGGGCAACCTTGGTAGCCTGCTCGATGTCATTGGAGGCACCGGTGGTCACGGTGTCAAAGACGATCTCCTCCGCAGCCCGGCCTCCCAAATACCCTACCAGCATGGCCTCCAGCTCCTTCTGGGTATTCAGGTATTTCTCCTCCTCGGGCACCTGCATCACGTAGCCAAGGGCCCCCATGGTACGGGGCACGATGGTGATCTTCTGCACCGGCTCCGCATCCTTCTGCAGGGCGCTCACCAGGGCGTGTCCCACCTCATGGTAAGAGACGATCCTCCGCTCCTGCGCACTGAGAATGCGGTCCTTTTTCTCCTTGCCTACCAGCACCACCTCCACGGATTCCAGAAGATCCTTCTGGGACACCGCTCTCCGTCCGCTTTTCACCGCCAGAATCGCCGCCTCGTTGACCATATTGGCCAGGTCGGAGCCCACCGCACCGGAGGTAGCCAGGGCGATGGCATCAAAATCCACCGTCTCATCCAGCAGCACGTTCTTCGCATGGACCTTCAGGATATCCACTCGTCCCTTCAGGTCCGGTCTCTCCACGATCACTCTTCTGTCAAAGCGCCCCGGGCGCAGAAGAGCAGGATCCAGAACCTCCGGCCGGTTGGTGGCGGCCAGGATCAGGATTCCCTTGGAGGTGTCAAAGCCGTCCATCTCCGCCAGAAGCTGATTCAGGGTCTGCTCCCTCTCATCGTTCCCGCCGCCGTAATGGGAATCCCGGCTTTTTCCAATGGCATCGATCTCGTCGATGAACACGATACAGGGAGCGTTTTTCTTTGCCTCCTCAAAAAGATCCCGGACGCGGGAGGCTCCCACGCCCACAAACATCTCCACAAATTCCGAGCCGGACAGGGAAAAGAAGGGGACGTGAGCCTCCCCCGCCACTGCCTTTGCCAGCAGGGTCTTGCCCGTGCCGGGCGGTCCCACCAGGAGCGCTCCCTTGGGAAGCTTGGCTCCGATGGTGGTGTACTTGCCAGGATTGTGGAGGAAATCCACAACCTCCTGGAGGGACTCCTTCGCCTCCTCCTGCCCGGCCACGTCCTTAAAGGTCACACCTGTCTCCTTCTGGATATAGGCCTTTGCCCGGCTTTTTCCAACGCCCATCATACCTCCCCCCCTGTTCATGCGGCGCATGAAGATCATCAGAAGGGCGAACAGCAGCAGGGTGGGGAGAAGAACGCTGAGCATCATCGCCATAAACTCTCCCAAGGCGTCGGGCGGCTCCCTTTTGAAGATGATCCCCGTACCCTCCAGGCGCTGGGTCAGCGCATTTTCATCTTCCACCTGATTGGTGTAATAGGTCAGCTCCTGATAAGGGCTGCGCTGCTTTTTGGGCACGATGGTCAGGGTGCCGGACTGAAGCGTCACCTCCCTGATCTGGTCCTTTTCAACCATGTCAATAAATTTATCATAAGTAATCTCGCTGGAATTGTCTTTCAGCATATTGGTAAAAAGGCCAAAGCACACCAAGGTCACTAAAAGACAGATCAGAAAAGCCAGAATAGACTGATGATTTTTATTTGGTCCCTGGTTCAGAGGGTCCCGGTTGTGGTCCGGACGGTTTCCATTGGGATTATGATCCATGTTATTATCCATCTTGTTCCTCCTCTTGTTATCCTTCTCATTATAAAGAGAAATCCAGGATAAATCAACCGCCAGATCGTGAAATTATCCTAATAAATTATTTCCCAGATGATCCGGCCTGCCATTTTCACTCCGCCGAAAAAGGACAGGCCCCTCCATTTCAACGGCCAAGGTCCGGCTCCTGGCCACTGAACTTTTGTATTTTTCTATCCACAAAAAGTCCTTTCTGTAGTATACTGGAGGAACAGGATGGGAAAGCTCCAGCTGCTTCCCCGGGCGGCAGCCCTGCTAAAAAAAGGGTGGGCCCGTATTTTACCAAAGCTGTAGCCATTCAGCCCGCTGGACCGTTACACAAATCTATCAGAAAGGGTTCATACTCATGAAAATCGGTTTTGACAACAAAAAGTACCTGAATATGCAGTCCGGCCGCATCCGCGAGAGGATCGGCGCCTTCGGAAATAAGCTCTACCTGGAGTTTGGCGGAAAGCTCTTCGACGACTACCATGCCGCCCGGGTCCTGCCCGGCTTTGCCCCGGACAGCAAGCTGCGTATGCTCATGCAGCTGTCCGACCAGGCGGAGATCGTCATCGTGATCAGCGCCAACGACATTGACAAAAGCAAGGTCCGGGGCGACCTTGGCATCACCTACGACGAGGATGTGTTTCGGCTGATCGACGCCTTCCGCGGAAGAGGTCTGTACGTGGGAAGCGTCTGCCTGACCCGATACGCCGGACAGGAAAGTGCGGACGCCTTCCAAAAGCGCCTGGAAGCTCTGGGCATCCCGGTGTACCACCACTACACCATCCCCGGCTATCCCAGCAACACGCCGCTGATCGTCAGCGATGAGGGCTATGGAAAAAACCAGTACATCGAGACCTCCAGGCCCCTCGTGGTGGTCACCGCCCCCGGGCCCGGCAGCGGCAAAATGGCCACCTGCCTCTCCCAGCTCTACCATGAGCACAAGCGGGGAGTGACCGCCGGCTATGCGAAGTTCGAGACCTTTCCCATCTGGAACATTCCTCTGAAACACCCCGTGAACCTGGCCTATGAGGCTGCCACCGCCGATCTCAATGACGTCAACATGATCGATCCCTTCCATCTGGAGGCCTATGGAGAGACCACCGTAAATTACAACCGGGACGTGGAGATCTTCCCCGTGCTGCAGGCCATGTTTGAGAAGATCACGGGAACATGTCCCTACAAGTCTCCCACGGACATGGGCGTCAACATGGCCGGCTGCTGCATCATGGACGACGAAGCCTGCCGGGAGGCCTCCCGCCAGGAGATCATACGGAGATATTACAAAAGCAAGGGCGCCCTTGTCTCCGGGACCGGCGGCGAGAAGGAGGTCTTAAAGATCGAGCTGCTTTTGAAGCAGGCTCACGCTTCCCTGGATGACCGCCGGGTGGTTCCCGCAAGCCTTGCCCGTGAGGAGGAAACCGGAGCTCCCGCCGCCGCCCTTGAGCTTCTGGACGGAAGGATCATCACCGGAAAGACCTCTGATCTTCTGGGAGCCTCCTCCGCACTCCTTCTGAATACCCTGAAAGAGCTGGCTGGGATCGACCATGAGCTCCATGTCATATCCCCGGAGGCCATCCGCCCCATCCAGGAGCTGAAGACCCGCTACCTGGGCAGCAAGAACCCCCGGCTCCATATGGACGAAACCATGATCGCCCTGTCGGTCAGCGCCGCAGAAAGCCCCCTGGCCCGTATGGCCCTGGAACAGATCCCCAAGCTTTCCGGCTGCCAGGCCCACACCTCCGTCCTTCTGTCCTCTGTGGACATCCTGGCCTTCCGAAAGCTGGGCATCGAGCTGACCTGTGAGCCAAAATTTGAAAAACAAAAAAAGTGACGCCTGACCGCAGCAGAGCCAGTGTTTATCCTTTGGGAGGACACTGGCTCCGTTTTTGCGGCGCTCCATCTCAAAAACAAAAAAGCTCCCAGCCATGGACTTCCCGCCCATCGCTGAGAGCTTTTTATCCCAGATCTCCTGAAGGCCCGCCGGCCGCCGCAAGCGCATCTAAGGCGCCCCCACAGGACTGCATCCCCGCGTTTCTCCTTACAGGCACACCAGGCCAAGGAGGTAATCAGCAGCTCCCCTTGCTCCAGGGGGCTGCCGGCCAAAACCGCCAGGTCAGCTGAGGGTTCTGCCGGCAAAGGTACTAATCCTCATATCCATTGGGGTTGCCAGACTGCCATCTCCAGGAGTCGGCACACATCTCCAGGATATCGTTCTCCGCCTTCCAGCCCAGCTCCCTTTCGGCTTTCTCCGCATTGGAATAGCAGGTGGCGATGTCCCCGGCCCGCCGAGGCTTGATCACGTAGGGGATGGTCACCCCCGTCGCCTTCTCAAAATTCTTGATGATATCCAAAACGCTGTAGCCTTTTCCGGTGCCAAGATTATAGATGCTGAGGCCGGAACGATCCTCGATCTTTTTCAGCGCCTTTACATGACCCTTTGCCAGATCCACCACGTGAATGTAATCCCTCACCCCCGTTCCATCCGGCGTGTCATAATCATTTCCGAATACTCCCAGCTCCTTCAGCTTCCCCACAGCCACCTGGGTGATGTAGGGCATCAGGTTGTTGGGAATCCCGTTGGGATTCTCCCCGATCATACCGCTCTTATGTGCGCCGATGGGGTTAAAGTAACGGAGAAGGACCACATTCCACTCTGGATCCGCCTTCTGGATGTCGGTCAGGATCTGCTCCAGCATGGATTTCGTCCAGCCGTACGGGTTGGTGCACTGTCCCTTGGGACAGCTTTCCGTAATGGGAATCTCCGCCGGATCTCCATACACCGTTGCCGAAGAGGAAAAGATGATATTTTTTACGTTGTGCTTTCTCATAACGTCAACTAAGGTCAGGGTTCCGGCAATATTGTTCTCGTAATATTCCCAGGGCTTTTCCACGGACTCTCCCACCGCCTTCAGGCCCGCAAAATGGATACAGGAGTCGATGTCTTCTTTTGCAAAAATCTCATTTAATGCCTCCCGGTCAAGGATATCGGCCTTGTAAAATCTCACCTGCTTTCCGGTGATCTTTTCTACCCTTCCCAGAGATTTTTCGCTGGAATTACTCAGATTATCCAAAACAACCACGTCATAGCCGGCGCTCAGCAGCTCCACGACCGTATGGCTCCCAATATAGCCTGCGCCACCTGTAACTAAAATCGCCATAATTTCTCCTTTCACGGCACACTCGCTGTGCCCATCTTGGTAGATTTGGAAGCTTGACTTCCAAACTTTCTCCTTTCACGGCACACCCGCTGTGCCCATCTTGGTAGATTTGGAAGCTTGACTTCCAAACTTTCTCCTTTCA
>JAUNJL010000020.1:19053-37697 GCA_030533315.1 Eubacteriales bacterium
CGCTGTGCCCATCTTGGTAGATTTGGAAGCTTGACTTCCAAACTTTCTCCTTTCATGGCACGTTCGCCGTGTCAACGATGGCTGGTCTGGAAGTCAGATTTTCATGCTTTTCCAACTCATCATATCACGATTTATATTTTTCCACAATAGCTTTCATCTGGGGAAGCTTTTCTTCCATATCCTTCACCAGCTTGAACTGCGTCCTGCATCGATCCAGGTTATGCCCCTCCCGGTGTACCTTGAAATAATGATCCCCCTCCAGATAGTCTGTCAGGAAACGGATGCCGCACTCAAAGGTCATAAGGATCGCCCCCATGGGAAGCATGTCCAGCTCCGTCTCCGTGAGGGCGCCCCCGCATCCCTCCACGAAACCCTTGACGTAAATTTCATACAAATGAAGATCGCAGGATATCTTGGACAGATCCCTTTCATCCTCCGCCCCCGTGCTGGCCCCAAACCGGATGGAATCTCCAAAATCATTCACGGAAAGCCCAGGCATCACCGTATCCAGATCGATCACACAGATGGCCCTCCCGGTGCGGTCATCGATCATGATGTTGTTCAGCTTCGTGTCGTTGTGGGTGACCCTCAAAGGTAGCTTCCCCTCCCTCTGAAGATCACACAGGGTGTGGGCAAGTGTCTCCCGCTCCATCACGAACCGGATCTCCTCTCCCACCTTCTTTGCCCGCCCGCAGACGTCCTTCTCCACCGCTTCCTTCAATCTGGCAAACCGTTTCACCGTATTGTGGAAATCCTGGATGGTCTCATGAAGGGTCTCGGCAGGGTAATCCGCCAAAAGCCGTTGAAAATGCCCAAAGGCCACGGCGCTCTGGTAAAAATCGCCGTCACATTCCACCTGGTCGAAGCTGGTGGCGTTTTCGATGAAGAGATAGGCTCTCCAATATTCCCCGTCCTCCGCCTTATAGTAAGGCAGCCCCTCCCGGTCATAGACCAGATTCAGGGTTTCTCTCTCCGTGTCTCCCCCTCTTTCCCGTATCTTCTGCTTCAGCCACGCAGTCACCCTGCTGACGTTCTCCATCAGCTCCTCCGGCTTCACAAAAATACTTCTGTTCATCTTCTGGAGGATAAAACGTTTTGGGCCGCTGCCGGTGCGGAAGGTCAGCCGGTAAGTATCGTTGATGTGCCCGCTCCCATAGGGTACGCACTCCTGCAAAGTCCCAGGAAAATCAAACCTGCCGATCACTTCCATGATCTTTTCATTTTCCACTTACTCTTCCTCCCACAGCCCTTGGGGATACAGGCCCTCATCCTTCATCCTCTGGATGGCGGCCACCACCACCGGCTTATCCTCTTTGTAGGTCACCCCATACCACTTATCCATGGATTTCAGGACCTTCACCGACGCCCTCTTTTCCTTCAAAAGCTCATCCACCACAAAGGGCAGGAAATATTCACATTTCAGCGGATTTTTTTTCAGGTTTTCCTCCAAAAATCCAGAAAATCTCTCCTTCAGCTCCTTTAAGATGCTTGCGGAAAAGCCCCACATGTTCATGGATACCGTGCTGTCCATAGGCAGAGCCTGCCAGGAAGCTCCTCCGTCCTCCGTGTAAGCAGCTCCCCCGTCCCTTTTCTCGATATGGGTGCGCTCATTGATGTCCACAAGGTAACCTTCCTGGTCGGTGACGCAGATCCCCCTGGCCACGTGCCCGTGATCCGTCAGCGTATTCTCCAGCTGATAGCCCACCATCATGTACGAATAAAGCCCGTCCGTCTCCTGGTTCCCGGACAGGAAATCATAGGCCATGGAAAAAGCATGTCTTCCATAATAATCGTCTGCATTGATGACTGCAAAGGGGCCGTCCACCTCCTCAAGGCAACTCATGATGGCATGGCCGGTTCCCCAGGGCTTGATACGCCCCTCCGGAACCGAAAAGCCCTCCGGAAGATTTCCCAGCTCCTGGAACACATAGGCAACCTGGATCACCTTGCTCAGCCGGTCACCAATGGCCTCCCGAAAGCTTTTCTCATTTTCCCTTTTGATGATGAACACCACTTTCTCAAAGCCAGCCTTCACCGCATCGTAAATGGAAAAATCCATGATAATGTGCCCCTGGGGGTCCACGGGATCAATCTGCTTCAGACCGCCGTAACGGCTTCCCATCCCTGCCGCCATGACAACTAACACTGGTTTTTTCATAAGACTTCGTCCTTTCTTTTTTATGATCAATGATCCTGCCGGGCTGTCTCCTTCCACAGCCCTTCCAACAACAAGGATTTCCGGATATTCCTAACCCTTAATGCCTCCGGTAACGCCTCCGATGATCTTTTCGGACAGCAGCAGATACAAAATAAAGGTAGGCAAAAACACGATGACCACCGCCGCAAACATACCGGCCCAGTCCCCCGTATACTTCATGGCGTTGATCATGCTGTAAAGTCCCGGGGCAACCGGCCGTATGGCATCAGAGTTCCCAAAGATCAAAGACAGAAAATACTCGTTCCACACATTGATAAAGTTAAAGATGGTCACCGTGATCAGGCCGGACTGAGCCATGGGAAACATGATCTTCCAGAATGTCATGCCCGGCGCACAGCCGTCGATGGCGGCCGCCTCCTCATAGGTCCTTGACAGGTTCGCAAAGAAGGTGAGGAGAAAAATGGTGGTGTAAGGCACGTTGATCCCGATGTAGAGAAACACCAGGACCAGGCGGTTGCGAAGCCCTCCATCCACCAGGTTCAGACGGGCCACCACGCTGAACAGGGGAAGGACGATCATCACCACCGGCACTCCCATGGCCGATACAAAGCTGGTCTTGATGATCCGGTTCATAATAAAGTCAAAACGGCTCAGCACATAAGCCGCAGGAGCGCAGATAAGGATCAGAAAGACACAGGAAATACTGGAATAGATCAGGGAGTTCATGAAGAACGTGGAAACGTTCGATGCGTTCCATGCCTTTACATAGTTTTCAAAATGAAGCCCGGACTCAAAGCTGAGAGCCTTCCCCCGAAAAATCTCCGGGGTGGTGGCAAAGCTGGCCCCAATGATCCAGCCCAGCAGCACAAAAGTAAACAGCACCCACAGCGCCAGGATCAGGTAGCCTGGCAGGAGCCTGGCTTCTTTTTTCCAGTTGATCTTGCCCCGCCCTCTTATCTTCTTTTCATTTGCCATGACATCCTCCTCTTTCCTAAAATTCCAGGTCATCATCCTTGATCACCTTGTCGCAGACGGTAAAAATCAGGACCACGCAGATGCTCAGGATCACGCCCACGGCCGCTCCCAGGCCCGCATTCCTCTCGGTCACCGCATTACCCGCCCCAAATACCTGGGCGTACATATAGACCATGGGAGTGATGGTCTGGGTATCTGCCGTGACGGAGGAAAACAGCTGGGACCATACGAAGAAGGCCGAACAGGTGACGGACCACATGGTGATGTTCGTCTTGATCACTCCTCGAAGGAGAGGCCAGGTGATAAAGCGGAACTGCTTGGGCTTCGTCGCCCCGTCGATGGTGGCAGCCTCGAAAAGCTCGGGACTGATACGCTCGATACCGCTTAGGAAGATCAGCATGTGATAGCCCACCATGCCAAAGCAATAGGCGATGAGAAGGGCCCAGAACTTATGATCCGCATCCAGCCAGGGAATGGCCGCCAGCTTCGTAAGATGAAGCCTTGTGAACAGATTTTTCAAAAGGCCGAACTGATTTTGGAATACAAACTGGAGCCACATGGTCGCCAGGGCAACGGCGCTGACCACGTTGGGCAGGTAGATCACCGCCCGGAAAAACTTTTTGAACCGGATCCCGCTGGTGAGGATCACCGCAAAAAGAAGAGCCAGGGACATGACGATCAGCCCTCCGAAAAGCCAGATGCGGAAAAGATTGAACATGGACGTGCGAAAAAGGCTGGTTCCCAGCAGCTTGCCGTAGTTGTCTATTCCCACGAAGCTCCACAAATCCATGCTGTCTGTCACACCCTCGATCTTAAAAAAGCTCATGAGCACGGTCCGGATAATGGGATAAAGAAACACGATGCAAAACATGAGAACTGCGGGAGCCAGGAAGCCAACGATCATTTTTTTACTATGCTTCAAAACGGGTTCCTCCTTCTTTCCTGGGGATGTGAAAGCCGCCGGGGCAGGGGAGAGAGCCTGCGCAGGCGTTTTCCCATGAGATGTCCCCGCACTTTCGGCATCCCCTTCGTCTTTCTCACATAGAGTATGAACCTTCTTATGTGGTGAAAAAAATGGGCGGCAGCCTAAAACTGCCACCCATCGCCTTTATCGTTTATTTTGATGCTTCCACCATAGCATCCACGAAGCCCTGTGCGTCCAGAGAACCGGAGCAAAGCTTTGTGAAGTTCTCCTTGATCACCGGGGTGATGTCGTTGTTGGACTCGATGCTGACAGCCCAGCCATAGCGTGTGGTGGTATTGTCCAGAACTGCCTTCGCCTCCGTCAGAGCCTCCGGCCACGCCTCGCCGTTCGCCTGGTCTGCCGGGATGCACAGTGCCTGATCCACGAAGTTCTGATCCACTTCCCCTGTGGTCAGGTACTCAATCAGCTGGAATGCCTCCGCAGGCATGGAGGAATCCTTGTTGATGGCGAATACCTGGTTTGCGATGTTGTTGGCCTCTGTGCCGTCCACGCCGCCTTCCACAGCTGGATAAGCGAAGGAGCCCCAGCGGAAGCTGTCGCCGGCCACCGCCTTCACCTCGTTGGGAAGCCAGGTTCCGTTTAAGTACATCGCAACCGTACCGGTGGCAAACTCTGTGTTCTGTCCGGCCGGCCATACGTTCGTGCTCAGGTTCGGGGAGAAGTAGCCCTTGGAGGCCAGCTCCTCATAATCCTCTGCCATCTGAAGGACGATGGGGTCATCCCACTGCCCGTTCTCCACGATCTCCTTTACCTTGGCCTCTCCGCCGAGACGCCCCAGATGATAAGCGATCATGCAGTCAATATACGCATCGTCACAGGTCAAAGGCGTGATGCCTGCATCCGTCAGCTTCTGGCACGCTTCCAGGAAGCTGTCCCAATCTGCGGGCACCTCCTCGATCCCAGCCTGATCAAAGAGATCCTTGTTGTACATGAAGCAGAAAAGAGATGGCTGGTAGGGAATGGATTTCAGAGTTCCGCCGGCAACGTCCCGGGCGATCTGGAAAAGAACGGGTGTGGCATGTTCTTCCTCATATCCATCCTTCACATATTCCTCAAGATCCAGAAGGTATTTGCCCCAAGAGGTGTTCACACGATCCACGTCCTCATCAAACACGTCGATCTGCTGTCCTGCATCCAGGGCCGGCTGAAGACCCTCGCGCTGTCCGGTACGTCCCTTAAACTCCACGTCCACTTCCACGCCGGTCTCCTCCGTAAACTTCGCTACGGCTTCTTTGATCACCTGGCCCTGGGGCTCTGCTTCATCCCACATGGACCAATAGACCAGCTTTCCATCTGCTGCCTGCACCGCTGCTGGAGCAGCCATCGTTCCCGTCATCGCTGCACATAAGGCTGCGCAAAGAAGTTTTTTCTTGATACCCATAGCTGATTCCTCCTTGTGTTTTACATTTCTTTTTTTGTGCAATATTGATTGTTTTTCACAATTTATATCGCTTTCTGCTTACAATTTTAACAGTTTACCCCCAATAGTATTTACACAATCATATTTTTGTTTTGCACAAACGACCCGCTGCGGCCCCGGCACCAGAAGGATCCTTCCCCCTCCCAGGAGAAACGAAAAACTATTTCTGTAAACTTCTGGATTTTTTATATCACTTACGTTATACTAGGGAAAGATGTGAGGAGCAAAGAGGTAGAACCATATGGCTTATGAAAGCATTCAGATCGATGCGGAGCTTCATATTGAAAGCATATACACCATCCATTATTTTGAATATCAGAAGGATTTTTATTTTGCCGGTGAGCGCCACGATTTCTGGGAATTTCAGTGCGTAGACAAGGGCATGGCCCGGGTGCGGACAGACAACGGCGTCCACGTCCTGAACAAGGGACAGGCCATCTTTCACCGTCCCGGAGAATTTCACGACCTTACCGCCGTCGGCCAGACGGCCCCCAACATCGTCGTGATCTCCTTTGGCTGCCATTCTCCCTCCATGGATTTCTTTAACAGGAGGATCGTGGATATCTCTGACACGGAGCGCAGCCTCATGGGCATGATCATTGGTGAGGCCAGGCGATGCATCGCCTCCCCCTTGGACGACCCTTATCTCCAAAAAATGGAAAAGCGCCCCGATCCTCCCTTTGGCTCACAGCAGCTGATCCGCCTTTACCTGGAGCAGATGCTGATCTACATCATCCGCCGAAACGGAAAGTCTCAGCTGTCCGTTCCGGACAGCCAGTTCTCTGACCTTAAGACCGGCTCCGCCGCCTACAACAAGATCCTCTGTTATCTGGAAGAGCACATCCAGGTCTCTCTCACCATCGAGGATATCTGCCATGACAATCTCATCGGCCGTTCCCAGCTCCAGAAGCTTTTCCGGGAGCAGAACGGCTGCGGCGTCATTGAGCAGTTCTCTCTCATGAAGATCGATCTGGCAAAGCGGCTCATCCGGGAGAATCAGATGAATTTCACCCAGATCTCCGATTTTCTGGGATATTCTTCCATCCATTATTTTTCCCGGCAGTTTAAGAAGATCTCAGGCATGACTCCTACAGAATATGCCACCTCCATCAAGGCCCGGTCCGAGCGGGGACAGACGTCCTAGAGGTCGGCGGCGCCCTTTTGTGTTGTTTTTTCTTTAAATTATCATAAATCAATAAAGGAGAGGAAATCATGAAGCTTATCAAAGTAAAGGATTATCAGGAACTCAGCAAAAAGGCCGCAGGGATCATTGCGGCAAACATCATCCTGAAGCCGGACTGCGTCCTCGGCCTGGCAACCGGCTCTTCCCCCGTGGGCACCTACCAGGAGCTTGCCACCATGTACGAAAGAGGAGAGCTGGACTTCTCCCAGGTTACCTCTGTAAATCTGGATGAATACGTAGGCCTGGACGGCTCCAGCGACCAAAGCTATCGGTATTTCATGAACAAAAACCTTTTTGAAAAGGTGAATATCCCCATGGGCCGCACCTTCGTCCCAGACGGCAGTAACTTAGACGAGAAAAAGGCCTGCGCAGATTACGAGGAGATCCTGAAAAAGACGGGACCGGCCGACCTGCAGCTCCTTGGCATCGGCGTCAACGGGCACATCGGCTTCAATGAGCCCTCGGACGCCTTCGCCGCCTCCACCCACTGCGTGGAGCTGACGGAGGAGACCATCCAGTCCAACAAGCGCTTTTTCCAGAGGGAGGAGGATGTCCCCAAAAAGGCATACTCCATGGGCATCGGCAACATCATGAACGCAAAAATGGTTCTTTTGGTCGCCAACGGAAAGAACAAGGCCCAGGCCGTGGCACAGATGATCCAGGGTCCCGTGACGCCCAAAATGCCTGCCTCCATCCTGCAGTTTCATCCCAACGTGGTCGTAATTGCCGATGAGGAGGCACTTTCCATGCTCTCCTGAGCATGGGCACACCCAAAGCTCCATAAATAACGAAAGTCCCCCCTTCATTTCTCCAGAATGGAAGGGGGGACTTTTTGTCCTGGTTAAAACAGCAATTCCATTTTTGTACCCTTTCCCGGCTCGCTGTCCAGGTAAATCTTCGCCTGATGAAGGGCGGCCCCGTGCTTCACAATGGAGAGGCCCAGCCCCGTCCCTCCCGTCTGCCGGGAGTGGCTTTTGTCCACCCGGTAAAACCGCTCAAAAATACGGCCCTGCTGCTCGCTGGGGATCCCGATCCCATTGTCCTCCACCCGGTAAAAGGGCTTTCCGTTCACCTTTCCCACCAGAATCTTCACCTCTCCTCCCGGGTTCGTGTACCGCACCCCATTGTCCGCAATATTAAAAAACATCTCATACAGCACGTGACGGACGCCCCGAATGGACACCGGCTCACCCTGGAAGGTGAGACGAATCCCCTTTTTCTGGGCTGGAGCGCCAAGATCCTCCATCACGCTCTGGGCGATCTCCATCAGCTCCACGGCCTCAAAGGGCATACTGCTCTTCTCATCCAGCCTGGAAAGCTGGATGATGTCCGCCACCAGGCTGCTCAGGCGGTTGGCCTCATGGTAAATCCTCCCGGAAAACTCGGGGATTCTCTCAGGGGGTACCATCTGATTCATCATCAGCTCCGCATAGCCGGAGATGGACATGAGAGGCGTTTTCAGCTCATGGGAGACGTTTGCGGAAAACTCCTTCCGCACCGCCTCCGCCTCCTTCAGCTCCTCCACCTGAGCCTCGATCTGCCGGTTCTGCTGATCCACCCGCACCAGCAGCGGCCGCAGCTCCTCATAGCATACATTGCTCAAGGGCTCCTCCAGATTCAACTCATTGATGGGACGGATCAGATTCTTTGTCTGCCTCTGCACCAGGATAAACTCCGCCAGCAGGATCACCAGCATAAGCATCCCTAAAAGCGTAAAGCTGGACATCAAGGTCCGAAAAACACTGTCCGTAGTCTTGGCCACCCGCAGGATATAGCCATTTTCCAGGCGGAGAGCATAATAAAAGGTCTGCTCCGACAGCGTCTCCGAATAACGGATCTTCTCCCCATGCCCCTCCTCCATGGCCTGCACAAACTCCGGCCGATGGCCGTGGTTGGGAAGCTGCTTTGCCTCCGCCTCGCTGTCAAAGATCACATCCCCCTCCTGGTCGGTGAGGGTGACACGGCTGCTGGTGGCGTCCCCCACCTTCCAGGAAAGGTAATCTTCTCCAAATTCCTCGATCCCCACCTGGATATACTTCGCCTCGTCACGCACTCCCTGCTGCATGTAAGTGTTGAACTTGCTGTACATGACCACGCTTGCGGCGATAAAAGTGAGGAGGACGGTCAAAACCACCATCCTGCTGGTATGGCCCAATATCTTCTGTTTCATCTCTCCGGCTCCTCTCCTTCCCTTCGGGAGACCCCAGATCCCTATTTACTGATCCGGTAGCCCACGCCCCGGACCGTCTCAATAAGCTTTCCCGCCTCCCTCAGCTTTTGCCGGAGGCTGCGCACGTGAACGTCCACGGTCCTGGTCTCTCCCCCGAAATCATAGCCCCACACATGGCCCAGGATCTGATTCCTGGTCATGACCAGCCCCTTGTTCTCCATCAGATACAAAAGAAGCTCAAACTCCTTCCTGGTCAGAAGGATCTTTTCATCCTTGTAAAAGACCTCATGACGTCCTACTGAGATGGTCAGCCCCCGGGCCTCCAGCTCCCGATCCTCGTTCTGGCGGCCGCTTCGGCGGAGGACCGCCTTGATCCGGGCCACAAATTCCATCATCCCAAAGGGCTTGGTGATATAGTCGTCCGCCCCTTCCTCCAGTCCCTTCACCTTGTCGTACTCCGCTTCCTTTGCGGTCACCATGATCACGGGAATCTCCCTGGTCTCCGCATCTCCCTTCAGCTTCCGCAGGATCTCGTAGCCATCCTCCCCCGGAAGCATAATGTCCAAAAGGATCATGTCGGGACGTTCCTCCTTAAGTCCCTCCCACAGCTCCTTTCCATCCTCAAAGCCCTTTGCCTCAAAGCCGGTGGTCTCCAGGGTGTAGACCAAAAGCTCCCGGATGTTTCTCTCATCTTCCACACAATAAATCACAGCACTCATCCCTTCTCCGTTCTGCCATGCTGTATTTAGTATACTTGTTTTTTCCAATTTACACAAGTCTCCTTATGAACGATACCCCTGCCCGACCAGAACGTAACCGTTCACGGATTCCCTGTAAACGGTTACGGCAGAGCATACTGCTTCCGAACCTGCTCCAGCTCCCGGTAAAACTTATCGTCCGGTGTGTTTTTCATGATATCCAGATGGCTGTGGGTATCATAGAGATCCTCCCGCACCTGGGTGACACAGACCCCGATGTTGGAGCAGTGATCGGCAATACGCTCCAGGCTGGTGATGATATCCGAGAGGATGAATCCCATCTCGATGGTGCAGGTCTGGGCACGAAGACGCTGGATATGGCGGCGTTTCAGATCCTTGCACAGCTCGTCAATGATCTCCTCCAGGGGCTCGATGGACCCTGCCAGGAAAAGCTCCTGATTGGCAAACACCCGGTAGGCGATCTCCAGGATATCCTCGACCGCCCGGCCCAGCACCTGGAGCTCCGCCCGTGCCTGTGCCGAAAATCCCGCATTTTTGCTGTGCAGCTCCTCCGCCGACTCCTTAATGTTGAGGGCGTGATCCGAGATCCTCTCAAAGTCCCCGATGCAGTGGAGCATGATGGACAAGCTGCGGCTGTCCCTCTGGGAGAGATCCTTGCTGTTCAGCTTCACCAGGTAAGTTCCCAGCTCGTCCTCGTAACGATCCACCTTTGTCTCGATCTTTTCCACCAGCTTCGCCTTTTCCTCATCATACTCCATGGTCAGCCCGAAGGCGATGTCCAGGGCGCGCCTGGCCTCCCCGGCCATCTTTCTTGCCGCATTGCGGCTCTGCTCCATGGCAAAGCCTGGCTTTTCCAGAAATCGAGGCTCCAGAATCATAAACTCCTGATCCTCCTGGGAAACGACGGACTCCTCCTTGTCCCGCACCGTAAGACGCGCCAGCTTTTCCAGACCCTTGGAGAAGGGCAGCAAAACAAGGGTGGCCGTCACGTTGAACACGCTGTGGATCACGGCGATCCCGGCGGGATTAGCCGCCTCCGTCATGAAAGGAAGATGGACCATCGCATTCACAAGGTAAAAGACTGCCATGAAAATACTGGTGCCGATCACGTTGAAATACAAATGGACCATCGCCGCCCGCTTTGCATTTTTGTTTGCCCCCACGGAGGAGATCAGGGCCGTCACACAGGTGCCGATGTTTTGGCCCATGATGATGGGAAGAGCGGCTCCATACTGCACGGCGCCGGTCATGCAAAGAGCCTGCAGGATACCCACCGAGGCCGAGGAGGACTGGATCACCGCCGTCAGGATCGTGCCAGCCAACACCCCCAGAAGGGGATTGGTAAATTTCAGAAGGATGCTGGTAAATTCCGGTACGTCAGCCAAAGGCTTCACTGCACCGCTCATGGTCTCCATCCCAAACATCAGAACCGCAAACCCCACCAGTATGGAGCCGATATCCTTCTTTTTCGGATTTTTCTGGAACACCAGAAGGACCACCCCGATCAGAGCCAGTACCGGCGAGAAGGAGGTGGGCTTTAGCAGCTGGATCAAAAAACTGCCGCTTTCGATCCCCGCAAGGCTCAGCAGCCAGGAGGTCACCGTGGTACCGATGTTTGCCCCCATGATGATCCCCACTGCCTGGGACAGCTGCATGATCCCGGAGTTCACAAATCCGACCACCATGACCGTGGTGGCCGAGGAGGACTGGATCACCGCCGTCACGCCGGCGCCCAGGATCACAGCCTTCACAGGGCTGGATGTCAGATTTTCCAATATCCTTTCCAGCCTTCCGCCGGACACCTTTTCCAGGCCATCGCCCATGACCTGCATACCATAGAGGAAGAGCGCCAGCCCCCCACATAACGTCAATAAGCTAAAAAAATCCATTTGGTATCTCCCTTTCCTAAAATATATGCGGTTTCCTTTGTCAAACGGCAGCACCGCCGCCTTGCACCCCGCCATTTTCACCTGCCAAAAACGGGGTCCCACCTTTGGAAACCACCGGACCCCGGCCTTTCAGAGGCTGGAGCTGCCGGCGTCCACAGGACGCTGGTGCGCCGCAGAGCCATACTCTGCGCTCATTTTAGAAAAGTCATGTAAAATGATTGGGTGTCCATTGTAAAGATCTTGTAAAATTTCTGTCGCTCTTTCAGCAGCCATGAGCTGCGCCGGACTTATGAGAAGGCCATAAACAAGTGAAAAAAATCCAGGGCCCTAAAAGCCCCGGATCTCTTCGTCCTCCGTATGTGTTTTGTCGATGGAGAGGATCTCCAGAAAATAACTGTAGGAGTCATTTACCTGAACCTCCACCCGATCTCCCGCCTTGTGGCCCTTGAGAGCCTTTCCAATGGGGGACTCGATGCTGATGCGGTTTTCCATGGAATTTCCTCGGATGGAGGTGACCAGCTTGTACTTCTCCGTCTCGTCTTCCTCCTCAAACCGTACCTCCACCACGTCATTCATTCCCACCTCGTCCTCCCTGGAACGGTCTGTGACGATGATGGCGGTCTTCAGCATATTTTCCAGGTAACGGATCCTGCTCTCATTTTGGTTCTTATGCTTTTTTGCCGCATAATACTCGAAATTCTCACTTAAATCTCCCTGGGCCCTGGCTTCCTTCACAGCCTCGATGGCCTCCTTGCGGACCACCAGCTTCCGGTGGTCGATCTCCTGCTGGATTTTTTCCACGTCCTGCTTTGTCAGCTTTTCTCTCATTTCCTGTATCTCCTTACGCCTTATTTTGCGATACTCTTTTCCTTACAGGAGATGACATCGTCATTTCCTGCCCATAGTTCTCTAACCATAGCAGATTGGGCAGGTTTTGTCAAACCCAGGCCGGCAAAGCTCCGGGAGGATCCCCGCAGGCTGCGCATATCCAGGCCTCCCGCCTGCCGAAAGGCTCCGCGGCGATGCGCGGTGCCATCCGGCAGGACAAAGCCTCATCCCTTTGCAGGCTCCTGATTCCGGGAGAGATAAGAAACAATGTAGCTGCCTATGGACTTTTTGGGAATGTCCAGAAGCAGGGAGAGCTCCGCATACAGATAGTCCTCCGCCATTTTCAGATATCGCTCGTCCGTGGCCGTGACCTTCTTCCTCCGGGACAGCCTGTCCTTCTTCCGCATCTGAATGGTCTTGATCACCCTCACAAGCTCCCGGGATTCACAGGTTTTCATGCATTCCCGGTATTTCTCTTCCCGCAGCTTGTCATTGGCAATGTCCAGCGTCTCGATCCCGGGGATCTCGTCCAGGAGCTCCCTCGCCTCCTTCTTCGACATGGTCCGGCGAATCGCGACCTTCGGATTCTCCACCGGGGTAAAAATGGTACCCTCCGTGGCCCCGTCCGGCCTGAGCACGTAGTAGAGCCGGTCCTTCGGCACACCATCCATATTCATGGTAGTAGTCCCAACCACCTGGCAGATCCCTGTGTGACCATAAATTACATAGTCTCCTGGTGCAAACATATATACGCTCCTTTCCCATAAAATTGTTTTCCAGTTTTTATAGATTATACCCAGCTTTTCCGCACTGCCTACATCAAAGAGCAAAAATGCGCTGCCTGCATAAAAAAGAACCCCCATACAGCCACAGGGCTGGCAAGGAGTCCTCATGTTCTAACTGTTCAGTCCCCAAAACAGTTATCTAAAGCCTATGTATATTCTATCACTTTTTTCTAACAATTTCAAAAAGAAAGTTTCAAATTCCATTTTTTTGTAGATATCAACAAATTTAAACAGGGTTTTTAGGCAAAATAACCGAATATGCTCAGAATTTCTTTTTTCCCAGGCGGACGTCCTCCACATATTCCGAAATCTCCGGGGACGCCTGATCAAATAGGTAGCTGCGGCTGCTCTGCCTGCGCACATGCCATTCCTGGCGGACAGCCTCCTTGGTCTCCAAAATTTCCTTCTGGAGCCCCTTTGCCGAAATCCGGTGGGCTCCCTGCCCCATGATGATCACCTGCTCCAGACCATCTGAGGTGGCCACGGTCACCTTGTACTGCCGGCCCAGCCGATGCACGGTTTTCTCGATGTACTGATCCGCCGTCTCCGCCTCTCTGGTGTAAACCACGTGAATGTTGTGGTAGCGGACCACCTCCTCCTGATGCCCCTCCACCTTGTAGGCGTCAAAAACCAGGATCAGGGTGCAGCCCTTGTACCCCTGATAATCGCTCAGAATGTCCATCAAACGGCTGGCCGCTCCGTGAAGATCAGACTCCGCCAGAAGGCGCAGCTCCTCCCAGGCAAAGATCACGTTGTATCCGTCCACCAGAAGATACTCCTCCTGCTCCTTCTTTTTGGGAGCATGAGAACGGGAGTCGCCCCCGGAGGCCAAAACCCTGGCTCCCTCCGGCTCTCTCTCCCTCTTCACCGGACCAAAGGTACGCTCAAAAATAGCCATAAGCTCTTTTTCTTCCTCATAGCTCCCTACAGCATGGCTCTCCCGCCGCCCGGAGGGCTTTGCCTGAATCTCTTCCTCAGGCGAGGGCTCCCCCAGATTCCCAGCAGATTCCAGGTGCATATATTGTTCCACCTCATACCAGGGCACCACAAAGCCTGCACCGTGGGCGCAGAACACCGATCCGGTAGGATTATCCAGGTCCCTCTCGGGATCATAGCCGATGGCCCTCACCACCTCATCCTGATCCTGACAGGGCTGATATCCCCCCAGGGTGCAAAACAGCCTCCCCTGGCCGCCGGTATAGGCAATGAACTGACTCTGGTAGTCTCCCATGGCTGACACGGGAACCGTTCCCTTCAGGATCATCCCCTCCTCCTCCAGATAAGGCTCCTGGAGGGTTCCCTGCATCCGCTGGATATCTGCCATCGCCCTTCCCACGCACTGGGCGGGCAGCTCCATGCGAAACTCATAATAAGGCTCCAAAAGGATGCTTCTGGCCTTTTTCAGGCCCTGGCGCACGGCCCGGTAGGTGGCCTGGCGGAAATCCCCTCCCTCCGTGTGCTTCAGGCGGGCTCTTCCCGTCAGGAGGGTGATCTGCACGTCGGTGAGGGCGGAGCCTGTGAGGACACCCAGGTGCTCCTTTTCCTCCAGGTGAGTCAGGATCAGACGCTGCCAGTTTTTGTCCAAAACGTCCTCACTGCACGCCGTGAAAAACTGAAGACCGCTGCCCCTCTCTCCCGGTTCCAGAAGAAGATGCACCTCCGCATAGTGGCGGAGAGGCTCAAAATGGCCGACCCCCTCCACGGGGGCCGCTATGGTCTCCTTGTACACGATGCTTCCCCTGCCAAACTCCACCGCCGTGTGAAAACGCTCCCAGATCAGGCTTTTCAGAATCTCCGTCTGCACCTCCCCCATGACCATGGCATGGATCTCTCCTGCGGCAGGATCCCAGGCAATGTGGAGCTGAGGCTCTTCCTCCTCCAGCTCCTTCAGCCTTTTCAGCATCTGATGAACGTCACAGTCCGGCGGCAGGCAGACCTGGTACTTTAAAACCGGCTCCAAAACCGGCATTTCCGATTCCGCCTCCATGCCAAGTCCCTGGCCAGGACGAGTATGGGTCAGTCCTGTCACGGCACAGACCGTACCTGCAGGTGCTTCCCCCAGAAGCTGATACCTGGCCCCAGAGTATAGCCGGATCTGATCCACCTTCTCCTCCCACACCTCCTCGGAAGATGAGACCGGAAACCGCTTTTGGTTGGTGAGCAGCTCCTTTACCCTCAGACGGCCCCCGGTAATCTTCATGTACGTCAGCCGGTTTCCCTGCTCATCCCTGGCGATCTTGAAGATCTTGGCCCCAAAGGCTTCGCCGTAGACCCCGGGGGATGCGTAGGCCACCAGCCCGTCGATCAGCTCCTGCACGCCCGTCAGCTTCAGGGCGGAGCCAAAGTAGCAGGGAAAGACCTTCCGCTCCCTGACCAGCCTGGAAATCTCCTCCTCCGGCACCTCCCCCTCCTCCAAATATCGCTCCAAAAGCCTCTCGTCGCACATGGCCAGCTCTTCCCAAAAGTGGTCCTTTTCCTGGCTCGGTTCAAAATCCAGACATGCGTCGCTTAAACGCTTTTTCAGTTCCTTATGCAGAGCGTCCCTGTCCGTCCCCTCCTGATCCATTTTGTTGATGAACAAAAAGACGGGGATCCCATATCTTTTCAGCAGCCGCCACAGAGTCAGGGTGTGACCCTGCACGCCGTCCGCACCCGAGATCACAAGGATGGCGCAATCCAAAATCTGGAGCGTCCGCTCCATCTCCGCCGAAAAATCCACGTGTCCCGGCGTGTCCAGAAGGGTCACCTCCCATTCTCCCATGGACAGCTCCGCCTGCTTGGAAAAGATCGTGATCCCTCTCTCTCTTTCCAGCTCAAAGGTATCTAAATAGGCGTCCCCGTGATCCACCCGGCCCTGCTTTCTGATCCTTTTGCAAAGGTATAAAAGGGCCTCTGACAAGGTGGTTTTTCCCGCATCCACGTGGGCCAGGATCCCAATTACAAGCTTTCTCATATGTCTCTCCTTTTATTTCACAGCCATCCTCTCACGCCCTGCCAGCCCAGTTCACACCGCTGCAGCCATAGGTCTCAAGCCTTCCCCTCCGGGCAGCAGCACCTGTTTTTCCCCCTCGCTTCGCATGGTAAAGAGCCTTGTCCACCTCCTCAAAAAGCTGGCGCTCCGACTGGATCTCCCCGTGCATCTCCTGAATCCCGCAGCTGAAGGTCACCTGGCAGACGGTACCGTCCAGCTCCTGCTCCATCCTGGAAAAGTCCTTCCTCAGACGTTCCATGATCTCCCTGGATTCCTTCAGGGACAGGCCGTCAAAAAGGATCACAAACTCCTCTCCTCCATAGCGGCAGGCGTGAGCCGGATAATTTTTCAGGCGATCCTGGATCAGTCCCGCCAGGTTCTCCAGAACCAGATCCCCATTGCCGTGGCCATAGGTATCGTTGATCCTTTTAAAATTATCCACATCGATCATTGCCATGGTGAAAGGATTCCCTTCCTTCTGGTAACGGTTTATGCTCTCCTGGATCAGGACGGTGTAAGCATAGTGGTTCAAAAGGCCTGTCTGCACATCCACCATCAGCTTTTTCTGCAGCTTCGCCTGCTTTTCATAGTTGTCCTGGAGATATTCCATCACTCTCTTGTGGTAATCGATTACCACGTTGGTGAGAAGGTAAGCCATGAACAGAAGGATTACCCCGATCACCACGTTGGAGAAAAAAAGCCCCTCTCTAGGCGGCTGGGAAGGCTTTGGGAAATACACCGCCGCCAGATACAAGGCCAGGTTCAAGACCCCTATGTAGCTTGTCATTTTCCATGAACCAAACATCCCGGAAAGGATGATGGGAACACAGAAAATACTGAACAGCACCAGAAAAATATAGTGAAAATATGCCACGGAAAAACAGATCAGGGACAGGCAGACAAGAGGTGTCATATATTTGTATTGCTCGGGAAAGGTCTTCAATTCCAAAAAGATCCATCCAGAAAACCATGTCATGATATTCATCAAAAAGGGAAGGAGGATGTAAAAAGCCACATACTCTTCAAAGGTACACCACACCTGACCGATGCTGGTCAAATAATGGTACATGACGGCCTCCGCCAGCAGCAGTACCAGAATGAATACCATATTGATATACATCAGGCGCTTCTGCCACTGTTTCGTATCACGGTTCACTAAAATTTGATTTTGCATATGGCCCAAACCTCCATAAAAAACATCCATTTCAAAGATTGACCCATTTTATCACATAATCCATTGATGCACAAGGTTCTTCGGCGAATTTTTGATATTTTTTTGATACCCCATATATAAAAAAACAAAACCCTGCATCCCAGCTTTCGTTTCCATCTTCTGATCATTCCCAGTTCTGCATCCATTCATCCTGATGCAAAACACACCATGCTAAAATTAGCTTTCATTATCTTGGGGACAGCGCCCCCTTTACAGCCCTTGACGCATCTATTTCTATGAATGCTTTATTTCCATTGCATTCTGCATGAAAAGGCGGCGGGCCGAGAGTGAAAAACTCCCGGCCCGCTGTGTTTGTATCACAAATAAGAAAACCCCGAAAACATAGAGTCTTCGAGGTTTTTCAACGTTTTTGAAGTCAGCTGAAGATCATCGCTTGCTGAACTGGGGAGCGCGGCGGGCGGCCTTCAGACCGTACTTCTTACGCTCCTTCATACGCGGATCACGGGTCAGATAGCCGGCTGCCTTGAGGACAGGTCTGTACTCGCTGTCTGCCTCAAGAAGGGCTCTTGCAACGCCGTGTCTGATAGCGCCGGCCTGTCCGGTGTAGCCGCCGCCCTGTACGTTTACAAGAATGTCAAACTTACCTTCGGTCTCCGTTGCCACCAGAGGCTGACGAACGATTACCTTCAAGGTCTCCAGTCCAAAATATTCATCAATGTCTCTTTTGTTGATCGTAATCTTGCCGGTTCCAGGTACCATATAAACTCTTGCGATCGATTTCTTTCTTCTTCCTGTTCCGTAGAATTTTGCACTAGCCAATGTCCTCTACCTCCTCATTAAAATGTTAAGACTTCCGGTTTCTGAGCTGCGTGTTTGTGCTCTGGCCCAGCATAAACGAAAAGCTTCCTGTACATGGTTCTTCCCAGGGGTCCCTTGGGGAGCATACCCTTCACGGCCAGCTCAACAACTCTCTCCGGCTTCTTCGCCATCATATCCTTCAATTTGGTCTCTCTCATTCCACCAACATATTCTGAATGATTGTAGTAGATTTTCTGCTCTAATTTCTTACCGGTCACTTTCACCTTGTCTGCATTTACGATGATCACATAATCGCCAGTATCCACGTGCGGTGTAAACTGAGGCTTATTCTTTCCTCTCAATACGCTGGCAACACCAGAAGCCAAACGGCCAAGTGTGCATCCTTCAGCGTCAACAACATACCATTTTCTCTCGATTTTATCTGGGTTCGCCATATAAGTCTGCATGGATTTACCTCCTGTTATCTATCAGCAATGTCTATAAAACCGCAGTCTGTGCGGGACTGAATAAAATTGTTCCTGGTGCGTCATGCAAAACTGCGGAAATGTCCGAAACCGCTGATAAATAC
>JAUNJL010000181.1 GCA_030533315.1 Eubacteriales bacterium
CGGTCTCCTTCGTTTTTCAATGAGAATCCTATGATTTTTACCCACTTTTTACAGAAAGGAGTTATATATTTTTTCAATATACGTACAAATTATTTTTTTGCCGGAAAATACAGACAAAATATCCTGAAATGTCCCAGAGCCCGGGAAAAACTGTTTTATAATGGGAACCAGTTTATTTATTATAACCATCAGAAAAGGAGCGTGTTTCTTATGACTCTTCACATGAAAGAAAAAAACATTCCCTTCCAGCTTCCGGTATACCATCACCCGGACTTTACACAGGAGCGGTTCGTCCAGGCTCCTGACGCAGCCCTCTCTCCCGCCTTGCAGGACGGGGTCGCCCCCGAGAACTTCCACAGCACCTCCATGTACCCGGAATACTTTAAGGTCGGCGGCGTCTGGATGTTGGCCCAGGACAGCCGCATGGATTCCTGCGTAGTTTTAAAGGAGGACAAAACCCTGGCGGTGGTGGAGCCCAGAAATCTGAAAAAGGGCGATCTGGTGGTCCTGGGCCGCACCGAGGATGGCCGGGAGGGCATCTACCTCCACGCCTGCGGCTTTCAGGACGAGCAGGCCGCCCTTGCCGATCAGTTTGTCTTTCGCCAGGGCCGAAGCCGGGAGACCTCTTATGCCAGAGATTACGACCGCCTGATCCAGCTTTTAAAGCATGAGCGGGAGCACGGCAACATCTTATGGGTCATGGGGCCCGCCTTCAGCTTTGACGCGGACGCCAGGGCCGCCATGCAGTCCCTGGTGGAAAACGGCTACGCCCACGGCCTCATGGCCGGAAACGCCCTTGCCACCCACGACCTGGAGGGAGCCCTTCTCCACACGGCCCTGGGCCAGGACATCTACACCCAGGTTTCCCAGCCAAACGGCCATTACAATCATCTGGATGTGATCAACAAGGTGCGGCGCAGCGGCTCCATCCCTCAGTTTATCAAGGACTACCACATTGACAACGGCATCATCTACAGTTGCGTGGAAAACCGGGTTCCCCTGGTGCTCACCGGCTCCATCCGGGACGACGGGCCCATCCCCGAGGTGATCGGAGACGCCTACCAGGGACAGGACGCCATGAGAAGCCTGGTCCGGAAATCCACCTGCGTCATCTGCCTTGCCACCATGCTCCACACCATCGCCACCGGAAATATGACTCCCTCCTTCCGGGTCATGAGGGACGGCTCCGTGCGGCCCGTTTACCTCTACACCGTGGACGCGGATGAGTTTGTGGTCAACAAGCTTCTGGACAGAGGCAGCCTCTCCGCCACCACCATCGTCACCAACGTTCAGGATTTCATCACCATTGTGGCAAAGGGACTGGGCGTCATGCCCTGATCCCCGTCACAGGGTATTTTCCTGCATGGCAATATTCTGGCGGAAGGCCGCCGGAGTCATGGTGCGGAATTTGAGAAAATTCCTGGTAAGGGTCTTGGCGCTGTGGTATCCCACCTCCAGGGCGATGTCCAGCACCCCCAGCTCCGTGTTTTTCAAAAGCTCGGAGGCCCGGTTTACCCGGACGAAGTTCAAAAAATCCGAAAAATTCTTCTCCACCTGGTAGAG
>JAUNJL010000182.1 GCA_030533315.1 Eubacteriales bacterium
CTGGGAAACCTTTTTGGCCTGCTCCAGATTTTCCAGCATCATCTCCCGCAGACGCTTTACTGTGATCATGGCAATGACAAAGCAGAGCCCTAAAAGGGCGATCTGAATCTCATAATCCTTACTGTTTTCCAGATCGATCTTTCCCAGCAGGAGATCCTTTCCCACCAGCGCCACGTTTAAGGCCATGGTGCAGATCGAAATACCCGCCGTCATTTTCACATCATTATACAGCACCGTTACCAGGAGCAGAGGCAGGATATAACAGAAGGACAGCTTCGTGTTGGCCGTCAGCATAACAAACAGGTACATGAAAAAATACCCGATGCTGATAAAATAGCGCATTTTCTCTCTGCCCGGCTTCTTCATATCATAAAGCCACGCGGCAATGGGGGAAACATCCGTGATCAGCAGAAAGGATGTCAGATAACGGATGGAGCGCTGGCCCTTCAACACCTCCATCGTATATGCCACCGTCAATATGCCCGCCACCAGCAGCCACAAATGGATGGGAATCTTATTTTGCTTCTCCTGCATTCATGCCACCTCTTATCCCGCGGAATTTACGCGAAAAACCGCTGTAATACGTCCTTAAGCGCTGCCGGAGCAACCGGCTTTTTCAGGCACTCCACAACTCCCTGTTTCTTTAGCTCCTCCCGCTTATCCTCCAGCCCGTCGCCGGACAAAAACATCACGGGCACCTCTGAAAACTCCCGGATGCGGCGGAGGGTCTCAAACCCATCCATACCAGGCATTTTCACATCCAGAAGCACCAGGTCCGCCCTCTCCTTACGAAGCAGGCTTATGGCCTGCTCCCCGCTGCCCGCCCCGGCAGTTTCATATTCCTCACAATTTTTAAGGGCAAAGGAGATCAGCCGGATGTTTGTCTCCTCATCATCCACGATCAACAGCCGTTTGACCTTGCTTTCTCTTTCTGACATGTGGTTTTGTTCCCCTCTTTCTTCCTGTTTTTCCCCGGATCCCACACCGTCCGGCGTATCTGTATATTTCCCCACAAGCTCTTTGATCTGCAAAAGCTTCTGCATCACCGAAGAATGGTGTTCCTCGATCCACTTCGTATCCTTGTCCCTGGCGGCGTACTCCAGCCCTTTCGCCTGATCGGACAGCTCATTCAGGCCAAAGGTCTTGGCGCTGCTCTTTAAGGTGTGGGCCTCGATCTGGTAGGTCGTCCAATCCTTCTCCTGATAAGCCTGCTCCATATTGGAAATCCTGTCCCCCATGAAATATTTTTCCATGATCTCAAACAGAAATTCCTGGTTATAGGCACAGTAGGGCAGCGCGCTTTCCAAATCCAGCTCCGGGAGCTCCCCGGCCAGCGCCTCCATCCGGTGGGCAGGCTTCGCCGTCTCCTTCTGTCCTTTCTCCTCCGGCAGCAGGGACAGGATCGCATGCTCCAGGGCTTCTCCGGTTATGGGCTTTGTAATGTAATCGGAAAAGCCCTCCTGCATGAATTTTTCCTTCATGCCGGATAAGGCATTGGCCGTCAGCATCACCACCGGTATGGA
>JAUNJL010000089.1 GCA_030533315.1 Eubacteriales bacterium
AACAACACCAGCCTGCACCCGGCGGATGCAGGCTGCCGTCAATGACAGGGCTATAAAACTCCGGTCACCCCCCTGGGATCATCCGAAAATGATCCCGGCCGGTCTGTACCCTTGCTGCGCCCCTGTGAGAATGTGTGAAAGGCTCCTCACCACAAACAGCTTTCATAGAGCTTGCAGGGGACAGCCCAGACGTTCGGACCATCACCCACAAAAAAGTTTATCTGGCCCCTGCCATGCCCTTTACGGAAACCTTCAGCGTCTCGCTCTCCCGGTAAGGCCTGAACAGCAGGTAGCCAAAGAGAATCACCAGAACCAGGGCGATGGCCGTTCCCACGCCAAAGCCGGCGCCGGCGAACAAATTTCCGATCTGATACACACACAGGGAAACCCCGTAGGCCAGCAGGGTCTGATAACCAATGGCGAAAAGGAACCAGCGGGTGTTGTTCATCTCTCTCTTAATGGCTCCCATAGCCGCAAAGCAGGGTGCGCACAGAAGGTTAAACACCAGGAAGGAATATGCAGCCACCGTAGTCATGCTGCCCGCCAGAAGGCTCCAGATCTCCTCCCCATTTTCGGAAACCTCTGCGAATCCAAAAAGGATGCCAAAGGTGGTGACCACGTTTTCCTTTGCGATCAGCCCGGTGACAGCCGCAACGGCGCTCTTCCAGTCTCCCCACCCAAGAGGTGCGAAGATCGGTGCGATCACCCCGCCGATGGCCGCCAGAATACTGGAATCCAGCTGCTCTGCCTCCAGCATGGTAAAGGAACCGTCCACCCATCCAAAGCCCTGCAAAAACCAGAGCACGATGGCGGAAAGAAGGATAATGGTCCCGGCTTTTTTAATGAAGGACCATCCCCTCTCCCACATGCTCCGCAGGATGTTCTCCACCGTAGGCATATGGTAAGCGGGAAGCTCCATTACGAAGGGCGCCGGGTCTCCGGCAAACATCTGAGTCTTTTTCAGGATGATACCGGAGCAGATGATGGCGGCGATCCCCACGAAATAAGCGCTGGGAGCCACCCACCAGGCTCCATTGAAGAGGGCGCCTGCAATGAGGGCGATGATGGGAAGCTTCGCACCGCAGGGGATGAAGGTGGTAGTCATAATGGTCATCTTACGGTCCCGGTCATTCTCAATGGTACGAGACGCCATGACGCCAGGCACACCGCAGCCCGTTCCAATGAGCATGGGAATGAAGGATTTACCAGAAAGTCCGAACCTACGGAAAATACGGTCCATGATAAAGGCGACGCGGGCCATATATCCGCAGGCCTCCAAAAAGGCCAGAAACAAAAACAGCACCAGCATCTGGGGCACAAAGCCAAGAACCGCTCCCACGCCTCCGATGATACCGTCCACGATCAGACCCTGCAGCCAGTCGGCGCAGTGGATCGCTTCCAGCCCATTTCCCACCAGCTCCGGGATGGCCGGAACGTGCAGGCTCTCGATCCCAAACAGGTTCCAGCCCTCCGCAAACACGCCGTCATTAACCCAGCCCGTGGCCCAATCTCCCACGGTTGACACGGATACGTAGTACACCAGAGTCATCACCGCCGCAAAAATGGGAAGCGCCAGCCATCGGTTCGTCACCCACCTGTCGATCTTGTCCGAGGTGGTCAGCTTCCTTCCTCCCGCCGCCTTCGTGTAGCACTGACCGATCATGGAGGAAATGTAAACATATCTCTCATTCGTGATAATGCTCTCCGTGTCATCGTCAAAGGCATCCTCCATGGCCCTGATCTCCCGCCGGACATCCGGCACCACGCTCATCTGCCCTGCGATCTTGTCGTCCTTCTCCAAAAGCTTGATGGCAAAGAATCTCTTCTGTTCCTTGGGAATGTCATCCCCCAGCTTTTCGATCACGGCGTCAATGATATCCTCGGCTTCCCTGGTAAATTCATGGACCGGCATCATGCTTTCTTTTTTCCTGGCAGCCGCAACGGCCTTCTCCGCCGCCTCCTGGACCCCCGTTCCCTTCAAGGCGGAAATCTCCACCACCTCACAGCCCAGCTTCTTGCTCAGCTTGGAGATGTGTATCTGATTCCCCGATTTCTTCACCAGATCCATCATGTTCACGGCCATGACCACCGGAATCCCCAGCTCCATGATCTGGGTGGAAAGGTACAGGTTCCGCTCGATGTTGGTGCCGTCCACGATATTGATGATGGCGTCCGGCCTCTCACTGATCAGGTAATTTCTGGCAACCACTTCCTCCAGGGTATAAGGGGAAAGAGAATAAATCCCCGGAAGGTCCATAATCGTCACATCCTTGTGGCCTTTTAGCCGCCCTTCCTTTTTTTCCACCGTCACGCCCGGCCAGTTTCCCACAAACTGGTTGGAGCCGGTCAGCGCATTGAACAAGGTCGTTTTGCCGCAGTTCGGATTTCCCGCAAGCGCAATTTTTACTGACATCTTCATGCCCCCTCTTTCTGCAATTATTGTTCGTTTCAGCTTTCTTTCATTAGCATCAGCACCCAAAAATTAGTATACACTAACTATCAGGCAAAAAAATTATTCCACCTCGATCATGTCTGCATCCGCTTTTCTAAGGGACAACTCATAATCTCTCACCGTGACCTCCACCGGGTCACCTAAGGGGGCTACCTTCCTCACAAATATCGTGACGCCCTTTGTAATTCCCATGTCCATGATACGCCTTTTCACCGGTCCTTCCCCATGGAGACGCTTCACCTTTACAGTGGAACCGACCTTCACATTTCGTAATGTTTCCATAAGTACACTCCTTCTTTTTGATCCTCTGGGTCTGTGATGGTTCAGATGCCAGACCATCATGTGCAAAAACACCTTCTTCAATGGGGCTTCCACACATTCCCGTCTTTTTCTCACGGTTCGCACATCCCATGTACGGACCTGCCTGATCTCTTCTTCCGACTCCTCACACCACGATCTTATTTGCCATGTCTTTACCGATGGCAACTCTGGAGTCCTTCACGTTGACGATGAGATTGCCGCCGGTTTCCGCAACCACGGTCACGGTACCTCCGGCAACAAAGCCCAGATTCTCCAGAAACTTACGAGTCTCCTCTTTTCCTCCAACCCTTTTGATGACGATTGGTTCTCCTTCATTTACCATTGACAACGGCATACGATCACCCTTTCTCTTTCCAATGGTTCCTCCGGCGGCCCCCCTTCTTAGGAACCGCCGCAGGAAATTTTCCTATGCAGAAATCTATTAAGCATTATTTATCGCTTACGCCAATTAGTATATGCTAATTTTTCTTAGCCGTCAATAATTTTGTTGATTATTTTTCTCATTAAGAAATTTTTGTGATCGTTCTCTGAGACGCTGCCAACAGCATCTGCCCCAGGGCGGCCGCTCTCATATCTGGACAGCTGCTCTTTTCAGACGGTGTCCTCCATTTCCCTATTTTGCAGCCGGAGGATATTCGCTGCAGAGCAGGCGGTAAGGAGGCTCGTCCTCCTCGATGGTCGGGAACCTGCCCACCGGCTCCAAAAAACAGTTGTCCGTGTTGTCATCGTTGCACATGGAGACCTCACCGATCAGCACGTCTCCAGTGCCCGGCTTTACGTCAAAATCGTGGTACTGATGGGGCCAAAGGGTAATGCTCTCCCCCGGGGCCAGCTCCACTCCTGTCCCGGCAGGCACATAATAGGAACGGCCATCAGAGTTGACGCAGACAGGCGTATCCGCCAGCCCCTCCTCTCCATCGTCATTGTACACATGGATGATCAGGATCCCGCCGCCCCGATTGATGATATCCTCACTTTTCTTCCAGTGGAAATGCATGGGAGAATGCTGCCCTTCCTTCAGCATCAGCAGCTTTTCCGCATAAACCTTTTTGTACTTCTCCAAATGCTGATTTCCATTTCGCAGAGTAATGAGAGCAAATCCCACCTTCTCCCAGTCTCCCAGCCCGTAATCCGTAATATCCCAGCCCAGCATATTATCTCGGATCTCGTCATACTCGTGTCCCTTTCCCTGCCATTCCTCAGGCGTCCAATGACAGAAGGGCGGAAGCACAAAGCCATGATCTGCCGCCATTTTTTCCATGTACCGAATACACGCATTGATTTCTGATCGTTTCATAAAAATACCTCCTTCGTCTCATTTTTCATTTGAAAAAGGGCCGCACGCTCCCTGCCGGATACGCACAGCCCAGCCCTTGCAGCGATTCCCTGAAGCCCCCCAGCCAACAGGAGACTGCAGGAATCCGCACCGTTTCTTACAAAAGCGGCCTTAGATCCTGGCAACGCCGCTCTTTCTTGCCGCTTCCGCAGTCGCCTGGGCCACCGCATCCCGAACCCTGGAATCGAAGGCCGCCGGAAGGATGTATTCTGGGTTTAACTCCTCCTCGCCTACCAGACCGGCGATGGCGCGAGCTGCCGCAATCTTCATCTCGTCATTGATATCTGAGGCCCTCACATCCAAGGCGCCGCGGAAAATGCCGGGGAAGCACAGCACATTGTTCACCTGGTTGGGATAATCGGAGCGGCCGGTGGAAACCACGGCGGCTCCTGCTGCCTTCGCCTCCTCCGGGAAGATCTCCGGCGTGGGATTCGCACAGGCGAAAATAATGGGATCCTTTGCCATGGAGCGTACCATGTCGCTGGTGAGAGTTCCCGGTGCGGAAACACCGATAAATGCGTCCGCTCCCCGAATCACCTCCCTTAAGGTGCCCTTTTCATGAGCGGCGTTCGTGATCCTCGCCATTTCCTCCTTGATGGGGTTGAGGCCGCTGCGTCCCTCATAAATGGCGCCCTGCCGGTCGGTCATGATCACATTCTTCAGCCCCATGGAGATCAGGAGCCGGATGATCGCAATGCCAGCCGCACCTGCACCGGAGGTCACGATCTTAATGTCCTCGATCTTCTTTCCCACCACCTTCAAGGCATTGATGAGACCTGCCAGGGTAATCACGGCCGTCCCGTGCTGATCATCATGGAAGATGGGGATGTCGCAGCACTCCTTCAGCTTCTTTTCGATCTCAAAGCATCTGGGTGCGGAGATATCCTCCAGATTGATTCCTCCGAAGCTGCCGGCCAGAAGGCGGACGGTGTTGACGATCTCGTCCACGTCCTTCGTGCGCACACACAAAGGAATGGCATCCACACCGCCAAACTCCTTAAAGAGCACGCATTTTCCCTCCATCACGGGCATACCAGCCTCCGGACCGATGTCCCCCAGTCCCAATACCGCCGTGCCGTCCGTGACGACGGCCACCGTGTTCCACCTTCTGGTGAGTTCATAGCTTTTGGACACATCCTTTTGAATCTCCAGACAGGGCTGAGCAACCCCCGGCGTATAGGCCAGGCTCAATGCTTCCTTGGAGTCCACGGGCGCCCGGGACGCTATCTCCAGCTTTCCCTTCCACTCATAGTGCATTTTCAGTGACTCTTTTGCATAATCCATGTTCCTATTCTCCTTTTGCTTCTTCAATTATCGAAATCCTTCATCCGGCCAGCCTTTTTCCCGTAAGCATTTCATAGGCCAGTTGGTACTTCTCGATGGTTTTGTCCACAACATCCTGGGGAAGAGTCCAATCATTTCCCGGGTTTGCATTCAGCCAATCCCGTGCAAACTGCTTGTCAAAGGAGGGCTGTCCATGCCCCGGCTCATAACCCTGAGCAGGCCAGAAGCGGGAGCTGTCCGGTGTGAGCATCTCGTCACCCAGGGTAATGACGCCATTTTCATCAAGACCGAACTCAAACTTTGTATCTGCGATGATAATGCCTCTGTCAAGGGCATACTCTGCGCATTTTTTATAGAGAGCGATGGTATAGTCGCAAAGCTTTTTTCCATACTCCTCACCTTTTCCAGGAAAGTATTTCTCCAAGTGCTCCACGCTCTGCTCAAAAGAGATATTCTCATCGTGATCCCCGATCTCCGCCTTGGTGGACGGTGTATAGATGGGCTCCGGCAGCTTATCGGATTCTTTCAAGCCTTGGGGAAGAGTGATCCCGCACACCTTACCGGTTTTTTCATAGCTTGTCCAGCCGCTCCCAGTGATATAGCCTCTCACGATGCACTCTACAGGAAGCATGTTCAGTTTTTTACACATCATGCTGCTGCCGTCAAATCTCTCCTGCTGAAAAAACTCCGGCATGTCCCTGACGTCCGTGGAGATCATGTGATTGGGAACCATGTCCCTCGTCATGTCAAACCAAAATTTGGACATCTGAGTCAGAACCGCCCCCTTCCGGGCCACCACGTTGTTCAGGATCACGTCAAAGCAGCTGATCCGGTCTGTCGCTGCCATGATCAGGCTGTCTCCATTGTCGTAGATCTCCCGTACCTTGCCTTCTTTGATCGGTTTCATTTCCTGCATGTTTTTTACCTCATCCACTTATGTGATTTTCCTTGCATCGGGTTAAACGTAACACTTCCTGGCCTCCATTGTCAAGCCTATATCCCCCCCAAAATCGGGATTTTCCGTGGCTTGCGCCGTTCACGGACACACGGCCAGCGCCAACGGGAGCATTGACGAACAGTGCTTGTTCCCGCCGGACGCCAGGTAAGGGCAGAGGGGTACAGAGAAGCGGCGAAACAGCTCCGCTGGCAGCTAATAAATTTCATATCAACTGGAAACTTTCAAAGTTATTCTGTATAATGTATCTGAATGAAACGGAGGTAAAAGCTATGTACAAACCAAAAACAGAAAAAGATATTCGATGTCCTTTGGAGTACGGTCTGGATATTTTCGGAGGAAAGTGGAAATCCCGGATTATTTGTGTGCTTGCGGAAATGAAGGTGCTCCGGTACAGCGAGCTTCGCAATGAGATGGCGAACATCACAGACGCCGTATTGTCCGCTACCTTGAAGGAGCTGATCCGTGACGGGATCGTGATCCGAAAGTCCTATGACGAGATCCCCCCAAAGGTGGAGTACAGTCTCTCCCCAAAGGGAAACTCTGTGGTCCCCATTTTGCAGAGTATCTGCCAATGGTCTGGGATTTATCATCAGGAGGACAGCGAAAATGCGCTGCGGCAATGCCAGAAATGCGATTTTCGCAATTAATCAACCTAAACTGCAAAGAAAAGGACTTTATCATGAAAAAGAACAACAGAAAAACACAGTACATCCGTGGTATGCGTTCCGGTATACCCGTTATATTTGGCTTCATCCCTGTCGGGATCGCATATGCCATCATGGCCCGGCAGGCGGGCTTTACGGCCCTCCAGGCCTGCGCCATGTCTCTGACCGTATTTGCAGGGGCCAGTCAGATGATGGCGGTGGGCATGTACGCCCAGGGCGCAGGCATCATCGCCATGATCCTGGCCACGTTTATCCTGAATCTGCGCCACCTGATCATGAGCGTCTGCGTGGTAAACCGGATGCCAAGGGGACCTGTAGGGGTCAAGCTTCTGGCCGCCTTCGGGGTAACCGATGAATCCTTTGCCATTTTCACCACAGAGAGGGAAGAAAATTGTACCACCGCATATTTTCTGGGATTGATCACGGTCACCTATACCTCCTGGAATGTGGGAACTCTCATCGGTGCAGTGGCGTCAGACTTTTTGCCAGCCATCCTCACCGCCAGTCTGGGGATCGCCCTTTATGCCATGTTTATCGGTATCCTTTTTCCAGGTCTGACCGACAACTGGCGGCTAGGGCTTTTGGTGGCTCTGACGGCCATATGCAACTCCATCCTGACACAGTTTATCGAACCCAGCTGGGCCTTGATCGTTTCCACGCTTCTCTGTGCCTTCATCGGCATTTTCTTCGTGGAGCTTGAGCCCGACACAAAGGAGGAAACAGCAAATGGACAGCACTAAAATATTTTTATTGATCCTGGGGATGGCTGTCGTCACCTACATCCCCCGGGCAATCCCAGCGATCCTGGTTGGCAAGATGAATTTTAACGCAAAAACCGAAAAGTTTTTAAAGCTGATCCCTTACACGGCAATGTCCGCCCTCATCTTTCCCGGCGTATTTTCCGTAGATGCGGAAAAACCCATCATCGGAATCGCAGGCGGCCTCACAGCGTGCCTCCTGGCCTGGCGCAAATGCCCGGTAATGATCTGTGTCTTGGCCGCTATCGCCGCAGACTTCCTGCTATACTGCTTTCTCTGACCATTCCCAGAAAATGATGCTGCGCATCTGTCCGTAACAACAGCCAATCCCACTAAACAATCCGTCTGTGGTTCCGGCAGATGACGCTGTGCATCTGTCCG
>JAUNJL010000021.1 GCA_030533315.1 Eubacteriales bacterium
GGATCATGGGCAGAAAATGTACATAAATCCTTCGGAAGATTGAAGGGAAGGGAAAGCTGTGGTATATTTATGACAGCGGACGAGAAATACAAAAGGGAAAGCCGCTTTTTGACCGAAGCAAGAGGATCCCCCCTTTCATTTCCATGGGCGGGGCAGGGGATTTTCCAAAGAAAAGGAGGATAAAGGTATGCGATATTTATTGAAAAACGGAACCATTGTATCTGGAGAAAAAACGGAGAAGGCGGATCTTCTTCTGGCGGATGGCAAGATCGCCCGGATCGGCCAGGACATTACGGATTCTCAGGCGCAGGTGGTGGATGTGACAGGGAAGCTTTTGTTTCCCGGATTCATCGACGGCCATACTCATTTTGATTTAGAGGTGGCTGGGACGGTGACCGCCGACGATTTCGCCACGGGGACAAAGGCGGCCATCCTTGGGGGCACCACCATGGTCGTTGATTTTGCTTCCCAGGACAAAGGGGGCCACACCTTGAAGGAGGGCCTGGAAAAATGGCACAAGAAGGCTCAGGACAAATGCTCCTGCGACTATTCCTTCCATATGTCCATCGTGGAGTGGAACCAGCGGACCAAGGAGGAGATCAAGGATATGATCCGGGAAGGGATCACCAGCTTCAAGCTGTATATGACCTATCCGGCCATGCTGGTGGAGGACGGGGATCTGTACGAGATCCTGAAGGCTCTGAAGGAGGAGGGTTGCTTTGCCGGCGTTCACTGTGAAAATGCGGGAGTCATTGACGCAAAGATCCGGGAGGCGAAGGAGGCCGGAAGGCTGGGGCCGGAGAATCATCCCCTGGTACGCCCGGACACCATGGAGGCGGAGGCGGTGAACCGTCTTTTGACCATCGCGGGGGAGGCGGACGCTCCGGTGATGGTGGTTCACCTTACCTGCAGGAAGGCTTACGAAAAGATCGTGGAGGCCAGAAAACGGGGACAGACGGTTTATGGGGAGACCTGCCCCCAGTACCTCCTTTTGGATGACAGCGTGTACAGCCTGCCGGATTTTGAGGGGGCAAAATACGTGTGCGCTCCCCCCATCCGGAAAAAGGAGGACCAGGAGTGCCTGTGGGAGGCCTTGAAGAAGGACGAGATCCAGACCATCGCCACGGACCAGTGCAGCTTTACCTGGGAGCAGAAGCGGATGGGAGAAGGAGATTTCACGAAGATTCCCGGCGGGCTGCCTGGAGTACAGACCAGGGGAAGCCTTGTGTACACCTACGGGGTGGGAGAGGGCAGGATCACCCTGGAGCAGATGTGCCGCCTTCTTTCCGAAAATCCTGCCCGCCTTTACGGCCTCTATCCCAGAAAGGGCGTTCTGATGGAGGGAAGCGACGGGGACGTGGTGGTCTTCGATCCTCAGAAAGAGAGCGTGATCTCAGCCAGCACCCACGCCTACAATACAGACAACAACCCCTTTGAAGGCTTTGCTCTGAAGGGAGGCGTGGAGCAGGTGTTCCTGAGAGGAGAGCTGGTGGTAAAGGATGACCAGCTGCTGAAGGAAAAGCAGGGGATCTTCATCCCCAGAGGAAAAAACAGCCTTGGACAGTAAGTCCAGGGCTGTGTCGGGAGCTTTTGGATGAGACGGGGTTAGGAGCCCTTGTCCTGGGACGGAAGGCTGTGGCGGTTGGCATAGCCGGTGAGGATCAGGGCAAGGGCTCCGTTCCCGGTGACGCTGCAGGCGGTTCCGAAGCTGTCCTGCAGGGCAAAAATGGTCAGCATAAGGGCGGTGCCGGAGTCCCCGAATTTCAGGATCCCGGTGATCAGCCCCAGGGAGGCCAGCACCGTCCCTCCTGGGACGCCGGGGGCGCCGATGGAAAAGAAGCCAAGGAGCAGGCAGAAAAGGAGCATGGCTCCCACCGAGGGGATGGATCCGTAGGTCACTCGGGAAATGGCCATGACGAAGAAGACCTCGGTGAGCACGGAGCCGCAGAGATGGATGTTGGCAAACAGGGGGATGGCCAGGTTGGCCACATCCTCCCGAAGAGTGGGACTTTTTTTGGCGCACTGGAGGGACAGGGCCAGGGTGGCGGCCGAGGACATGGTGCCGATGGCAGCCAGGTAGGCCGGCCCATAATTTTTCAGCACCAAAAAGGGATTCGTCCGGGAGTACAGGCCTGCCGCCAGGTAAAGGATCGCCAGCCACAGGTAATGGCCCAGGATCACCAGAAGGATCGCCTGGAAAAAGAGGGGGAGCTGTCCCGTGATGGTGCCCTCGTAGGCCAGGGTACAGAAGGTGGCGGCGATGAAGGGGGGAAGCAGGGGCACGATGACCCGGGAGACCAGGGTCAGGACCATCTCCTGAAATTCCCTCAGCAGGGAGGAGAACAGGATGGCTTTCGTCCAGGCTGCGGAGAGGCCCAGAAGGACGGAAAGCACCAGTGCGCTCATGACGGGCATGATCTGGGGGATGGACAGCTGGAACACAACGTCGGGAATGGACTTAAGGCTTTCTGCCGCCGGGGATATGGAGAGCCTGGGGATGATCAGGTATCCGGCGGTCATGGAAAACAGGGCCGCTCCCACGGAGGAGAGATAAGCCAGACGAAAGGCGGCGGCCAGGATGCGGGATGCATTCTGGCCCATGCCGGCGATGGCGGGGGCGATGAAGCCCAGGATGATGAGGGGAACGCAGAAGGTGATCGGCTGGCTCAAAAGAGATCGGATGGTCACGGCCCCGTGAAGTATCAGCGAGGAAAGGGCGGAGCCGTCCCTTTCGTGCAGGAAGAGTCCCACAAGGAGCCCCAGGGCCACGGAGGCCAGGAGGCGGAGGGGAAGGCTCTTTAAGAGGGATGTTTTTTTCATAATGCTTCTCCTAGGGTCATCCGGCCGCAGAAGACGGCCGTTTTTCTATGGTCTGACCGGTCTCCCCGCAGGGTGCCGGGATCTGGGACGCTGCGCCCCGTTTGATCCTTACATCATATTACATTTTGGGTAAAATCACAATACACAGATGAGATCCTTCGCTTTTTTTCAGAGAGGCGTCAGGGGCCGGAGGAGAAGGATCGGATCGTTATTATAGACAAAAGGGAGGTCAAATATGTACAGAGAATTATATGAATTACAGAGAAAGCAGGGGCGGGCCCTGCGGGCTGTGGGGATTTCCGGTCCCTGTGCCGGAAAGTCCTGTATTTTTCAGGAGGGGAAGGCCAGAGCCTTTGTGGGAGAGGAAAAGGATTTCCCCTCTTTCCAGGAGCTTTTTGGGGGAGCCATGAAAACGGGCCTGGTGAAAAACGGGGAGGACGTATGGTTTACAGAGGCTCTTTTCTCCCAGCCACATCTTGTGATCCTGGGCGCCGGCCACGTGTCCGTGCCGACGGCAAAGCTGGGGAAGCTTCTGGGTTATCATGTGACGGTGATGGACGATCGGGAGGAATTTGCGAACCGGGAGCGTTTTCCGGAGGTGGACGAGGTGATCCTGGGAGACTTTGAGGAGATCCCCGACAGGATCCCTCCCTATGAGAATACCTATTACGTGATCGTGACCCGGGGACATATGGGGGATTCCCTTTGTGCCAGAAAGCTGCTCAACAGGCCCTACGCCTACATGGGGATGATCGGGAGCCGGTCCAAGGCGGCTCTTGCGAAGAAGGCCCTGCTGGAGGAGGGATTTTCCCAGGAGCAGGTGGATTCCATCCATTCTCCCATTGGGCTTCCCATCGGAGGACAGCTTCCGGAGGAGATCGGGGTGAGTATCCTGGCGGAGATCGTACAGGAAAAGAACCGCCATTATGCGGATTACTGCGATCAGGCGGTGGCAGACCGTATCCTGGAGGGGGCAAAAGGGGTGATGGTGACCATCGTCGGCAAGGAGGGCTCCTCCCCGAGAGGCGTGGGCAGCAAGATGCTGGTGGAAGAGGACGGACGCACCACGGGCAGCGTGGGAGGCGGACGGGTGGAGTATGAGGCCATCTGCCGCTGCGCCCAGGTACGGGAGTGGGCTTTGGAGAAATATAAGCTGTACACCGGCAAGGAGGCCGCCAATCTGGGAATGGTCTGCGGCGGTACGGTGGAGCTTTTGTTCGAGCGGATCTGACAGGGGAAGGAAGGAAACAGTTTTGCGGCTTCCATACATGGGTCTGCCGTTTTGAGAGAGGAAAAGGGACGGGAGCGGGTCATGACATGGCTGTGTTTGGCTGTCACACTTATTCAACATTTGCTTGCATATTTTGTGGGAATCATGTATATTAGGTGTAGAATTTTGGGAGTTCTCATGTATTGAGTTAGGAGGAAGTTATTTATGAAAAAAGCTGGACTACTTGTTCTTTTGCTGGGAGCGGTTTTGTGCTTTCCCGGCTGCGGATTTGAGGATGGGGCGGGAGCTACCGTGACGGTGATCGAAGCGACGCCCACGCCGGAGCCTACGCCTACGCCTGAGGTAACGCCCACACCGGAGCCCACACCGATCCCGGAGCCAGTGATCGTTCAGACTGCCAGCGGCGTCAACGTGGAAAAGAAGGACGGCGTTTATGTGGCCAATACCGACATTAATCTTCGCGCGGACTGCAGCACGGAGGCTGCCCTTGTGGCCAGCGTTGCCAGCGGCACCCAGCTGACCAGTACCGGCGTCTGTGAGAATGGATGGGTGGAGGTGAGCTACGAGGGCCAGACCCTGTATTGCTCCGGCGATTATGTGACGCGCCAGGAGACGGCTCCGGCAGATCCGGCAGCGGCAGCCCCGGCAGACCCGGCGGCCATAACGGACGGCACCCAGGCAGATCCTGCGGCGGCCGTATCGGACGGCACGGGAGCCTGATGCGCAGGATAAAAAGAGAAAAAGAAAGGCAGGTCCTTCCGGCAGATGCCAAGGGCTGCCGGAAGGATCACCAAGGCACTCCTATTGCGGGTGCCTTTTTTCCGCCTTGTACATTGACTTTATCGCCATACAATGCTAAACTTTAAAGAGCCGCTGTTGTCCCCGGCGCAGAAGACATCCTGGAGGATGGCTGCTTTTGACGGATGGGGCAGGCATGGGGGGACAGGTGCGGGTTTTACATCCGTTTTCGGAAGACAGGGAGGACAAATTATGATCGATGGAAAAAAGGTGTTATTCAGTGGTATGCAGGCGACGGGAAACCTGACTTTGGGGAATTATCTTGGAGCTCTGAAAAACTGGGTGACCTTAAGTGACGAATATGAATGCTTTTACAGTGTGGTAGATATGCACTCCATTACCATCCGCCAGGATCCGGCGGAGCTTCGCAGGAGAGCCAGGAGCCTTTTGACCCTTTACATTGCAGCCGGCCTGGATCCCAGGAAGAACTGTATCTATTATCAGTCTCATGTTTCCGGCCATGCGGAGCTGGCCTGGATCTTGAACTGCTTCACCTACATGGGAGAGCTGAACCGTATGACTCAGTTTAAGGACAAGGCCGCCAAGCATTCAGACAACATCAATGCGGGGCTTTTCACCTATCCGGTGTTGATGGCGGCGGACATCCTGCTGTATCAGGCGGACGTGGTTCCGGTGGGTATTGATCAGATGCAGCATCTGGAGCTGACCAGGAACCTGGCCGAGCGGTTCAACAATCTTTACGGAGAGGTGTTTACCATGCCGGAGGCTTACATCGGCAAGGTGGGGGCGAAGATCATGAGCCTTCAGGATCCCTCGAAGAAGATGTCCAAGTCGGACGAAAATCCCAACGGCAGCATCTATCTGATGGACGATCCCGATACCATCATGAGAAAATGCAAGCGGGCGGTGACGGATTCTGAGGGCTGCATCCGGTACAGCGACCAGCAGCCGGGGCTGAAGAACCTGATCGACATTTACAGCGCCTGCACGGGCAAGACGCCCCAGGAGACGGTGCGGGAGTTTGAGGGCAAGGGCTACGGAGAGCTGAAGCCGGCCGTGGGAGAGGCCGTGGTCAGCGTCCTGAAGCCTCTTCAGGAGGAGTTTGCCAGACTTTCCAAGGACAAGGCTTACATTGATTCGGTGATCAAGGAAAATGGGGAGAAGGCCTCCTATTATGCGGGGAAGACCCTGCGCAAGGTGCAGAGGAAGGTGGGCTTCCCGGACCGGATCCGATAGAAAGAAAAAGGGAAGATCCTGAACTTTTTGTGAAAAGAATTGTTTTTTGTGAGAGCTTTTGTATAATAGGGAAGGCCGAATTGCAAAAACGAAATATGGCGGCATTTGATTCCGCTATGACCGGCACGAAAGGGGTGCCATGAGGGGAGCAGGCCTGGGGGCCGGCTTCCAGATTTATCATGACCGGCACTCCGGGCGTGCCTTGAAAGGAGTAAGGATGAAACGTAAGATTTTCACGGTTCTTTTGGCCGCAGCCCTTTCTGTGGGCATGATGACGGGCTGCGGTGGCAAGAAGGAGGCCTCGGATCAGACGGAGCAAAAGGAGGCGGCCGTCTCCCAGGAGGAGGCGGAGGCAGCAGGCTTCTCCGATGGCCAGGAGAAAACCGGGGATGCACAGGAGGGCGGCGGCGCAGTCCTGGATACCAGGGAGGAGCTGACGGGGCTGCATCATGCGGAGATCACCGTTGCGGACTATGGGACCATCCAGGTGGAGCTGGATGCGGACACGGCTCCCATCACGGTGACCAATTTCGTCAAGCTGGCCCAGGGAAGCTTCTATGACGGGCTGACCTTCCACCGCATCATTGACGGCTTTATGATCCAGGGCGGCGACCCTCTGGGAAACGGGACCGGCGGCTCTGATGAAAACATCAAGGGTGAGTTCGGCAGCAACGGGGTGGAGAACAAGATCTCCCACACAAGGGGGACCATCTCCATGGCCAGATCTTCGGATCCGGACAGCGCCAGCTCCCAGTTTTTCATCATGCATGAGGACGGCACCTACCTGGACGGCGAGTATGCGGCCTTTGGCCACGTGACCGAGGGGATGGAGGTGGTGGACGCCATCTGTAAGGCGGCGGAGCCCACCGATGACAACGGCACCATCCCCAGCGAGGAGCAGCCGGTGATCCAGTCGATTCGGATACTGGACTGATACGAATCAAAAGAAGAAAAGAGCGCCTGATCCCAGGGAAGATATCCGGGATCAGGCGCTTTCGTTGTGTGGATACGGACGGCCCTGCCGAAATATGGGCCAGGGTTATATGGTCAGCTTGACCACCAGGACAGGGTTGGGAGGGTTTCCGGGCCGGTTGTAGTAGTCGGTCTTGATCACCAGATATTTCCGGAAATCCAGGGTCTTCAGCCAGGAGAGGATGGATTCTCTTTCCTGGAAGCCGGTGTCCCCGCCGCTGTAAAGGCAGAGGGAAAGAAGGCCGCCGGGCCGCAGCAGCTCCAGGGAGAGGGAGAGGGCCTGGATGCTGGTGACGGGGTTGGTGGAAACCGAGTGATCGCCTCCCGGCAGGTAACCAAAATTAAACATGATGCAGCTGACCGTGCCCTGCTCCTCATAGAAGTCCATGTTCCGGTGGGAATCCAGCACGACCCGCCAGTTTCTCCAGGGGGCCTGCTCCATCAATCTTTCTTTTGTGCGAGCCACCGCCATGGGCTGGATGTCGAAGGAGGTGACACGGCCTGTTTTTCCGCAGCAGCGGGACAGGAGGAGGGAATCCCAGCCGTTTCCGGCCGTGGCGTCTATGCAGATGTCCCCTTCCTTCACGTGGTCCTTGACAAAATGCCGGCACCAGGTGGTGATCTGATAATTATCCATGTAAATGTTCCTTTTCTGTGGCGGTCCCACGGGCCTGCGGGCTGCCGCACCGGCCGTGGGAAGATAATGGGAATGGCTGCCGTTCACTGGCGCCCTCCAGTCTGCGGCGGATCTGGCTCCCTGGAAAGCCGCATGGGGCGGGGAGCCGGAGCTTCGCAGCTCAAGGGTACCGGTCCGCCCGTTTTCAGGAAATAAAAGCCTTCAGTGAAAACGGCAGGTGTGAACAGTAACCGGGAATGAGCAAAAGATCCAGGTGAAAAATCTGTTGCATTTTTATATTAGTATATTTATAATAGAGCCGTATGTAAAGAGAAAGTTTTTATTTTATGGAAAAGGGAGACAGAAGGATGCTAAAGGGTAAAACTGTTCTGCTTGGGGTTTCCGGGAGCATTGCCGCATACAAGACGGCGTCCCTGGCCAGCGCCTTAAAAAAGCTGGAGGCGGACGTCCATGTGATCATGACGAAAAACGGGACGAATTTCATCAACCCCATCACCTTTGAGACCCTTACGGGAAACAAGTGTCTGGTGGATACCTTTGACCGGAACTTCCAGTTTCAGGTGGAGCACGTTTCTCTGGGAAAACGGGCAGATGTGGCCATGGTCGCCCCTGCCAGCGCCAACGTGATCGGGAAGCTGGCCCATGGAATCGGGGACGACATGCTGACCACCACCATGCTGGCCTGCCGGTGCAAAAGGCTGATCTCCCCCGCCATGAACACGGCCATGTACGAAAATCCGGTGGTGCAGGACAATCTGAGGACGCTGGCGCGTTATGGATACGAGGTGGTCGCCCCCGCCGTGGGTTATCTGGCCTGCGGGGATCAGGGGGCGGGAAAGATGCCGGAGCCGGAGGTTCTCCTTTCCTACATCCTCAGGGAGATCGCACGTGAGAAGGATCTTTTGGGAAAACGGATCCTGGTCACCGCCGGTCCCACCCAGGAGGCCATCGATCCTGTGCGGTATATCACCAATCATTCCTCGGGAAAGATGGGCTTTGCCATCGCCAGGATGGCCATGCTACGGGGAGGGGACGTGACGCTGGTGTGCGGGCCGTCGCCGGTGGAGCCGCCGCCCTTCGTGAAGGTGGTGCCCGTGGTCACCGCCAGGGAGATGTTCCAGGCCGTGACGGAGGTGAGCGGGAGCCAGGACATCATCATCAAGGCTGCCGCCGTGGCGGATTACCGTCCGGTGAGGGTGAGCAGCGAAAAGGTCAAGAAGCAGGAGGGGGAGATGGGCATTCCCCTGGAGCGGACGGACGACATTTTGAAATATCTGGGTGAGCATAAAAGGCCGGGTCAGTTTCTGTGCGGCTTTTCCATGGAGACCCAGAATGTGATCGGTAATTCCAGGGAAAAGCTGGTGAAAAAGAATCTGGATCTGGTGGCGGCAAACAATGTCAAGGTTGCGGGAGCCGGTTTCCAGGGAGACACCAACGTGCTGACCCTGATTACACAGGACGAGGAAGTATCACTCCCCTTAATGAGCAAGGAGGATGCAGCCGATCAGCTCCTGGATAAGATCCTTTCTCTTTTACAGAGAGAAGGAAGGTAACTCATTCACCAGAGAAGCGGGTAAATCCATGACAAATGCCCGCCAATCCAGCACCGTATTGTATCCGGGCAGCGGCCCGGCCCTCCTTGGTCAGGACGCCTGGACGGCGGCTTCCTGGCGGCGAAGGCTGGTCTGCCGTGTGCGAAAACGGAACGATAACAAGGAGGATCAGAACATGAAAAATCAGAAACTGAAAACGTCACAGATCACCATGCTTGGCCTGATGGCCGCCATCTTGCTCCTGATGGCCTACACGCCTTTGGGCTACCTGAACATCGGGCCCCTTGCCATCACCTTCAACGTGATCCCCGTGGCCATCAGCGCCATCGTGCTGGGGCCGGTGGGAGGCGCCGCGGCAGGGGCGGTCTTTGGGCTGACCAGCTTTCTCCAGTGCATCGGCATCGGGGGCACCAGCGCCATGGGGGCCACGCTCTTTAACATCAACCCTGTCCTGGCCTTTATCCAGAGATTCCTTCCCAGGCTGCTGGATGGGTTCCTCCTGGGCTTTTTGTTCCAGGGAGTCCGCAGGAAGACAAAGAACGTGTATGTTTCCTGTGTGGTGACAGGCTTTTTCTCCGCTTTTTTGAACACCGTGTTCTTTATGGGGGCGCTGGTGCTCCTCTTTGGGAATACAGAATATGTGCAGGGCCTGATGGGCGGCAGGAACGTGATCCTGTTTATCTGCACCTTCGTGGGGATCAACGCCGTGTGTGAGATGGTCGCCTCCAGCGTGATCACGGGGGCCGTGGGAGCCGCCCTCTCCAAGGCGAGGCTGATCGACGGCCAGGCAGCGGGAAAGAAGACTGCCCAGGCATAAACACAGGGAATAGAAGGGAGGGCCTTCCCCTTTTTCAGGGGGAGGTGCATTGGTATGGTTTTGGCAATCGATATTGGAAACACAAACATCGTGATGGGGTGCATCAGCCGGGAAAGGATCTCTTTCATTGAGCGTCTGTCCACGGTTCGGACGAAAACGGAGCTGGAATATGCGGTGGACATCAAAACGGTGCTGGATATCTATCATATGAAGAAGACGGAGCTGGAGGGATGCATCATCTCCTCCGTGGTGCCTCAGATCACCAACGTGGTCAGGCTGGCTGCGGAAAAGATCCTGGACCGGGAGGTGGTGGTCCTGGGGCCCGGGGTGAAGACGGGGCTGAATATCCAGATGGACAATCCGGCCTCCCTGGGGGCGGATCTGGTGGCAAACGCCGTGGCCGGCATCGCCCTGTATCCGCTTCCCCTTGCCATCATTGACATGGGGACGGCCAGCACCGTCAGCGTGGTGGACGCTCAAAGGCATTACGTGGGAGGCATGATCTTTCCCGGTATTGGGGTTTCTCTGGACGCCCTTACCGCCCGGGCCTCTCAGCTGAGCGGTATCAGCATCGAGTCCCCGAAGAGGGTCATTGGCAAGAACACCATCGAATGCATGAGAAGCGGGCTGATCTACAGCAATGCTGCCGCACTGGATGGGATCGTGGAGCGTATGGAGGAGGAGCTGGGGCAGAAGCTTACGGTGGTGGCCACCGGCGGGCTGGCCAAGAAGATCGTGCCCTACTGCAGGCGGGAGATCATCCTGGATGAGGAGCTGCTGCTGAAGGGACTTCTTGTGATCTATGAGAAGAACAGCGGTTCGGGCAGCTGGGCCGGCGCAAAGAAATAAGCCTCTGCAGGCTTTCTCTTCTCCCTGCGGTCAGCAGAGCTGGCGGCGGGGGTGGATGGCCATGGAAAGGACCGCCGTCTTCCGGCGGTTTTTTCCGTTCGCCCTTTTCAGGAACGGGGCCGTCACAGGAGGGCCGCCCTGCGAAACGCCTCCGCAAAATCCTGGGGAAGGGGAGCCATGATGCAAAGGGGCTTCCTGGTGACCGGGTGGAGGAAGTCCAGCTGGAGGGAGTGGAGAGGCTGGCGGTCTATGATGGAGTAGTCTGGGTGGTAAAGATAGTCGCCTGGAAGGGGGAAGCCCAGGTGCTTCATGTGGACCCGGATCTGATGGGTGCGCCCTGTCTCCAGGTGCAGCTCCACCAGGGAGCAGCCGTTTTTGGCGGCCAGCCGCTGAAAGTGGGTGACGGCCCTCTCTCCATGCTCCAGGTTCACCCGGCGCAGGAGGGCGGAGCCCTCTTTTCGGGAGATGGGTGCGTCTATGGTGCCGGAAAGGGGAGGAGTCCCCTGCACCAGGGCGAGGTAGGTGCGGCGTACCCTCTGCCTCTTCATGTCTGCGGACAGAACGGAGGCGCTGAATGGATTTTTTGCCAGGATCAGGGCCCCGGTGGTGTCCCGGTCCAGCCTGTTGACGCACCGGAAGACAAACCCGGGTTCGTCCTGGAAGTAGGCGGCGGCAGCGTTGGCCAGGGTGTTTTCGTGGTTTCCCATGGCGGGGTGGACCGGCATGTGAGCCGGCTTGTCCACCACCAGCAGATCCTGGTCCTCGTAAAGGACGGACAGGGGAATGGGGGATGGGACGAGCCTGTGAGGCTTTTCCGTTTCCGGGACGAAGACCTGGAGAAGGTCGCCGGCCTGGAGGGCATCCCGTCCATGGATGGGGCGCTGGTTTCGCAGCAGGGCGTTTTCGTATGGCTTCATGGAGGTGAGGATCCTTCGGGAAAAGCCTTTTTTCCTGAGAAAGGCCAGAAGCTCCATGCCTGCATATTCTTCTGTGACGGTATAGGTAAGGGTACGATCCATGGAAAGCCTCCTGGAGATATGATTGTTTATCATACCAGAGATGGGGGGATTCCACAAGTGCCGGCTTTTGGGGGCCCTTTGCCCATGAGCGGGGGGGATCGTTTTTGAACATTTAAACACAAGATATGAAATGGTGGTTGCAATGGAACAGCATCTTTTTTCAAACAAGGCGCTGAGGCGCATTTTGATACCGGTAATTTTGGAGCAGCTTTTAAATTCCCTGATGGGGACGGCGGATACCATGATGGTGAGCAACGTGGGCTCGGCGGCTATCTCTGCAGTGTCTTTGGTGGACTCCATCAACGTCCTGGTGATTCAGGCCTTCTCGGCCCTGGCGGCGGGAGGGGCCATCGTCTGCTCGCAGTATATGGGGCAGAAAAATCACGGGAAGGCGACGGAATCGGCAAGACAGCTGCTGTACGTCATCACGGTGATATCGCTGTCCATCACGGTGCTGTTTCTGCTGTTTCGGGTTCCGCTTTTGTCCCTGATCTTCGGCAAGGTGGAGGCGAGCGTGATGAAGGCCTCCCAGACCTATTTTGTGATCACCGTGCTTTCTTATCCTTTTATCGCCCTCTATGATTCTGGGGCGGCCATTTTCCGGGCTCAGGAGAACACCAGGGGACCCATGACCATCTCCGTGATCTCCAACTTCTTGAACATTGGGGGAAATGCCGTAATGATCTGGGTCTTCCACATGGGAGTGGCGGGAGCAGCCCTGTCTACCTTGATATCCAGAGTGTTTTGCGCGGTGGTGGTGCTGTGGCAGCTGCGAAGGGACCGGCAGCCCGTCGTGGTGCGGGATTACAGGACCATACGGCCGGACAGAGGGATGATTCGGCGGATCCTCAGCCTTGGGATCCCCTCCGGCATCGAAAACAGCATGTTTCAGCTGGGAAAGCTGGCCATCCAGTCCACGGTGTCCACCCTTGGAACCGTGGCCATCGCCGCCCAGGCCATGACCAACATGCTGGAGTTTTTAAATGGAGCCCTGACCATGGGGATCGGCATCGGGCTGATGACCGTGGTGGGAGAGTGCATGGGGGCGGGGAGGAAGGACGAGGCCGTCTATTATGTGAAGAAGCTGTGCATTGTAGGAGAGATCGTTATGATCCTCAACTGCCTGTCCGTCTTTGCCCTGACGAAGCCTGTGATCGCCATTGCGGGAATGGAGCCGGAAAGCGGACGGATGTGCTTTTCCATGATGGCCTGGATCACTTTGGTGAAGCCGTTGGCGTGGGTGCCCTCCTTTTTGCCGGCCTACGGTATGCGGGCCGCAGGGGATGTGAGGTTTTCCATGATCACCTCCTGCATCACCATGTGGCTGTGCCGCTATCTCCTCTGCGTCTGCTTCATCCGTTTCGGCGGCATGGGGCCCATGGCCGTCTGGATCGGCATGTTTACGGACTGGACCGTGAGGGGCATCGTTTTTCTCTGGCGTTTTCACAGCCGAAGGTGGCTGGACTTCAAGGTGGTGTAGGCGGTTTTCGCCGCCGCCTGCCGGGGCGGGGGAGTGCGAAAGGATTGACTTTTTGGGGGTAAAATTATATAATGAGTAGCGGCAAGAGCACTTTCAGGAATCAGGTGAGAGTCCTGAGCAAGTCCGTTACTGTAAAGCCAGATACTGGGTGCTTTCTGGGGAAGGATCATTCCTGCGGCAACCGGGAAGTCCGGGGAGAGAGTTTTGTTGTCATGACAAGGCTCTTTTTTCATGTGGGGGATCCTTGTGAACATATTGATACAGAGAAAGCTGCGGCCCATTTCCTTTGGAGGGCCTCATCGAGAAAAAAGGGGTGGCTATGGAACAGGGAACCGGTCTGGAGGAGGCCTTTGTCATACGGGGAAACAAAAAAATGCGGATGGGCTACACCACCGGCTCCTGTGCGGCGGCGGCCTGCAAGGGGGCGGCTGAGATGCTCCTGGGAGGGAAGGAGATCTCCCAGGTGCCTTTGATGACGCCGAAGGGGATCCTGCTCCGCCTGAGGCTTTTGGATATCCGAAGGGAGGGGGAGGAGGTCTCCTGCGCCGTAAAAAAGGACGGCGGGGACGATCCAGACAATACCCACGGCCTCCTTGTTTATGCCAGGGTAAAAAAGAGAACCAAGCCGGGGATCCGGCTGGACGGAGGTCCGGGGGTGGGGCGGGTGACGAAGGCCGGCCTTTCCCAGAAGATCGGGGAGGCCGCCATCAATCCGGTGCCCAAGGCCATGATCCTGAGGGCGGCGGAGGAGACGGCCGCAAAGTATGATTATGAGGGCGGCCTGGACATCCTCATTTTTGTTCCGGGAGGGGAGGAGAGGGCAAAAAAAACCTTTAACCCCCGGCTGGGCATTGTGGGGGGCATCTCCATCCTGGGAACGACGGGGATCGTGGAGCCCATGAGTGAAAAATCCCTGGTGGCCAGCATCCAGCTGGAAATGAGGCAGCACTTCGTGCAGGGGGAGAGCTACATCCTTATGACGCCGGGAAACTACGGGGAGGCCTACCTTCGGGAGCATATGGAGCTTCCCTTTGAGAGAAACGTACAGTGCAGCAATTACGTGGGCGAGAGCATCGATATGGCGGTGGAAATGGGAGTGAAGGGGCTCCTTTTTGTGTCTCATATCGGCAAGTTTGTGAAGGTGGCGGCGGGGATCATGAACACCCATTCCCACTGTGCCGACGGCCGGATGGAGATCCTGGCGGCAAATGCCATACGGGCGGGAGGAGACCTTGCCTGTGCCAGGGACATTTTGGGCTGTTCCACCACGGATGAGGCTCTGGCGGTCCTTGAGCGGGGCGGGATCTTAAGGGAAACCATGGGGGAAGTGTTGGAGCGCATTCAGTTTTACCTGGATCATCGCTCCTATGAGCGGATCCTTTTGGGGGCCGTGATTTTTTCCAACGTGTATGGATTCCTGGGGCAGACCGCCCGCGCAGGAGAGCTGATGGAAAAGATCAGCCGTCAGAGTATTGAAAAGAATTTATGTATACGGGACAGGAAAGGATAAACAGCAGAATGAAGGGAAAGTTGTATGGAGTGGGTGCGGGACCGGGGGATCCGGAGCTGCTTACCCTGAAGGCTTTGAGATTGGTGAAGGAGGCGGATGTGGTGGCCGTGCCCGGAAAGGATCCGAAGGAGAGCGTGGCATACCAGATCGTAAAGGGGGCCTACGAAGAGCTGGACGAAAAAGAGCTGATGGCGGTTTACATGCCGATGACCAAGGATCCCCAGGAGCTGCAGCGCTCCCACCAGGAGGGGGCAGCCCTTTTGAAGGAGAGGCTGGACCAGGGGAAGACGGTGGTGTTCCTCACCCTGGGGGATCCCACGGTGTATTCCACCTACATTTATCTTCACAAGAGGATCCAGGCCATGGGCTACGAAACGGAGATCGTTGCCGGAATCACTTCCTTTTGTGCGGTTTCCGCAAAGCTGAACATGGGGCTGGTGGAAAAGGCGGAGCCTCTTCACGTGATCCCGGCATCCTATCAGATCCAGGAGGCCCTGAGACTTCCGGGGACGAAGGTGCTGATGAAGGCGGGAAAAAAGATGAAGGATGTGAAGGAGCAGATCATGGCCATGGGAGAGGAAGGTGTCATGATCGAAAACTGCGGCATGGCCAATGAAAGGATATACCGTTCCGTGGAGGAGATCCCGGAGGATGCGGGCTATTACTCTCTGATCATTGTGAAGGACGGAAAATAAGGCAAGAGAAGGGCCCCAGAAAGCAGCCGGCAAAAGAGGCGGGGCGCCAGGCCTTTGGTGATAAAGGAGAAGGATATGGTACATTTTGTAGGAGCTGGTCCGGGGGCGCCGGATCTGATCACCGTAAGGGGAAAGGAATACCTGTCGCAGGCGGATGTGGTGATCTACGCCGGTTCACTGGTGAACCCGGCGCTTTTGGAGTACACGAAGGACGTGTGCACCATTTACAACAGTGCGAAAATGACTTTGGAGGAGGTGGTATCCGTCATGGAAAAGGCGGAGGCCGCCGGGAAGACCACCGTGAGGCTTCACACAGGGGATCCCTGCCTTTATGGGGCCATTCGGGAGCAGATGGACGTTCTGGAGGAGAAGGGGATCGCCTATGATTCCTGCCCCGGGGTAAGCTCCTTTTGCGGTGCGGCCAGCGCATTGGATCTGGAGTATACCCTTCCAGACATTTCCCAGAGCGTGATCATCACCCGGATGGAGGGGAGGACGCCGGTGCCCGAAAAAGAGAGCATCCAGTCCTTTGCCGCCCATCAGGCCACCATGGTGGTGTTTTTGAGCACCGGTATGCTGGAGGAGCTGAGCAGGAGGCTGGTGGAAGGGGGCTACAGGGAGGATACCCCGGCGGCCATCGTCTACAAGGCCACCTGGGAGGACGAAAAAACGTTCCGCTGCACCGTGGGGACATTGGCTGAGACGGCCAAAAGAAACGGGGTGACCAAGACGGCGCTGATGATCATCGGGGACGTGGTGGCAGGGACAGGCTATGACCGGTCAAAGCTGTACGATCCCGGCTTTTCCACCGAGTTTCGTCCCGCCTCCAAATAAAATATGTGGGGGAGCATCATGGACGCGCCAGGCGGGCAAAAAAAGAGGGAGGTCTGAAAGCAGGCCTTCAGAGCTGCCATCCTTGATGGGGAACCCATCAGAAAAGAGGTAACATCATGAAAATATCCATGATCTGCTTTAGTCTTACGGGACGGGAGACGGGGGAGCGGCTCCTTCAGGCGTTTCTGGAGGAGGGAGAGGAAGCCCACCTGGCGAAAAAGAGCCGGTATCTGCCTGATGGGATTTCGGTCTCCCTGGGAGAGTGGACCAGGGAGGCCTTTGGCCGGTCGGAGGCTGTGATCTTTATCGGCGCCTGCGGCATTGCCGTGCGGGCCATTGCCCCCCTGGTGGCCTCCAAAAAGACGGATCCGGCGGTGCTGGTGATCGACGAGTGCGGAGGCTTCGTGATCTCCCTGCTCTCCGGCCATCTGGGCGGGGCCAACGAGCTGGCCATCCGGGCAGCCGCCATTCTGGGCGCCCGCCCGGTGGTGACGACGGCCACGGATCTTCACCGGCGGTTTGCGGTGGACGTGTTTGCCAAGAATCTGGACTGCTCCCTCTTCCACATGGATGGGGCGAAGGAGGTGTCGGCGGCTCTCCTGGCGGGAAAAGACGTGGGTTTTTACAGCGAATTTCCCTGGGAGGGAGAGCTTCCGGCGGGACTGGTTCCCTGTGATGAAAGGGGGAGGCCCCTTGATGGCGCAGCGGCCAAAGAGCCTTTGGAAACGGGGGTTGCGGTCACCGTCCGCAGGGACTGCCTGCCCTTTTTTTATACCGCCCAGGTTGTGCCCAGGACGGTGGTTCTGGGAATGGGCTGCCGGAAGGGCAAGGAGGCGGAGGCGGTTTTTGCCATGGCGGACGCCTGCCTGGAAAAACAGGGGCTTCGCCGGGAGTCCCTGATGGCTCTTGCGAGCATCGTCCTGAAGAAGGAGGAGCCGGGGCTTTTGGCCCTTTCTGAAAGGCTTGGGATCCCTTTTTTTACCTATACCCGGGAAGATCTGCTGGAGGCGGAGGGAAGCTTTACCCCGTCAGAATTTGTGCGGGGGGTCACCGGTGTGGACAACGTATGCGAGAGAAGCGCCATCCTTGGGAGCGGCCAGGGAAGGCTGATACAAAGGAAAATGGCACAAGGGGGCGTGACGGCCGCCCTGGCCCAGAAAAACTGGAGGATTGATTTTGAGTAAGGAAAAGAAGATCTATGTGGTAGGCATTGGCCCCGGATCCTATGAGGAGATGACGGGGGCTGCGGTACAGGCCTTAAGGAACAGCGACATCATTGTGGGCTACACGGTTTATGTGGATCTGGTCAGAGAGCATTTTCCGGAAAAGGAATTTCTCACCACCCCCATGAAGCGGGAGGTGGAGCGGTGCGTCATGGCCTTTGACCAGGCAGAAACGGGGAAGACCGTGTCCATGATCTGCAGCGGTGACGCAGGGGTGTATGGCATGGCGGGCTTGATGTACGAGGTGGGAGAGCGGTATCCGGAGGTGGCCCTGGAGATCGTTCCGGGAGTGACGGCAGCCCTGGGAGGGGCGGCCGTTTTGGGAGCTCCCCTGGTTCATGACTTCTGTCTCATCAGCCTCAGCGACCTGCTGACGCCCTGGGAGAAGATTGAGGCCAGGCTTTTGGGAGCGTCCCAGGCGGATTTTGTCATCTGCCTTTACAATCCCTCCAGCCGGAAACGCCGCGATTACCTGAAGAAGGCCTGTGACCTGATCATGACCTACAGATCGGCGGATACCCTGTGCGGGATCGTCTCCAATATTGCCAGGGAAGGGGAGAGCGCCTCCCTGATGACCCTGGGGGAGCTTCGGGACGCCCAGGTGGATATGTTTACCACGGTGTTTGTGGGAAATTCCCAGACAAAGAACATAGGCGGAAAGATGGTTACGCCGAGAGGATACCGAAATGTATAAGATCCTTGTATTTGCAGGCACCACGGAGGGGTACCAGCTGTGCCGGTTTTTGTCCTCCCGGGGAGTGTACGTCCACTGCTGCGTCGCCACGGATTACGGCAGCAGGGCGCTGACGGAGAGCCAGCTTCTGAAGGTACAGGCCGCCCGTCTGTGCCAGGAGGAGATGGAGGCTCTGATGAGGGAGCTTGCCCCCAGGATGGTTTTGGACGCCACCCATCCCTATGCGGCGGAGGTGACGGAGAACATCGGGAAGGCCTGTGAACGTACAGGCTTTTCCTGCGTGCGCATTCTCAGGGATTCCCAGGTGGAGAACGGGGAGGCCGTCTACGTGGACAGCCCTGAGGCTGCGGTGGATTACCTAAACGAGAGGGAGGGAAACATCCTCCTTACCACGGGAAGTAAGGAATTGTCCAGGTTTGCCGCCCTGAAAGGCTTTTCCGAGAGGGTTTATGCCAGGGTCTTGTCCCTTCCCTGGGTGATGGAGGCCTGTAAAGGCCTGGGGCTGGAGGGCCGCCATCTCATTGGGATGCAGGGGCCCTTTACCCAGGAGCTGAACGCCGCCATGCTGCGCCAGTACCAGTGCCGTTATCTGGTGACGAAGGACACGGGAAAGGCCGGCGGTTTTCAGGAGAAGCTGGATGGGGCCCTGCAGGCCGGTGCGGTGCCGGTGGTGATCGGAAGGCCGGTGAAGGAGGAGGGCCTTTCCGTGATGGAGTGCAAAAGGATGCTGGTGAAGGCTCTGGGCCTTACCGCAAGGCCCCAGGTGACCCTTCTTGGCATCGGCATGGGAAGCAGGGACACCATGACGCAGGAGGGAAAAAGGGCCTGCGAGGAGGCGGAGCTGATCATCGGCGCCAGGCGGATGGCGGAGGCCGTCCGAAGGGAGGGGCAGGAGATCTTCTGCGAATACAGAAGCGAGCAGATCGCCTCCTATATCCGGGAACATCCAGAGTACGACAAGGTGGTGGTGGCCTTGTCCGGGGACGTGGGCTTTTACAGCGGCGCCAAAAGGCTGCTGGAATGCCTGGGAGAGGACACCAGGGTTATCTGCGGGATCTCCTCCGTAGCGTACTTTATGTCCAAGCTCCGGCTTTCCTGGGAGGACGCAAAGATCGTCAGCGCCCATGGGCGGAGCTGCAATCTGGTGTCCCACATCCGCCACCACGAAAAGGTGTTCGCCATTTTGGGGACAAAGGACGGGGCAGCTCTCCTTGCAAAAAGCCTGACGGAGTACGGCATGGGGGAGGTGGAGCTTTACGTGGGGGAGGATCTTTCCTATGAGACGGAGAGGATCTTTTGCAAAAAGGCCCGGGAACTGACGGACTATGAGGGGAATCCTCTCAGTGTGGTCTGTGCCGTCAACCCAGCCTGCAGAAAAAGGCGGTCCACCCATGGTCTTTTGGATCAGGATTTTTTCCGGGGGAAGGCGCCCATGACGAAGGAGGAGATCCGATGGGTCTCTCTGGCAAAGCTGGGACTTTATCAGGACTCCGTCTGCTATGACGTAGGTGCGGGGACCGGCTCCGTGGCCGTGGAGATGGCGCTTCGGGCCTGGGAGGGCACGGTGTACGCCGTGGAGAAAAAGGAGGAGGCCCTGCAGCTGATCCTGGAAAACAAAAAGCGCTTTGCCGCAGGAAACCTGGAGGTGATCCGGGGAGAAGCACCGGAGGCTCTCTGGGGGCTTCCCGCTCCCACCCACGTCTTTATCGGGGGCTCCTCGGGAAAGCTGGGAGAGATCGTAAGGGTGCTTCTGGAGAAGAATCCCAAGGTTCGGATGGTGATCAACTGCATCACCTTGGAGACCGTGAGCGAGGCGCTGGAGGTCATGAGAAAATACGATTTTCAGGAGACGGACGTGGTTCAGCTGACGGCGGCCAGATCGAAAAGCGTGGGCCGGTATCACATGATGATGGGGGAGAATCCCATCTACATCCTGACCTGCCAGCATCCTGCCGCCTATGGCCAGAAAGAGGCAGAGGAGGTGCGCCCATGAAGCTGAACCGAATCCTTTTGGCCGCAGGATCCAGCGGAAGCGGCAAAACCCTGCTTACCTGCGGGCTTCTCCAGGCCTTGGTCAGCCGGGGGATGTCTGTCGCTTCCTTTAAGTGCGGGCCGGATTACATCGATCCCATGTTCCACAGCCGTGTCATCGGCACGAAGTCCAGGAATCTGGACACCTTTTTCACCGGTGAGGAGGCCGTCAGGTATCTGCTGGCCCAGGGTGCAAAGGGGTGCGAGCTGGCGGTGATGGAGGGAGTCATGGGATATTACGACGGGGTGGGAGGCACCACTCCCAGGGCCAGCGCCTACCATCTTGCCAGGGCCACGGATACCCCGGTGATCCTGGTGGTGAACAGCAGGGGAATGAGCCTTTCCCTGGCTGCCTACATCAAGGGATTCCTGGAATACAAGAGGGACAGCCGCATCCGGGGCGTGATCCTGAATCAAATGTCCCCCATGCTTTATCCCAGGATGAAGGCCCTTCTGGAGGAGGAGCTGCCGGTAAAGGTGCTGGGATATGTGCCGCAGGTGGAGGACTGCGTCATTGAGAGCCGCCATTTGGGACTTGTCCTTCCCCAGGAGATCCTGGATCTGAAGGAAAAGCTGAGGCGCTTGGGAGAGATTCTGGAGAAAACCCTGGACATCCCGGGGATCCTGGAGCTTGCGGGGGAAGCGGGGGAGCTTTCGGCACCTGCTGACCTTTCCCATTTGGATCCCGCTTTTTCCTACCGCATTCCCAGGGGGGAGAAGCCCCTCCGCCTTGGTCTTGCCAGCGATGAGGCCTTCTGCTTCTTTTATGAGGACAATTTTCGCCTTCTGAGGGAAATGGGGGCGGAGCTGATCCCCTTTTCCCCTCTGCGGGACGGGCATCTTCCCAGGGAGCTGGACGGCCTTTTGCTCTATGGAGGGTATCCGGAGCTTTATGGCAGGGAGCTGGAAGAAAACCATTCCATGAGGGAGGAGATCCGCACTGCCATAGGGGAGGGCCTTCCCTGTCTGGCGGAGTGCGGAGGGTTTATGTACCTCCATCAGCGGATGGAGGGCATGGACGGAAGGATCTACCAGATGGCGGGGGTCATACCGGGGGAGGTAAGGCGGACTCCCAGGCTGACCCGCTTTGGGTACGTGACCCTTTCTCAGAAGTGCCCGGTTTTCGGGGAAGCCTCCCTGGGGGAGCTTTCCGCCCATGAATTTCACTATTTCGATTCGGACAACTGCGGGGACGCCTTTGTGGCCAGGAAGCCTGCTGGAAACCGGAGCTGGGAATGTCTTTTGGCAGATGGAAATCTTCTGGCGGGCTTCCCCCATTTTTACTACTATGGAAATCCCTCTCTTCCCAAGGCCTTTCTGAAAAGCTGCCTTGGGCAAAGGAGCCGGAGAAAAAGGAGAGACTTATGATCACCGGAACCATTGCGCTGGCCTGCGGATTTATCCTTGACCTGATCCTGGGAGATCCTGCCTGGCTGTATCATCCTGTATGTCTCATAGGGAGCCTGATCGCCTTTCTGGAAAAGGGCCTGCGGGCGCAGCTTCCAAAAACGGAGCGGGGAGAGCTGGCGGGCGGGGTCATCCTGACGGTCCTCACCTGCCTCCTCTCTTACCTGGTTCCCTTTGGCATTTTGCTGGTGCTGTACCGTCTCTCCCCGGTGGCGGGGGTTCTTCTGGAGACCTTCTGGTGCTGGCAGCTTCTTGCGGGAAGATCCCTGGAACGGGCGGGGATGGAGGTGTACCATAAGGTAAAGGAGGGTACGGTGCAGGAGGCCCGGGAGGCGGTTTCCATGATCGTGGGCCGGGACACGGGATCTCTGACGAAGGAGGGGATCATCAAGGCCACGGTGGAGACGGTGGCGGAGAACACCTCGGACGGGGTGATCGCTCCCATGTTCTATATGGCGGTGGGAGGCGTTCCCCTTATGTTTTTGTACAAGGCCATCAATACCATGGATTCCATGGTGGGCTATAAAAACGAAAGGTACCTGTATTTTGGACGGTGCGCCGCAAGGACGGACGATGTGGCCAACTACATCCCCGCAAGGCTTTCCGGCCTTTTGATGTGCCTGGGGGCGGCCTTTTGCAGACTGGACATGAAGAACGCCTGGAGGATCTACCGCAGGGACAGGCGGCGCCACGCAAGCCCAAATTCTGCTCAGACGGAGGCGGCCATGGCGGGGGCCCTGGGGATACAGCTGGCAGGGAACGCTTATTACTTCGGAAAGCTGTATGAAAAGCCAACCATCGGGGACGCCGCCCGTCCCGTAGAGGCGGAGGACATTCCCCGCTCTGCCAGGCTGCTGTTTGCCGCCAGCGGCCTGGGAGCCATACTTTTTTTAGGGCTCCGTCTTCTGGCGGGAAGCCTGGTGTGAAACAAAGGCGGCATAGGAGGACGAGATGACATGAAGAAGCACGTACATGGGGGAGATGTCTACCGGTATGAGGGATGCCTGGACTTTTCCGCAAACTGCAACCCCCTGGGTACGCCGGACTCTGTGAAGGAGGCGGTGATCCAAAGCCTGGAGGGGATGAGTCATTATCCTTTGGTGGGCTGCGGCCCTCTCAGGGAGGCCATCGGGGCCTACGAGGGGGTGAAGGGCTCCCAGGTGATCTGCGGCAATGGGGCGGCGGAGCTGATCTTTTCCCTTTGCAGGGCCATGGGGCCCAAGAGGGCTCTTGTTGCGGCGCCCACCTTTGCGGAATACGAGCTTGCCCTGGACAGCGTGGGTTGTCAGACGGAGCATTTTTATCTGAGGGAGGAGGAAGGCTTTGTCCTGGGGGAGGCCTTCCTGGAGGCGCTGTCCCCTGGACTGGACGTGGTCTTTTTGTGCAATCCCAACAACCCCACGGGCATCCTGATCCCCCGGGAGCTGCTGAGGGACATTCTGGAAGCATGTGCCCGGAGGGGCATTTTTCTGGTAGTGGATGAATGCTTTCTGGATTTTGTGGAGGACAGGGAGAGGCATACGCTGTCTGGGGAGCTGGAGAGCAGACGGAACCTGTTTTTGCTGAAGGCCTTCACGAAGCGGTATGCCATGGCGGGGATCCGCCTGGGCTACGGCCTTTGCGGGGATCCGGCCCTGTTGGAGCGGATGGAGGCGGTGAATCAGCCGTGGAATGTCTCTTCCATGGCTCAGGCGGCGGGGCTGGCGGCTCTGAAGGAGGAGGCCTACGTGGAAAGGGGCCGGGAGCTGGTGGCCGCGGAGAGGGCTTATTTGAGGGAGAATCTGCGGGCCCTGGGTCTTCGCATCTATCCCTCCGCCGCCAATTACGTGTTTTTCCAGGGGCCGGAGAATCTGTTTGAAAGGTGTGTCGAGAGGGGAATCCTTCTTCGGGACTGCAGCAATTATTCAGGCCTGCGCAAGGGCTTCTGCCGGGCGGCGGTGAAGAGGCGGGAGGAGAACCGCCGGCTGATCCAGGTGCTGGAACGTATTTTGAAAGGGTAGGGATTTATGGCAAAAGCGATCATGATACAGGGAACCATGTCCAATGCGGGAAAAAGCCTTCTGGCAGCCGGGCTCTGCCGGATCTTTCACCAGGACGGCTACAGGGTGGCTCCCTTCAAATCTCAGAATATGGCGTTAAACTCCTTTATCACCCAGGAAGGGCTGGAGATGGGAAGGGCTCAGGTGATGCAGGCGGAGGCGGCGGGGATCGCCCCCTCGGTGCGGATGAACCCTATTTTGCTGAAGCCCACCAACGACGTGGGCTCACAGGTGATCGTAAACGGGGAGGTTCTGGGCACCATGAGCGCCAGGGAATATTTCCGTTACAAAAAGGAGCTAATCCCCCAGATTATGGAGGCTTATCGCTCCCTTGACCAGGAATATGACATCCTGGTGCTGGAGGGGGCCGGAAGCCCGGCGGAGATCAATCTGAAGGAAGGGGACATTGTGAATATGGGGATGGCCAAGCTGGCGGGGGCTCCGGTCCTGCTGGTGGGAGACATTGACCGGGGCGGGGTTTTTGCCCAGCTCATCGGCACGGTGGAGCTTCTGGAGGAGGACGAGCGGCAGATGGTAAAGGGGCTGATCGTCAACAAATTTCGGGGAGACAAGACCATCCTGGATCCCGGGATCGCCATGCTGGAGGAAAAAAGCGGCATTCCCGTGGTGGGAGTGGCGCCTTACCTGAATATCCAGGTGGAGGATGAGGACAGCCTGACGGAGCGCTTTGAGAGAAGGAGGGAGGCGGATCTGATCGACATTGCGGTGATCCGGCTTCCCAGAATCTCCAATTTCACGGATTTCAATCCCCTGGAGAGCATTCCCGGGGTCTCCCTTCGCTACGTGGCCCGGGCAGGGGAGCTGCGGGAGCCGGACATGATCATCCTGCCGGGGACGAAGAACACCATGGAGGATCTTTTGTGGATGCGCCAGAGCGGGCTGGAGGCGGCGGTGAAGCAGCGCGCCGCCAGAGGGACGGTGATTTTTGGCATCTGCGGCGGCTACCAGATGCTGGGGGAGACCCTAAGAGATCCCGACTGTGTGGAGTCTGGCGGAACCATTCAGGGAATGGGTCTTCTGCCTATGGACACGGTTTTTGCAAGATCCAAGACCAGAACCAGGGTCACCGGAAGCTTCGGGGATCTGAAGGGAATCTTCTCGCCCTTGAGCGGCGTGCCCATTCAGGGCTATGAGATCCACATGGGGGAGAGCACCAAAAGGGAGGGAACGGCCTGGGCCACCTTCCTGGAGGACGAGGTGAGCGGTGAGAGGAAGGCTGAGGGCGCCGTCCATGAGAACGTGTGCGGCACCTACGTCCATGGCGTCTTTGACAAAGAGGAGCCCGCCAGGGCCATCATACGGGTTCTGGGAGAAAAGAAGGGGATCGACGTGGAGGAAATGGCAGGTGTGGATTTCAGGGCCTTTAAGGAAACACAGTATGACATCCTGGCGTCGGAGCTGCGGAAGCACCTGGACATGGAACGAATTTACCAGATATTGGAGGAAGGGATATGAAGATCGAGTTAGAGAAAGTGAAGCCCATGGAGATTGAAAAGAGGAGCTTCGAGATCATCACCCAGGAGCTGGGGGATACCCCCCTGGTGCCGGGGACGGAGCTGATCGTCAAGCGCTGCATTCACACCAGTGCGGATTTTGATTATGCGAAAAATCTGTGCTTTTCTTCCAACGTGGTGGAAAAGGCCATGGCCGCCATCCGGGGAGGAGCCTGCATCGTGACGGACACGCAGATGGCAAAGGCGGGGATCAACAAGAGGGCTCTTGCCAGATACGGAGGAGAGGTGTACTGCTTCATGTCGGATGAGGACGTGGCGGCCATGGCCAGGGAAAGGGGAACCACCCGGGCTACGGTCTGCATGGACAAGGCGGCCGGTTTGAACAAGAAGCTGATCTTCGCCATCGGGAACGCCCCCACGGCCCTTGTGCGGCTTTATGAGCTGGTGAAGGAGGGAAGGCTTTCCCCGGAGCTGATCATCGGCGTTCCCGTAGGGTTTGTGAACGTGGTTTCCTCCAAGGAGCTGATCATGGAAGCAGAGGTACCCTACATCGTGGCCAGGGGCCGCAAGGGCGGCTCCAACATCGCCGCCTGTATCTGCAACGCTCTTTTGTACATGATGGATGAAGCGTGACGGCCCAGGAAGGGCTGGCCCGGCTGAAAAACAGGAGGAAAGGCGACGGAAGGGAGGGGGAACCTCTTCTCAGGTGAGACTTAGGGAGTCTCGTCCCCGGAGCCAGGGCGGACGTCCCTTCTGGCCTGCTCCAGGATCTCCTTTAGGAGGAGGCAGGCGGGAAGAAGATCCTGGGAGGGGATGCTGGAGCAGGAGAGCAGGAGGGTGACAGAATGGCTGTCTGTCTTTTTTCCGTGGATCCTCAGTCCCTTTTCCCTGGCAAGTTCCGTCAGAGCTTCCAGGGAGCCTTCATAGGGCAGGGTCAGGGCAAGCCGGGTGCCCGCATCTCCCGCAAGTAGCTCTCCCTCCTGGCCGAAGACCGAGAGGATGGTCTGGCGAAGCTCCTTTTGCTTGCTGCCGTAGAGACGGCGCAGCTTGCGGAGCTGGGCCGCCAGGTGGCCGTCCCTGATAAATTGGCAAAGGGCGATCTGCTCTGCCTTCGAGGCTGTCTGGTTGTAGCTGGCAGCCTTTTTTTTGTAGAATCTGGCCAGGGTGGGAGGGAGCACCATGAAGCTGATCCGGATGGAGGGAAGGAGAAGACGGGAAAAGGAGCCGATGTAGACCACGCTTTCTCCCCCGGCCAGCCCGTACAGGGAAGGGGTTGGCTTTTGGAGATAGACCAGCTCGTTTTCAAAATCATCCTCTATGACCAGGCTGCTGTGCTCCTTTGCGTAGCCAAGGAGCTCCAGACGGCGGGAGACGGGCATGATCTCCCCCCATTTCGTCATGTGGGCCGGCGACACGTAGATCACGTCGCTGTCCTTGCTGCGATAGTTGATCTGGAAGCCATAATCCTGAAATACGGTGATGCCCTGGAGAAAGGAGGGGTCGGGGAAGGAGACGCAAAGATCCCTGGTCCGAATGGCACCCTCGTGGGAGACGTAGTATTTCAGGGGCCGGTAGAAGGGGCCTGATTCCACGATGAGGGGGCAGAGGATCTGCAGGAGGCTCTGGACGCTGGCTCCCACCACGATGTCCTGGGGAGAGCACAGAATGTTCCGCCGGATGCGTACATAGTCGGAGAGAGCCTCCCGAAAATCCGCCTCCCCCTGGGCCTCCCCGTAGGTGAGGAGCCGTTCCTCCTGGCGGAGGGCGCTTTTCATGTACCGGCTCCACAGGTCAAAGCGGAAGCTTTCCCGATCCACCCCGGAGGAGGCGAAGTCGTAGCGGACGGGAGGGCGGAGGGGATGCTCCTCTGGCTTTGGCGCAGGAGCCCTGTGGGCGGTGTCGGTGACGTAGTAACCGCTTTGGGCCTTGGCTATGATGTAGCCGTCCGCCGCAAGCTGAAGATAGGCGGTCTCGATGGTGGTACGGCTCAGCCGCAGCTCCTGGGAGGATTTTCTCAGGGAGGGCATCTTGCTTCCCGGCAAAAGCTTTTTCTCCAGGATCAGATCCTTATAGTATTGGTAAACTTCCATATAAAGATGCGTTTTTTTATGATCGGAATCCATGTTCAGCATAAACTGTCCCCTTAAAAAAAGTACGATTTGGATATTTATCAAGATACACTTTAATGCTATTCTATACGATATTGAACAAGATTACAAGACTGGAGTGACTGGATTGAAAAAACTTGCTGTGATCAATGATCTTTCCGGATTGGGAAAATGCTCCCTCACCGCCGCCATTCCTGTGATCTCCGTTCTGGGGGTGCAGGCGGTTCCCCTCCCCACGGCGGTGTTGAGCAACCAGACGGGGTATGACAGCTATTACGTGGATGACTACACGGACCGGATGGAAGCCATCATGGAGGAATGGGAAAAAAGAGGCTTTTCCCCTGACGGGATCTATACGGGATTTCTGGCGGGGGAGGAGCAGGGAGACAGGATCCTCTCCTTCTTCCGAAGGTTCCGAAAAAGAGAGACCCTTGTACTGGTGGATCCGGTGATGGGGGACGGGGGAGCCGTTTTTAAGATCTATTCCCAGGGGCTCCTTTCCAGGATGCAGGAGCTGGCGGGGCAGGCGGACGTGATCACCCCCAACCTGACGGAGGCCCTTTTGCTCCTGTACGGATACGAGGGGATGAGGAAGGCCTGGGAGGAGCTGATGGACCTGAGCTGGGAGGAGGCGCAGGGGGAGGTTTCCCTTGTGGGGGAGAGGCTTGTAAAACGGTTTTCCTGCGGCCATGCGGTGATCACCGGCGTGGACGTGAAGGGAGAGCGGCCGGGGATCGGAAATCTTGTGTGCCAGGAGGGAAGGAGCACATGGATCCTCTCCGAAAAAAAAGGCGGCAGCTACTCTGGGACGGGGGATCTTTTTGCCTCTGTGCTGGGGGCCGGACTGGTGCGGGGGATCCCCATGGAGTTTTGTGTCCGGGAGGCGGCGGAATTTTTAGGAAAAGCCATTGAAGGGGCAGTAAAGGAGGGGACGGACCGGAATGACGGCGTGTGCTTCGAGCCCCTGCTTTGCAGGCTGGGAGAGCGGTTTTCCCGGTATGAGGACGTGTCCGGGAAATCCCAGGGAAAGGTTGTGAGTGTATGACAGATATTGTATATCGTTACCAGGGAAAGGTGTATTTTAATCTGACGAATCGGTGTCCGTGCAGGTGTACCTTCTGCATCCGTTCCAACGGTCCTGCCGTGGGGGAGGCGGAGAATCTGTGGTTCCAGAAGGAGCCGTCCATGGAGGAGATCCGGCAGGCCATCGACGACTTTGATTTTCAGGACTGTAAGGAGGCGGTGTTCTGCGGTTACGGGGAGCCGGTGGCGGCATTGAACAAGCTGCTTTTTACCAGCAGATACGTGCGGAAAAAATATGATCTCTCTCTGCGCCTGAACACCAACGGGCTGGGGGACCTGATCTGGGGCCGCTCCGTTGCGAAGGAGGTTTGCCGGGCCGTGGACAGCGTCTCCGTCAGCCTGAACATGCCGGACGCCGCCTCCTACGACCAGGTGGTGCGTTCCATCTACGGGGAGCAGGCCTTTCCCGCCATGCTGAGGTTCGCCTGCAGCTGCAAGAAATATCTGGATGACGTCCGCTTCACGGTGGTGGACTGCATCGGGGAGGAGAAGGTGGAACGGTCCCGGATCCTTGCAGAATCCCTGGGGATTCCCCTGCGGGTGAGAGCCTACGAGGGAAAAAAGGAGGATTGATGGCCGGCGTCCGTCAATACCTCAAAAAATAAAAGACAAGGGAATCAAAAAAGGCCCCGCTGCCGAAAAAGAGGATCGGCAGTGCGGGACCTTTTTTGTTATTGTTCCAGGTTTTTCATGGCGGTGGAGAGCATCAGCTTAATACGGTTCAGCTGGTTGACCTCGCTGGCTCCAGGGTCGTAGTCGATGGCCACGATGTTCGCTTGGGGGTGTGAGCGCCGGATTTCCTTGATGACGCCCTTTCCCACGATGTGATTGGGCAGACAGCCAAAGGGCTGTATGCAGACAATGTTTGGGGCGCCGCTCTCAATGAGCTCCAGCATCTCTGCGGTAAGGAACCATCCCTCGCCGGTTTGGTTTCCGGGGGAAACGATGGGAGACGCCATGTCCGCAAGTTTCTGGATGGGAATGGTGGGCTGGAAATGACGGCTTTCCGAGAGGGCTTGGTTGGCCGTGCTGCGCACCCAATCAATGGCCTTGATCCCGGCGTTGCCCATCCAGGCCTTGGACCTCTTGAAGCCCAGGTAATCCGACTTGAAATTCTGGTTAAAAAAGCAGTAGCAGATAAAGTCGATGAGATCCGGGATCACCGGCTCCGCACCCTCGGCCTCCAGAAGGTCCGCCAGATGGTTGTTGGCAGCAGGGAGGAATTTTACAAGGATCTCTCCCACGATGCCCACCCGAGGCTTCTTCTGGTCGCTGATGGGAATGGTGTCAAAATCATGGATCATTTCCCGGCACAGCCTTTTAAACTGGCTGTGGTTCAGGGAACGGCCCGTGACGAAGGAAATGACCCTCTGCTCCCAGATTTTGTGCTTCCGGTTCACGATCCCCTTTTCCAGTTCGTAGGGACGCATCCGGTAGATACATTTCATAAGGATGTCCCCGAAGACGGCCGCATAGACGATCCCCTTTACCAGAGGGAAGGTCAGCTTGAAGCCAGGGTTGGATTCCAGTCCGCTCAGGTTCAGGGAGATGACGGGGACCTGCTCCATATCCGCCTTTTTCAGGGCCCGGCGGATGAAGGCGATGTAGTTGGAGGCCCGGCATCCGCCTCCCGTCTGGCTCATGATCACCGCCGTCTTATCCAGGTCGTATTTGCCGGAAAGAAGGGCGTCCATGATCTGTCCCACCACGATGAGGGAGGGGTAGCAGGCGTCGTTGTTCACATACTTCAGGCCCACGTCCACCGCATGCTTGTTGTCGTTGGGAAGCACCTCCAGATGGTAGCCGTTTGCGTTAAAGGCCGCCTGAAGGAGGGAAAAATGCACCGGCGACATCTGCGGGCACAAAATGGTGTATTCCTTGCGCATCTCCTTGGTGAAGGGGACCTTCTGAATGGCGGAGGGATGGAGCTCCCGCTTTTTCCCACGGTCCTTCTTGGCCCGGATGGCCGCCAGAAGGGAGCGGACCCGGATACGGGCAGCTCCCAGGTTATTGACCTCGTCGATCTTCAGGCAGGTGTAGATCTTGTTGCTGCCGTCCAATATTTCATAGACCTGGTCGGTGGTCACGGCGTCCAGCCCGCAGCCGAAGGAATTGAGCTGGATCAGGTCCAGGTCGTCCCTCGTCTTGACGAAATTGGCCGCCCCGTAGAGACGGGAGTGGTACATCCACTGGTCGTTGACCCGAAGGGGTCTTTCCACGGGAACAAGGTGGGACACGGAGTCCTCCGTGAGCACCGCAACGCCGTAGCTGGTGATCAGATCCGGGATCCCGTGGTGGATCTCCGGGTCGATGTGGTAGGGGCGTCCGGCCAGGACGATCCCATGGCGGCCGGTCTCCTTCAGGTATTGGAGAGTCTCCTCCCCCTTCGCCTCGATATCCCTCCGGGCGGCGTCCAGCTCCGCCCAGGCCAGATGGGCCGCCTCCTTCACCTGGGCCGGAGGCAGCTGGGAAAAGATCTCCACAAGCCTTTTTGTCACAACGGCCTCTGAGGTGAGGGACAAAAACGGGTTCATAAAGGTGATGGAGGGGTCATGAAGCTCATCCACGTTGTTTTTGATATTTTCCGCATAGGAGGTGACGATGGGGCAGTTGTAATGATTGACCGCATCGGGAAACTCATTTCTCTCATAGGGGATGCAGGGATAAAAAATAAACTTTATCCCGTTTTTCAAAAGCCAGCTGACGTGGCCATGGGCCAGCTTGGCGGGGTAGCACTCCGATTCGCTGGGAATGGACTCGATGCCAAGCTCATACAGCTTCCTGGTGGAGGTGGGAGAGAGGACCACCTCGTATTTCAGATGGGTAAAGAAGGTAAACCAGAAGGGGTAATTCTCAAACATGTTGAGTACCCGGGGAATCCCCACCTTTCCCCTTTCGGCCTTGTTGGGAGGAAGGGGCTGGTAGGAAAAGATCCTCTGATATTTGTACTCGTAGAGGTTGGGGATGTGATCCTTGTTCTTTTCCTTTCCGATGCCTCTCTCGCAGCGGTTTCCACTGACAAACTGGCGCCCGCCTCCGAATTTGTTGATGGTGAGGCGGCAGTTGTTGGTGCAGCCCCGGCAGTTTGCCATGGAGGTGGTGTATTTCAGGTCGTTGATTTTCTGGATGGAGAGCATGGTGCTCTGTGCTCCCTCCTCATAGCGCTCCCTGGCGATGAGAGCGGCTCCGAAGGCTCCCATGATGCCGGCGATGTCCGGGCGGATGGCCTGACAGCCGGCGATCCGCTCGAAGCTTCGCAGCACGCCGTCATTGTAAAAGGTTCCTCCCTGTACCACGATGTGCTTTCCAAGCTCCGAGGCGTCGGAGACCTTGATTACCTTGTACAGTGCATTTTTGATGACGGAGTAGGCGAGGCCGGCGGAAATATCCGGAACCTCGGCTCCCTCCTTCTGGGCCTGCTTCACCTTGGAATTCATGAACACGGTGCAGCGGGTTCCCAGGTCAATGGGATTTTTTGCAAAAAGAGCCTCCCTTGCGAAATCCTGTACAGAATAGTTCAGGGATTTTGCAAAGGTCTCGATGAAGGAGCCGCAGCCGGAGGAGCAGGCCTCGTTTAGCTGCACACTGTCCACCGTGTGATTTTTGATCTTGATGCACTTCATGTCCTGGCCGCCGATGTCCAGGATGCAGTCCACCTGGGGATCGAAAAAGGCGGCGGCGTAATAGTGGGAAACCGTCTCCACCTCCCCTTCGTCCAAAAGGAGGGCCGCCTTTATAAGGGCCTCTCCGTAGCCGGTGGAGCAGGACCAGGCGATCCGAGCCTCCTTTGGAAGGGTCTGGTAAATCTCCTGGATGGAGCGGATGGCGGTCTTTAGGGGACTGCCGTTGTTGCTGCTGTAGAAGGAATAGAGGAGGGTGCCGTCCTCACCTACAAGGGCCGTCTTGGTGGTGGTGGAGCCGGCGTCGATGCCCAGGAAACAGTTCCCCTTGTAAGAGGCCAGGTCCCCCTTCTTTACCTGGTAGGTGCCCTGACGCTGGAGAAAGGACTGGTAGTCCTCCTGACTTGCGAACAAAGGCTCCATGCGCGCCACCTCAAAGTCCATATGTATGGAGCCCTTCAGCCGTTCTGTCAGGGCGGTGAGGGAGAAGGAGACCTCCTCCTTTGCGTTCATGGCAGAGCCCATGGCGGCGAAAAGGTGGGAGTTGTCCGGGGCAATGGTGTGCTCCTGGTCCAGACTCAGGGTGCGGACGAAGGCCGCCCTGAGCTGGGACAAAAAGTGGAGGGGGCCGCCCAGGAAGGCGACGTGGCCCCGGATGGGCTTTCCGCAGGCAAGGCCGGAGATGGTCTGGTTGACCACGGCCTGAAAGATGGATGCGGAGAGATCCTCCTTTGTGGCGCCCTCGTTGATGAGGGGCTGGATGTCGGTTTTGGCAAACACGCCGCAGCGGGCGGCAATGGAGTAGAGAGCCTTGTAATTCTTGGCGTACTCATTCAGTCCGGCGGCGTCTGTCTGGAGAAGGGAGGCCATCTGGTCGATGAAGGAGCCGGTGCCCCCGGCACAGATGCCGTTCATACGCTGTTCGATGGTGCCATTCTCAAAATAGATGATCTTGGCGTCCTCACCGCCAAGCTCAATGGCCACGTCCGTCTTGGGAGCGATCTTCTGGAGCGCCGTGGATACGGCGATCACCTCCTGTTCAAAGGGGATCCCCAGGTGGTCGGCGAGAGACAGTCCGCCGGACCCGGTGATCACCGGGTGGACGGTCATCTCTCCGAAGCGGTCGTGGGCCTTTTGTAAAAGATGAGCCAGTGTTTCCTGAATATTGGCATAATGTCGTTCGTAATCTGCAAAAAGTAGGGTTTCGCTTTCATCAAGGATTGCGATCTTGACCGTGGTAGAACCAATGTCAATTCCCAGAGTATAGTCGTTCATAAAATCAATCATGCCTCCTTGTTTTGCGTTACAGATCACTTTATGAATCCATAAATCACAAATATATGAGATGTTCTTTCTTATTAATAATGTAAAAAGGACATACCGTAACATTATACGATATGTCGTAATAATTGGCAATGTAAAAGTTTAACAAGGATTCCAGCGATTGGTGTCGAAATTCTAACAGTTCAGATAGGTCTCCCGATCGATTCCAGGTGCGCCTTTTTGTGATGGCGGAATGTTTTTCCCTTTTCTGCAAAGGAAAAAATCGTGAATGCTGCGGCTGAATGGCAGCAGGAATGCAGGCTTTCATAAGAAGGGTACCGCGGCGAAAAGCGGATGAGAAGCCGAAAGGGTGGTTGAAAAAAATGGAATTTCGGGATATAATAAGCAAAGTTTTGCAGCGCCCTGGCTGCTTGGTTTTGGATGATTATTGTTGACGCGGCGGGCGCGTCGGAAAAGAGGTAAGTTTGGAAGAGTGCTTCCAAAACTACCATGATTGACGCAGCTAGTGCGCCAGGAAAGAGGTAAGTTTGGAAGAGTGCTTCCAAAACTACCATGATTGACGCGGCGGGCGCGTCGGAAAAGAGGTAAGTTTGGAAGAGTGCTTCCAAAACTACCATGATTGACGCGGCGAGCGCGTCGGAAAAGAGGTAATGTGGTATGGCAGAGTATAAGCTTTTGAGAACGGAAGGAAGGGCGAAAAGAGGGGAGTTCCATACGGTTCATGGGACGATTCAGACGCCGGTATTTATGAATGTGGGAACGGTGGGAGCGATCAAGGGAGCGGTCTCGACGATGGATCTAAAGGAGATCGGCACTCAGGTCCAGCTGTCCAACACCTACCACCTGCACGTGAGGACGGGGGACCGCCTGATCAAAGAGTATGGAGGCCTCCATAAATTTATGGTATGGGATCGCCCCATTTTGACAGACTCCGGCGGGTTCCAGGTATTCTCCCTGGCAGGTCTTCGGAAGATCAAGGAGGAAGGCGTTTACTTTCAGTCGCACATAGACGGACACAGGATCTTCATGGGGCCGGAGGAGAGTATGCAGATCCAGTCAAACCTGGGTTCCACCATTGCCATGGCCTTTGACGAGTGCCCCAGCAGCGTGGCGGACAGAGATTACGTGCAGAAATCCGTGGATCGGACCACCCGGTGGCTGTATCGATGTAAGGAGGAGATGGACCGGCTGAACAGCCTGCCGGACACCTTAAACAGGGAACAGCTTCTCTTTGGCATCAACCAGGGGGCCATCTATGAGGACATCCGTATTTCCCACGCAAAAACCATCAGCCAGCTGGAGCTGGACGGCTATGCCGTAGGAGGGCTTGCGGTGGGAGAGAGCCATGAGGAAATGTACCGGATCCTGGATGAGGTCGTTCCCTTCCTGCCCCAGGACAAGCCCACCTATCTCATGGGGGTTGGCACCCCGGCCAACATCTTGGAGGCCGTGGAGAGGGGAGTGGACTTTTTTGACTGCGTGTATCCCAGCCGCAACGGGCGGCACGGCCACGTGTACACCAACGAGGGAAAGCGGAACATGTTCAACGCCAAATACGAGCTGGATCACAGGCCCATCCAGGAGGGCTGCCAGTGTCCGGCCTGCCGCCACTACAGCAGGGCGTACATCCGCCACCTGCTGAAGGCCAAGGAAATGCTGGGGATGCGCCTTTGCGTGCTTCACAATCTGTACTTCTACAACCATCTCATGGAGGAGATCCGGGACGCCCTGGACGCCGGAAAATTCCAGGAATACAAGGCAATGCGGCTGGAGGGCTTTGAGAAGGGACAGATGCAGTAGAAATGATAAAAAAACACTTGATGAAATCAAGGTTTTTGTGTATCATTAGGTTTATATGCTCCAGAGAGGAAAAATTTGGCGCAGGAATGCCTGGAAAGCGGAGCTATTCGGGCTGTAAGTAAAAATACAGGAGGAATTTGAAATGGACGCACAGAGCGGAATGAGTATGGGATTTACCCTGGTATGGCTGGTTGTTCTTTTTGGAATCATGTATTTCCTCATGATCCGTCCCCAGAAAAAAGAGCAGAAAAGGATCCAGGCCATGCTGAGCAGCATGGAGGTAGGCGACAGCATCGTGACCACCAGCGGCTTCTACGGCGTTATCATTGACATGACAGAGGAAGACGTGATCGTGGAATTTGGCAATAACAAAAACTGCCGCATCCCCATGAGAAAACAAGCCATCGCAGAAGTGGAAAAAGCCGATCAGGCATAACCCCCTTCCCCAACAACCAAACACCAC
>JAUNJL010000001.1 GCA_030533315.1 Eubacteriales bacterium
ACGTCCTCTCCTTCTATACTATATTAGCAAAATTTTTGCTTAAAATCAATTATAGAAACCCAGACTTCCCTCTCCACCATTTTCATTGCTTTTTACAGAGAATTTGGTTATACTAATAATCAAGCGTATTAAGACCTCCCACAGTATCAACAGAATCACAAGAAAGGATGCAATATTATGGAACGTTTTTTTAATATGGACAACAAGTTCTTCACCTTTATGGGCAAGGTTGCAGATCTGATGATCTTAAATCTCCTATGTCTCGTCTGCTGCATTCCCGTGGTGACCATCGGCGCTTCCCTGACGGCCCTGTTTTATGTCACCTTGAAAATGGCCCGAAATGAAGAATCCTACATTGTCCGCAGCTTCTTCAGATCCTTCAAGGAAAACCTGAAGCAGTCCCTGGTGATCAACCTGATCATGCTGGTGACGGGACTCCTTTTATATCTTGACCTTATGATCTCCCGGGGCGTGGAGGGCACCTTTGGAACCGTGCTCATGTTTGTCTTCACAGTGATTCTGGTGATTTACCTCATGCTCTTCATGTACATATATCCGGTCCTGGCAAAATTTTACAATTCCATCAAAAACACCTTTACCAACGCTTTCCTCATGTCCATCCGCCATCTGCCTTACACACTGCTGATGATCCTGGTGACGGCAGCTCCCTTCCTGGTGTTTTTCATCCCATCGGCACAGCTCCAGTCCTTTGCCCTCATGTTCATCGTCCTTCTGGGATGCGCCACGGTTGCTTATGTCAACTCTCATTTTTTTGTCAAAATCTTTGACAACTACATCCCAAAGGAGGATGAGGAGCAAGAAAAACTGACGGACGAGGGAGAGGCCATCTCATGATGAGCTGGGGCCAGAAGCCCTATTACTCCCTGGATTACATGCTGCGCCAGCGCTTCGGCGAAAAGGTCTACAAGGTGACCTTAAACGGCGGCATGACCTGCCCCAACCGGGACGGACGGCTGGGATACCGGGGCTGCATCTTCTGCAGTGCGGGGGGAAGCGGTGATTTTGCCGCCGATCCCTCCCTTTCCATTCCCCGGCAGATTGACAGACAGATCGCCCTTCTTTCCGGAAAGCGGCCCATGAAGGGCTATATCGCCTATTTTCAGGCGTTTACCAATACCTACGCCCCTGTGGACTATCTGGAGGACATCTTTACCCAGGCCATCCGCCATCCCGCCATTTTGGGGCTTTCCATCGGCACGCGGCCGGACTGCCTGCCGCCGGAGACGGTCCGCCTCCTAAAGGAGCTGAACCGCCAAAAGCCAGTCTGGGTGGAGCTTGGGCTTCAGACCATCCACCAGGAGACGGCCCGGTACATCCGAAGAGGCTACCCTCTCTCCTGCTTTGAGGACGCTCTTTTCCGCCTGAAGGAAGCCGGCCTGGAGGTGGTGGTCCACACCATCTTGGGACTTCCCGGAGAGAACTCTGAAAAGATTCTGGAGACCATGGACTACCTGAACCAGGCGGGGATCCACGGCATCAAGCTCCAGCTCCTCCACGTCCTGAAGGGCACGGATCTTGCCTTGGATTATGAAAAAGGACTTTTCTCCGCCCTGGACCAGGAAGCCTACGTGTCCCTGGTCATTGAATGTCTGGAACGGCTCTCCCCTTCCATCGTCATTCACCGCCTTACCGGAGATGGCCCCAGGGATCTCCTTTTGGCCCCCTTGTGGGCCGCCAGGAAGCGCGAGGTACTGAATCTCATCCATCACGAGATGAAGCTGCGCCAAAGCTTCCAGGGAAAAAAATATTCTCCCCATTAAAGAGAGGGGCCGGAACCCCAAAGCCCTTTGGATTTCATGAAGGAGGTAAAAAAATTATGGAAACACCCTTTACCATCTATAAACTGATCGTCCTGTTCATGCTGGATAATGCTCAGGGCCCTCTCACCAACTCTCAGATCTCCGAGTACATCCTGGACCGGGAATACACCAATTATTTCCATCTCCAGCAGGCGATCTCAGAATTGGTGGAAGCGGAGCTGATTGAGATGCAGACCCTCCCCGCCACTTCCTTTTACCGGCTCACCGAAGACGGCAAAAACGCCCTCTCCTATTTTGAAAATGAGATTTCCCCGGAAATCCGCCAGGAAGCGAAGGATTACCTTCAGGAAAAAGGATATGGAACCCAGGAACAGCTCCTGGCCCCCGCCGACTATTTTCCCACCCCCCAGGGCAGCTATGGAGTGCGCTGCCGTCTCATCACAAAAAATGTTTCCCTCATCGACCTCTCCCTCAGCGTGCCCACACTGGAGGCGGCAAAAGCCATCTGTACCAACTGGCCGTCCAAATGTGAGGATTTTTACGGAAAACTAATGGAGGAGCTTTTGTAGGCTCCTCCATTTTTTATGCCCTGTCCCTTGCAGGATCCATCCATTCTTTGGGGCAAACAGCTACGAGGGCTTTCTGTCAGACGCCCTCCTCTTCAGCCTCCCCCTTGATCCGGCGCATATGCTCCCCCATCTTTTTTTCGTATCCCATGTCACCGAGATGATAAAAGCGCTCTCCCAGAATCTCTGTTGGGAGATACTGCTGCCGCACGTAATGACCGGGATAATCGTGGGCGTACAGATACCCGATCCCCTTTCCCAGCTTTTCGTGGCCCCTGTAATGGGCGTCCTGGAGATGGGGCGGAACGGAGGTCTTCGTCCGTTTCACTGAGTCCATGGCGGCAGCAATGGCATTGACCGCAGAATTGCTTTTGGGAGCACAGGCCATATAGGCCGCCGCCTGGGCTAAGATGATCTGTGACTCCGGCATCCCCACCCGCTCCACCTCCTGGGCGGCGGCTGCTGCCACACAGATAGCCATGGGGTCTGCATTTCCAATGTCCTCCGATGCCAAAATCATGATGCGCCTTGCGATAAACTTCACATCTTCCCCCGCATACAGCATCTTTGCCAGATAGTATACCGCCGCATCCGGGTCGGATCCCCGCATACTTTTGATAAAGGCAGATATGATGTCATAATGGTTATCTCCATTTTTGTCGTAGCGTACCACCCGCTTCTGGATGCATTCTGAGGCCACCTCAAGGGTGATGTGGATGACCCCATCCTCCCCCTTTGGCGTGGTAAGGATCCCCAGCTCCACGGCATTCAGCGCACTTCTGGCATCTCCCCCCGCCATATCGGCAAGAAATTCCAGGGCATCCTCCTCTATGACGGCTCCATAGCTTCCCATTCCCTTTTCCTTGTCCGTCACCGCCCGCAGAATCAGGCTTTTGATCTCCGGGATCCCCAGAGCCTTCAGCTCAAAGATCACAGAGCGGGATAAAAGAGCCCCGTTCACCTCAAAATAAGGGTTTTCCGTGGTGGCTCCGATGAGGACGATGGTGCCGTCCTCCACAAAGGGCAGGAGATAATCCTGCTGACCCTTGTTAAAGCGATGAATCTCATCGATAAAGAGAATGGTCTTTTTGCCGTACATCCCCAGCCGCTCCTGGGCCTTTTTTATCACCTCCTCCATGTCCTTCTTTCCGGCTGCGGTGGCGTTGATCTGGGTGAAGTCGGCCCTGGTGGTATTGGCGATCACCTTTGCCAGGGTGGTCTTTCCGGTGCCTGGCGGCCCGTAAAATATCACGGAGGTCAGCTTGTCCGCCTTGATGGCCCGATACAGCAGCTTGTCCTTTCCCACAATGTGCTGCTGGCCCACCACCTCCTCCAAGGAGGACGGCCTCATGCGGGAGGCCAGGGGGGATTCCTTTTCCATTTGTTTTTCCTTTGCGTATTCAAATAAATCCATAGATCCGGCTCCTTATTGTTCCGTACACTTGTTCTCATCCATTATAGCCTATCTGCCCTTCCTTGTAAATGCCTCCCAGAGCTGTTTCAGGTCACCAGCAGCTCCTCCACCGTCACAAATTCGTATCCCCTTTTCTTCAGAAGATCCACGATCCGGACAGCCGCCTCCACGGAAGCGGCGTAACCGTCGTGCATCAGGATGATGGATCCGTCTCTCACCTGGCTTTCCACCTTTTTTACCACCACGTCGGCGTCCTGAAGCTTCCAGTCCAGGGTGTCAAGGTCCCAAAAGGCCGGAAGCATACTTACCGAAAGCTCCAGGTCCTTCCTCCAGGCTCCAAAGGGAGGACGGATGTAGGAGGGATAAACGCCGGCCGCCTGATAGATCACGTTTCCCGCCTTCAGGATCTCCTTCTTTGCCTCCTCCCTGGAGATCTGATCCAACCGTATATGGCTGTAGGTGTGGCTTCCAATGAGATGGCCCTCCTCCTGCATCCGCTTCACCAGCTTTTCGTTTCCCTCGATATTTTTTCCAATGAGAAAAAAGGAGGCACAGACCTCCCGTTTTTTCAATTCATCCAGGAGAAGGGGTGTGAAGCGGCTGCTTGGGCCGTCGTCAAAGGTGAGGGCCACCCTGGGCTTTTCCAAGGCCCCAGGCAGAAGGACCGCAGCCCCAAAGGCCAAAAGAGCCGTCCCCACCGCCAAAAGCCATTTTTTTATCTTCATCAAAATCCCTCCATCGATCCTCTGGAAAATTATTGAGAGCCGCCATGCGCTCCTGCCCTGCGGCTGGACTGATACAGTATATGTATCCCAGCGGGATTTATTTCCAAGGCTTTTTCCATGCAAAAAGCACCGGAGCCTTTGCAGGACCCGGTGCTTTTCGGAAGGAACCCTTGTCTCCTATTTTAGATTCTCTTTCAGGATATTCAGACGGTACTCGATCTCTTCGATGCATCTGTCGTAGCCGATCTTGCCGCTGTCCAGGCAGAGATCATAGTTTGTGGCATCCGTCCACTCTTTTCCAATGAAGCGGCGGCAGTATTCCTCCTTGCGCTTATCGTCTTTGGTCAGAAATTTCTCGATTTCCCTGGGCGTCTTGCTCAGCTTCTCAGCCGCCTTTTCCATTCGGAAGTCCCAGGATGCGTGAATGAACACCTTTAGAACGTTGGGGTAATCCTTCAGGATAAAATTGGAGCAGCGCCCGATGATGACGCAGGACCTTGTCTCGGCCAGATGGCGGATCACCTTGGCCTGGTAATTGAACAGGTTCTCGTCCGAGGTAAAATCCTTGCTCTGGGGAGGGATCAGATCCCCCGTATAGATCCCCGTTTTTCCAAAAAGGGGCGGTCTCACGCTGTCATACTCGTCCACTCTTCCAAAAAGTCTCTCGTGGATCCCGCTGTCCTCTGACGCCATGCGGATAATGTCTCTGTCATAATACGGGATCCCCAGCTTTTTGGAGATCATTTCTCCTACGGTGCGGCCGCCGCTGCCATACTGACGCGCGATGGTGATTACGAAATTATCCATTTTTAACTCCTATCTCCTATTCTCCAAGATATGCCTTCTGTACCGCTTCGTTGTTGAGAAGATCCTGGGCCCTTCCACTCATGCTGATGGTGCCGGTTTCCAGAACATAGGCCCGGTCCGCAATGGAAAGGGCCTTCTTTGCGTTCTGTTCCACCAAAAGCACGGTGGTTCCGCCCTCACTGACCACTCGGATAATATCAAAAATTTCGTTTACAAAAATGGGGGACAATCCCATGGAGGGCTCGTCCATCACGATCAGCCTTGGCCTGCTCATCAGCGCTCTTCCCATGGCAAGCATCTGCTGCTCGCCTCCGGACAGGGTGCCGGCCCGCTGTCCCTTACGTTCCTCCAAACGGGGAAAGCGCTTGTACACCATCTCCAAATCCTGTGCGATCTCGGCCTTGTCCTTTCTTGTGTAAGCGCCCATGATCAGATTTTCGTAAACACTGAGCTGGGAAAAAACCCGGCGTCCCTCCGGCACATGGGCGATGCCCATCTCCACGATCTTGTGAGCCGGGGTTTTCGTGATGTCCTTTCCCTCAAAGATGATGGAGCCCTGCTTAGGAACCAAAAGTCCCGTCAAGGTCTGAAGGGTGGTGGTTTTTCCCGCCCCATTGGCCCCGATCAGGGCGATGACCTCCCCCTGGTTTACCTCGAAGGAGACGCCCTTCAATGCCTGGATCACACCGTAATATACGTGCAGATCTTTTACTTCTAACATTGCCATTCTCTCTCCTCCTTACTCCCCCAGATATGCGGTGATCACTGCCGGGTTCTTCAATACCTCCGCCGTCTTGCCCTGACAGAGGACCTGACCAAAGTTCAGGACGGTCAGCTCCTCGCAGATGCCGGCAACCAGCTTCATATCGTGTTCGATGAGGAGGACCGTCAGATCAAAATGATCCCGGATAAAACGGATGGTGTCCATCAGCTCCTGGGTCTCGTTGGGATTCATACCGGCCGCCGGCTCATCCAAGAGAAGGAGCTTTGGCCCCGTGGCCATGGCCCTGGCAATCTCCAGCTTTCTCTGCTTGCCATAGGGAAGATTGCCCGCAAGATAACCGGCCTCCTTGTCCAGATCCAGCACCTTCAGGATCTCCATGGCCTTCTCGTCCATCTCCTTTTCCACACGATAATACTTGGGAAGCCTCAGAATCCCTGTAAGAGTAGAGTAAGGGTGATGGTTGTGCAGCCCCACCTTTACGTTGTCCAAAACAGGCATGTCCTTAAAAAGGCGGATATTCTGAAAGGTCCTGGCAATGCCCGCCTTGTTGATGTCAATGGTGTTTTTTCCGGTAATGTCCTGCCCGTTCAGGCGGACAATGCCCTCCGTAGGCTTATACACGCCTGTGAGAAGGTTGAATACCGTGGTCTTTCCGGCGCCGTTGGGGCCGATGAGACCATAAAGCTGTCCCTTTTCGATGGACAGATTAAAATTATCCACTGCCCGAAGGCCGCCAAACTGGATGGCCAGGCTGTTTACATCTAGTACTGCCATAATCAAGCCGCCTCCTTCTTTTGTCTGTTCCCTTTGATCCTTTCCAGCATACGGCTTCTCCAATCCCGGGCCGCAGGTGCCCAGTTGAAGAGCATCATGAGGATCAGAAGGATCGCATAGATCAGCATACGGTAGGTGGAGAATCCTCGAAGGAGCTCCGGAAGGGCATACAGCACAATGGTGGCGATGATGGAGCCCCGAAGATTTCCGATACCGCCCAGAACCACGTACACCAGGATCATAATGGACAGGTTATAATCAAAAACCGACACCTTCAGAAGGGACAGGTTGTGGGAGTAAAGGACGCCTGCCACGCCTGCCAGGGAGGCCGAGACGGTGAATGCCAGAAGCTTGTATTTTGTCACGTTGATCCCCACGGACTCCGCTGCGATCCGGTTGTCCCGGGTGGACATGATAGCCCGTCCGCTTCTGGAATTTACCAGATTCTGCACGACAAACAGGGTGATCAGCAGCAAAATGATGCCGATCAGGAAGAAGGAGCCCTTGATGTCCTTGTACAGGGTCGAGGTGCCGGAGATCCCCAGCGCCCCCTTCAGGATCTGCTTTCCTCCCGGCGCCAGCTTGATGCCTGCGGAGCTGGTGGCCACGTGGATCCCGTTTTCGTCCACGCCCACGTACAAAATATTGATCAGGTTTTTGATGATCTCACCAAAGGCCAGGGTCACGATGGCCAGGTAATCCCCCCGAAGGCGCAGCACCGGGATCCCGATGAGGACGCCGAAAACTCCGGCGACCACGGCGCCGATCAAAATGGCAAGGATGAACCTGGGAACGGAGGGGATGGAGTCCTTCGCAATATTGGAAAACAGTGCGCTGGCGTAGGCGCCCAGACACATAAATCCCGCATGTCCCAGACTCAGCTCGCCGGAAAAGCCCACCACCAGGTTCAGGGACACCGCCGCAATGGTATAAACGCAAAGGGGAACCAAAAGTCCAGTCAGCAAGTTGGACAGATTTCCCGTTGAGGAAAGGGTCTGCACCACCACAAAGACCAGGATCACCATCGCATATGTAATCATGTTGTTTTTGGATGTTTTATTCATTTTCTTCATACCGGCCACCTTACACTTTCTCCTGGATGTTCTTTCCGAACAATCCCGTTGGTTTTACAAGAAGCACGATAATCAGAACCGCAAACACGATGGCATCTGCCACCTGTGAGGAAATATAAGCTTTTCCGAAAATCTCGATCACTCCCAAAAGGATGCCTCCCACCATGGCTCCGTAAATGGACCCAATCCCGCCGAAAACGGCGGCGACAAAGGCTTTGATGCCGGGCATGGCTCCCGTGTAGGGGGTCAGCGTGGGATATGCGGAGCAAAGCAGAAGACCTGCGATCGCCGCAAGGCCGGAGCCGATGGCAAAGGTCAGGGAAATGGTGGCGTTCACATTGACGCCCATCAGCTGTGCGGCGTCCCTGTCCTCCGATACCGCCTGCATGGCCCGTCCAGGCTTCGTCTTCTTGACAAAGAAATTCAAACCGAACATGATGACCAGACAGGCCGCGATGGTGACGATGGTGATCCCCTTAATGGTCATCTGTCCGTCAAAAAGCGTCAGAGTGGGAACGTTGATCACCGTCACAAAGCTCTTTGCATCCGCTCCAAAGATCAGCAGCGCCAGGTTCTGGAGAAGATAGCTGACCCCAATGGCAGTGATCAGCACTGCCAGGTTGGAGGCTGCCTTCCGAAGGGGACGATAAGCCACCATCTCAATGACCACACCCATGGCCGTACAGATTGCCACTCCAAGGAGTATGGAAATCACCGGGGAGAAGCCTGCCTTCGTGATAGACGTCAGGATCACGAAGGCTCCCACCATGATCACGTCGCCGTGGGCAAAATTCAGCATCTTGGCGATTCCATAGACCATGGTATAGCCCAGGGCGATGATGGCATAAATGCTGCCCAGGCTGATCCCGTCTTTTAGATAAGATAAAAATGTCATACTGCACCTCTTATATGTTTTTGTGAGGCCTACCAAACAGGCCGGCCATTTTATCATTGCCGTGTCTGAAGCGCTTCCTGTTTTTCCTATACCAGAGGCCCTCTGCCTCGGCTCCTCTGCTATACAAAAAACAAGGGGGACGGTTCCTCCTTCACAGGTAACCGTCCCCCGTTTCTTAAACGGCAATCCCCTGCGCGATCAGGGAAGTGTCAGGATATCCTCAGCTCCGCCCAGGGATCACTCCACCATCTGATAAACGCCGTCCTCGATCACAACCGCCTTTGGAGACTTGTCGCACTCGCCCTCCTCCGTCCATTTTGCGGTACCGGTCAGGCCCTCGATCTCAATGTTCAGCATGGAAGCGGACATTGCGGCACTGATGTCCTCGTTGGACATATCCGGCGTGATGCCTGCATCCTCTGCTGCAGCCTTGATGGCATAGAGCACATCGTAAGCGTCAGCAGCAAACTGATTTGGAGTCTCTCCATTGTATGCGTCGCCATAAGCCTTTACGAAGCTCTGCGTAGCCTCGTCCTCGGAGGTAGCCGCAAACGGTGTCAGAAGCATAACGCCCTCTGCCAGGCTGGTGTCAAAGTTCTCCACGGAAAGGATGCCGTCCATGCCGTCCACACCGAAGTAGATCATGTCAAGCCCGGCGTCCTCAGCCTGCTGGAGGATCAGCGCACAGTCAGAATAGTAGTTCGGAAGGAACAGAAGCTCTGCGCCGCTGTCCTTGATCTTGGAAAGCTGCACGGAGAAGTCCGTGTTGCTGTCTGTGGTATACGCCTCGTCTGCAACGATCTCCAGACCAAACTCGTCAGCAGCCTCCACGAAAGCATCGTGGATACCCACATTGTAATCTGCCATGGAATCATAAAGAACCGCTACCTTGGTAGCCAGGCCTTTTTCGGAGATGAACTCAGCGGACTTCGTACCCTGCATGGGATCCGTGAAGCACATACGGAACTCATTGCTCCCCGCCGTGATGCAGTCCACGGCACTTCCGGAGGGAGTGAAAAGGAAGGTGCTCTCAGCAGCCTCTGCGCCTACGGCAATGCAGGCACCGGAGGTAACGGTACCGCAGAGCATCTGCATCCCCTTGTCCAGAAGGTCATTGTACGCATTGATGGCCTTCTCCGGATCACCCTGGTCATCACCGGCATCCATGATCTCAACCTGGAAGCCGTTGATCCCGCCAGCCTCGTTGATCTCGTCTGCTGCGATCTTGGCTGCATTGTACACGTTCGTGCCATACTGCGCATAGTCGCCAGTCATAGGTCCGATCACGCCGATCTTGAAGCTGTCTCCCTCCTCTGCGAACACGGACATGGGAGCAACAGCGCTCATGGTCATCGCTGCGGCAGCTGCAACACTAAGTGCTTTTTTCCAATTTCTCATAATCAATCTCCTCCTTGATCTTTCGAGAGTCCAACAGGAGCCGCCGGGACAATCGCCCTATGTATAGACAAAAAGCCCACTGGGGGTGTCCAGCCGGCCTTGGCTTCCTACTGAGTCATTCTCTTTCCTGCTTTAATAGTGTGATTATAGCATTTTGTGTTTTTATATGCAAGTGTAAATTTATAGAATTTTCATATTTGAATTTTCATGTTCGGCGCAGCGGCGGCGTCCCCAGGGAATGCTTTTTCGCCGCAAAGATAAGAAAAAATGTGCGGAAGCCTCCCGGGCCCGGACGCAAAATGAGCCCGGAAGACAGCTCCCCCGGACTCGTCCCTGCGATCCTTACGCGATCGCCTTTTTTGCCAGCTCTGCAAGTGCGGCAAACCCGGCAGCGTCGTTCACTGCCATCTCTGCCAGCATCTTTCTGTTGATATCGATGTTTGCAACCTTCAGTCCATGCATCATCTTGCTGTAGCTCAAGCCGTTCATCCTTGCGGCTGCGTTGATACGAGCGATCCAGAGAGATCTGAACTGACGCTTTCTCTGCTTTCTTCCTGCATAGGAGCTTGCAAGCGCTCTCATCACAGACTGCTTTGCAATCCTGTACTGCTTAGAACGTGCTCCTCTATAGCCTTTTGCCAGCTTTAATACACGGTTGTGTCTCTTCTTTGCGTTTAATCCGCCTTTAATTCTTGCCATTTCTTATTTTCCTCCTGTTTGTTGTCTTCTCTATCCGAATAACTTCCAGATCCTCCCTTGGGGAATCTTATAAATATGGTAACACTTTCTTCATGCTCTTTACGTTTGTAGGATCAACAACAGCGGGCTTTCTCAGATTTCTCTTCCTCTTCTGAGATTTCTTTGTCAAGATATGGCTTTTATAAGCTTTATTTCTTACTAATTTTCCGGTACCTGTCTTTTTGAAGCGTTTTGCTGCTGCTCTACAAGTTTTAATTTTTGGCATTGTCATTTCCTCCTTGATTCGTATGTCTTATATCACCAGGCCGACCGGCCTGTTGTTGACCGTGAGATAAAAGCCGATCAGCCCTATCCTTCCCTGGCTTATCGCTTCTGACTCAGGAACATGGTCATGCTCCGGCCTTCTACCTTGGGAGCCTTTTCTACTGAGGCAATGTCCTTGAGGAGATCCGCAAAATCGTCAAGCACATGCCTGCTGCTGGACATATGCGCCATCTCTCGTCCGCGGAACCGTAAGGTAACCTTCACCCTGTCCCCCTTGGTCAGGAACTTTCTGGCTGCGTTTACCTTGGTGTTCAGATCATTCTTGTCAATGTTTGGAGAAAGACGCACTTCTTTGACATCGATGGTTTTCTGCTTTTTCTTGGCTTCCTTTTCTTTTCTGGCAAGCTCATAGCGATATTTGCCGTAGTCAATGATCTTGCAGACCGGCGGCTTTGCCTGCGGTGCGATCTTTACAAGATCCAACCCCGCCTCCTGCGCTTTAAACATGGCTTCCCTTGCGGACATGATCCCAAGCTGCGCTCCGTCCGGGCCGATTAGGCGTACCTCTTTGTCTCTGATCTGTTCGTTAATCATTAAATTGCTAATGGTCGTGCACCTCCATACCTGATAGATAAAATTATGACTGCTGTCACCACTTGATTCCCCGTGCAGGAAATCTCCTGCCCCAAACGCAAAAAAAGTGCGGACAGATACCCACACCATTCACATCACACAACGCCAAGCCACGCCTGACGCACCTGCAATATAAACCCGAGCCGCCTATATGCGCTGAGGTGAGAGTGGAACTCTGCTTTGTTTTTTCACGTACTCTAGTAAAATACCATAATTCTTCCAAAATGTCAAGTTCATTTTTTATGTCCAGCGTAGGACAGTGTAGGATTTCCAGTGTTGGTTTTGTCCAGCGTAGGATTTCGTGTCCGGCCAGCTTTCCAATCTTTTGTGTTCAGCCAACTTTCCGGCCGCTTTTGCAGCCCTTTTGGCCAGCGCCGATTCTCTTTGGAAGGATGTATATTTTCTCTCTGACAGGGAAAGCTATGTCCATGCTGAAAATAAGGAGGAATGATTATGACGATTTTGAAATGTTCAGCAACCACATGTATGTACAACGAAAACAATCTCTGCTCCAAGGGCGAGATCAGCGTGACGGGCGATTCCGCAAGAGATGCCAGTGAAACCAGCTGCGGAAGCTTCCGAGAAAAAACCGGCGGAACCTACAACAGCGCCAAGAACAGCTGCGGCTGCGAAACCATCCATGTTGACTGTCAGGCCCACAACTGCACCTATAACGAGCAGTGCAAGTGCACCGCAGGCTCCATATCCGTGGACGGCCCCGGCGCCACCAGCAGCCAGCAGACAAAGTGCGGCACCTTTGAGTGTAAATGCTGCTAATCAGCCTCTCCTTCTTTGATAACCTCTCTGACTCTTATAGACAGACAGAAAGGACAGCCAGAAAGACTCTGGCTGCCCTTTTTTTCGTGTCAGAAAAGCTTCTGTCCCCAGGCCTCCCCCGGAAAGAACGCTTCTTCGCCGTCCTTCTCCCTGCCGGATCACCGGTTCCTTAAGAAATCCGGGATCTGGATGTCCTTTTTCTGGACCGTGCTGGAGGGCGTCTTGGGGGTAAACGGCGTGGCGTTCATGGTAGGCATACTGAAGCTGGGCATGTTCAGGCCTGCACCCGCCGTCGGCGCCTGAACCGGCTGTCTCTTTGCGGCGAAGGCAGCATTGCTGGCCCTTCCCCCAAAGGGACTTGCCGCCTGAGCTGCATCGCTGAGTCCGGTGGCGATCACCGTGATCCTTGCATAGTCGGCGACCGCATCGTCGTACATCGCACCAAAGATGATGTTTGCCTCCTCCCCGGTCAGCTCCTGGACGTAGCTGGCCGCATCGTTGGCATCCATGAGGGAAATGTCCCCGGATATATTGATGATCACATGGGTAGCGCCCTTGATGGTCGTCTCCAGAAGAGGTGAAGAGACGGCCTGCTGAACAGCCTCCATAGCCTTGTCGTCCCCTCTTGCCTCGCCAATCCCGATGTGGGCGATCCCCTTGTCGGTCATGACAGTCTGAACGTCCGCAAAGTCAAGATTGATCAATGCGGGAAGATTAATCAGATCCGTAATGCCCTGAACGGCCTGCTGGAGAACCTCATCCGCCTTGCGGAGAGCCTCCGGCATGGTGGTCCGGCGGTCAACGATCTCCAACAGCTTGTCATTGGGGATCACGATGAGCGTATCCACAGCCTTTTTCAGATTCTCGATCCCTGCCAGGGCGTTGTTCATACGGGTCTTGGCCTCAAAGCGGAAGGGCTTCGTCACCACCCCTACCGTCAGGATCCCCATCTCCTTGGCTGCCGCAGCAATCACAGGAGCCGCACCGGTACCGGTACCGCCGCCCATGCCGCAGGTGACAAACACCATGTCCGCCCCCTCCATGATCTGCTTAACCTCCTCGATGCTCTCCTCCGCAGCCTTCTGGCCAACCTCAGGCTGCGCTCCCGCGCCGAGGCCCTTGGTTATCTTTTCGCCAATCTGAAGTACAGTCGGAGCTTTACACAGAGTCAAAGCCTGCTTATCTGTATTGACGCCAACGAACTCCACCCCGCCGATGGCCTCTTCCACCATTCTGTTTACTGCGTTATTCCCGGCTCCACCCACGCCGATCACAATGATCTTTGCCGATGACTCAGCCTCATTTGACATAATCTCTAACAATGTACTTCCTCCTTTATTTCTACCTGATAGCCAAGTTCAGTATATCCTTCTATCGTGTTACATATAGATATATCATATATTTTTTTTTGCAATTTATCAACTATTAATTTTGTTTTTTTTACTTTTTTCCCTTCCCATCCGCCATGGTCCATCCAGCCGCACCATCGCCCGCCGCCGTGCTCTCACGGCTCCCCTTTGAGCGCCCATCCTTTACTCAAAAAGGCCTGTTCCTGCGGCGTTTTTTCGTGGCCGGATCTGCCTCTTCGTCAGCCCTGCTCCTCCTGGCCGCTGTTGGGATCAGGTCCTACATAATTTCCTTCCCTGTCCAGTTCACCATAGCCGGTGTAGCTGCCGTCCTGCATGTAGCCTCCCGTCCAGTCGCCTTTGGCCTCCATGCTCTCCTCCGTAGGCTTTTCCCCCACATAATTCCAATTTTCATCGTAGGGGCCGTCCCCGGTGTAGGTCCCGGTCTCGTCATAGCCGCCGTGCCAGTTGGCAAGAGCGTATTCCAGGGGCGTCATAGGCTTTTCGCCCACCAGGTTTCCGTAGACATCGTACAGGCCGTCCCCGGTATATTCCCCGTTTTCATCGTAGCCGCCGGTCCAATCCTCCGCCGTCACCTCCATGGAGTCGGTTTCAAAGGTAATGGTCTTGGAATGGTCGGTAACGTTTTCCAGATGGAGGATGCCCTTTCTTCCCGCCAGCTTCGGGAGAATGGCAATGGCCCTCGTCATTTTGTCCTCCAAAAGCTTGTCCGTTCCCAGCATCACGGTAATGTTCCCATAGACCAGGCTGATCTGATAGCTGCTGTCAAACTGGATGTGCTGAGGCACCATCTTATTTTTTTGAAAGATGGTGGACAGCGCCACCGCCGTGTTCAGCACCGTGTTCCCTTTGATGGGAAGCTTTTCGTTGAGGATCACCTTCGTGACCTGGATCCCATCAAAAAAGGGGATCCTTTCATCCCTTGTACGAGAGCTCTCGATAAACTTTCCGTTCCGGTCAAAATAAATGTAGCTGTCCAGATAGGGGATGCAGCCGACCGCCTTTTTCTCCTTGACCCCGATGCAGATGGTACTGCGGTTGATCATGGTAATGCCATAGCCCTCCACAAAGGGCACATCCTCCACCGTTCCTTTTTTGTACAGCAGGGATGCCAGAGCTGAATTTTTCATAAGGGGGCTCTGGAGCACCAGCTTCCGGATCTCCTCCTCCGTGTAGTGGGTGTTTCCGATCACCTCCACACTGGTCACCCGGAAAAAGGCCGTAAAAAAGAGAATGCCTGCCAGTAATGCCGCTGCCAGGGCTCCCCAGAAAATCCGTTTTGTTTTTTTATCAAGCTTAAACATGGTCTCGTTCCCAAACAATTTCATAAACTCCTGTAGCTTTCCTCTGTCACCCAGGCTCCCAGATCCCTCAGATCCTGCCCAATGTGCTCATAGCCTCTGCGGATGAAGGAGGCTCCCTCCACCAGGGTCCTTCCCTTTGCAAAAAGGCCCGCCAGGATCAGCGCCGCTCCTCCCCGAAGCTCCATGGCCCTGACTGCCCGGCCGGTCAAAGGGCTCCCGCCGTGTATGACCGCCTCGCGGCCCTCCACGTCAATCCTGGCTCCCATACGCACCAGCTCCTCCACCACCTTGAAGCGATCCTCAAAAATTTCTTCCCTGATCCGGCTTTTGCCGGGGATCGAGGCAAGGACGGCCATCACCGGTGACTGAAGATCCGTGGGAAACCCAGGGTACACCTCTGTCTGGATAAAATCCACAGGGCGGCCTACCTGCCTTCCGTCAACTATTAGTTTACCACTCTTCTCGCTGTATTGTCCACCCATTTTCCGATATACTTCCAGGAAAGCATCCAGCTCCCCCTCCGGCGGGCGCTCAAGAAGAATCTGGCTCCTGGTGATGGCCGCCCCACAGATATAGGTTCCCGCCACGATCCGATCCGGGGGAACCTGCATTTCTCCCCGGGAAAGCTCCTCCACCCCCGTGATCTGGATGGAGCTGCTCCCCTCCCCCTGGATCCTGGCCCCCATAGAGCGCAGATACCTGCTGAGCCAGACGATCTCCGGTTCCCGGGCGCAGTTCTCCAGCCTGGTCTGCCCCCGGGCCAGCACGGCCAGAAGGATCCCCTGCTGGGTCGCCCCCACGCTCCTCCTGGGAAAACGCACCTGCGCTCCCCTCAGCCTTTTGCAGGACGCCGTCAGCAGTCCCTCCCCGTCCTCCACCGCGGCCCCCATCTTTTCCAGCACCAGCAGATGAAGATCCACCGGCCGTTTTCCGATCACGCAGCCGCCGGGATATCCCAGGCAGCCCCTTCCCCCTCTGGCAACCATGGCTCCCATCAGAATCACCGATGAACGCATCCTGCCGGAAAAGTCCGAGGGAATCTGCCATCCATCCGCCCTGGTGCAGTCCAGATGCAGATCGTGCCCTTCCCACCAGGTCTCCGCCCCCAAATGGTTCAGGATCTCCTCCATGCAAAACACGTCTGCGATCCTGGGACAGCCTCTTAATACGCTGGTCCCCCGGTGCAGAAGTGAAGCCGCCATCATGGGAAGGGCCGCATTTTTAGACCCCTGTATGGTCACGCTCCCCACAAGGGGCCTTCCCCCTTCGATCAGAATGCGGTCATCCAACGCCGTCCCTCCTAAAGGGCCTCTTACTTACCATTGTATGCACCCGGGCGTCTGGCGTGACTGCTCACCCCCAGAGCAAGCCCCATTTCTCCCAGAAGGAATACCACAGAGGTCCCTCCATAGCTGATAAAGGGGAGGGTGATCCCCGTGTTTGGAATGGTATTGGTCACCACTGCAATATTCAGGATCACCTGAATGGCCATGTGGGCCAGGATTCCCCCGCAGATCATCATCCCCGCCAGGTCCGCCCCATGAAGGGCAATGACGCACAGCCTCCAAAGAAGCAGGATAAAGCACAGGATCAGGACGCAGGCCCCAAAAAGCCCCAGCTCCTCGCAGATGATGGAAAAGATCATGTCGTTTTGAGCTTCCGGCACGAAGCCCAGCTTTTGGAGGCTGCTGCCAAGCCCCCTTCCAAAAATACCGCCGCTCCCTATGGCGTACAGGCCCTGGATGGTCTGAAATCCTTTCTCATATTTTTCCGGATCCCTCCAGATGGCCAGACGCTCCAGACGGTAGCTTTCCGCAGCCAGAAAAACAGCCATAAACCCGGCTCCCGCTCCGAAAAGTCCCAAAAATCGGACATACTTTGCATTGGAAATAAAGATCAGCGTCACCCCGATCCCCAGGATGATGATGGCGGTGCTCAGATTGTTGGAGCCCACCAGTCCCACAATGGGAAGGAGGGTAAGCATGGTGCGGCACATAACGGCTGGGCGGGCCGTATCCCCCTTTGCCCGCTCCATCTGCCAGGTCAAAAACAGGATCACCGCCACCTTTGCAAACTCCGAGGGCTGAAAGGAAAGGGGGCCCAGACTCAGCCACCGTTTGGAGCCATTAATCTCCTTCCCAAAAAGGAGCACCGCCGCCGAAAGAGCCATGGACAAAAGATACGCAGCCGGGCCAAGACGCACAAAAAGATGGTAGTCCACGGAGGAGACACCGTACATCACCCCCAGCCCGATGGCCGTGGCAAACAGCTGCTTCTTAAAATAATAGGCAGAGTCGTGAAAACGCACCCTGCCATTGTAGGAGCTGGTGCTGAACAGCATCACCAGGCCAAAGACCGCCAGGAGAAGCACCAGCACCAGCAGGAACATATCTATTTTTGAATGTTTGACCCTCTGATCCTTTTTCATACCCTCTCCCCATGCTGCGCCCATGCCATCAATAAAGGATATGAAAAAGCTTCGGGAAAAATAACAGAGCCTACAGGCTTCTCACCAACTCCTTGAACACCTCGCCCCGCTGCTCATAATTGTCAAACTGGCCCCAGCTGGCACAGGCCGGGGACAAAAGCACGGCCTCTCCCGGCCTGGCCTTTTCCGCACACACCTGGACGGCCTCTCTAAGATCCTGGCAGAGGATGGTCTGGTGAAAACCATTTTTCTCTGCGGCAGCCTTTATTTTTTCTTTGGTCTGCCCGATGAGCACCAGATAGCGCACCTTGCCCTCAAAGGCCTGGATCCACTGGTCGTAGCTGGACTCCTTGTCGTAGCCGCCGCCAATAAGGAGGGTCGGGCGGTTCATGGCCTGGATGCCCTTGATGGCCGCATCCGGGTTCGTGCCCTTGGAGTCGTTGTAATAGGCCACCCCATCTTTTTCCAGGACAAACTCGATCCTGTGCTCCACGGCCGTAAAGGCACAGACGCTCCTTCGGATACTCTCCATGGGTACACCGGCAAAATAAGCCATCGCCACCGCCGCCATCACGTTTTCATAATTGTGAAGGCCCAGAAGCTTCAGGTCTCCGGTCCTCACCACCTCAAGCTCCTGCCCTCCATAGCTCAGCAGGATCCGATCCCCCTCCAGGAAAATCCCCTCCTCCAGTCTTCTGGCGGAAGAAAAATAGATGGCCTTGGGGGTGATGTGCTCCCCAAACCTCCGAAGAACCTCATCCTCATAGTTCAGGACGCAGTAATCCTCCGGACCCTGACACCTGGCGATCCGCTCCTTTACCCGGATATACTCCTCCATGGTATGGTGACGGTTCAGGTGGTCCTCCGTGATGTTCAAAATGGCGCTGACCTTCGGCGCAAACTTCTCGGTAGTCTCCAGCTGAAAGCTGCTGATCTCCGCAACGGTCACCGAGTCATCCTCCATCATCAGAGATCTGGAGGTGTATGGCGTGCCTATGTTTCCCACCACGAAAACGGACGGGCAGGCATCCTCCATGATCCTTCCCAGCAGGGCCGTGGTGGTCGTCTTTCCGTTGGTGCCGGTGATCGCCAAAACCCTGCCCCTGCCGGTACGGTAGGCCAGCTCCACCTCTCCCCAAATGGGAAGGGAGCGCTCCCGAAGCTGCTGCACAAGGGGCAGATCCGTGGGAACTCCGGGGCTTAAAACCACCAGATCCAACGAATCCATCACCTCCTGGGGAAGCTCTCCTCCATAAACCTCCAGGGGATGCTCCCCCTTCACCTTATGTATCACGGCATCCCTGTCCAGGTCTGCCTTCCCATCGTAGATCACAGGGTATGCGCCCACGGCGTCCAAAAGCCTTGCCGCACCCACGCCACTTTTTCCAGCGCCGAATACCAGCACCCTTTTTCCTTCTAATTCCATGGCCGCTCCTCCCTACAGTGCCAAAAGTCCGATCAGGCACATAATGGCCGTGACAATGGAGAACACGGCCACCACCCTCGTCTCAGACCATCCGCTGATCTCAAAATGATGGTGAATAGGCGCCATCTTGAAGATCCGTTTTCCATGGGTTGCCTTAAAGTAGGATACCTGCATGATGACGGAGAGCACCTCCACCAGATAGATCAAGCCCACCAGGATGATGAACAGAGGCATCTGCATCATGTAGGCGGCACCTGCCACGAATCCCCCCAAAGCCAAAGATCCCGTATCTCCCATAAAGACCTTTGCGGGATAAACATTGTACAGAAGAAAGCCCATCAGGCCTCCCACCACTGCACAGGTAATGGGTTCAATACCTGAATCCAATCCGATGGAGACCACGGTAAAAAAGGTGGCAACGATCAGGGTCACGCTGGAAGCCAGACCATCCACCCCGTCTGTAAAATTCACGCCGTTGACCGTGCCGATCACGGCAAAAAACAGCACCGGAACGGCAAGCCAGCCCAGGTTCAGATAGTGCCCGCTCCAAAACGGGATCCGCATGGTGAGGGACACGTCGGTATAGCGGATCAAATAGAAGGTAAAAATACCGGTCACCACCACCTGGAGCAGGAACTTCTGCCAGGGGAGAAGCCCGTCCGAGCGCCGGAGCACCACCTTCAGATAGTCATCCAAAAATCCAATGAGACCAAAGCCCAGAGTCAGAAACAGCACCGGGATGATCTTGGGATATTCCTTCATATAAAACAGAGCTGTGATCACCGTAGAAAACAGGAAGATCACACCGCCCATGGTAGGGGTCCCCACTTTTTTCAGATGGGACTGCACTCCCTCCTTCCGTTCCGTCTGGCCCATTTTCAGCTTACGGAGAAAGGGGATGACCACCGGCCCCAAAACTGCGCTGATCCCGAAGGAGATCAGCACCGGAATCACAACATGAAACTCCATCCTCACACCTCATTCAATCTTTCGTTTTCTTTTTTTCCAGGGCCTCCCGCCCCGAGACTCCCCTCTAGTATAAGTCTTTTTTTCCAATTAATCAACCCACTTTCTCCGACCTTTCGCTTTCCATCTCCTCCGTCCTTTCGATTCCCAGGTACGGGAGGACGTTCTCAAAAATGCTTCGGATCACCGGAGCCGCCACCGTGCCGCCATAATAGATGCCCTGGGGATCATGGATGATGCAGATCCCCAGGATCGTGGGCTTATGGGCCGGAGCAAAGCCCAGGAAGGAAGAAATATAACGATTGGCGCTTCTTGGAAGGGTCTGTGAAGTGGCAGTCTTTCCCCCGATCGAGTAGCCGGGGATGGAGGCATTCCTCCCGGAGCCCTGGGAGACCACCGTTTCCAGGATCTGGCGCACCGTCTCCGAGGTCTTTTGGGAAACGATCCCCTCCTCCACCGGATATTCCAGTTCTTTTACATAGCTGCCATCCGGGCTCTGAACCAGCACCCCCAGGTGGGGTGTCACCCTCCGGCCCCCGTTTATGAGGGCGCTGACCGTGGCTGCCAGCTGTATGGGCGTGATCTGAAAGGATTGGCCGAAGGAGACGGTGGCCAGCTCCACATTTCCCATATTGTCCATCCTGTGCATGATGGTCCCCGCCTCCCCCGGAAGATCCACCCCCGTTTTTTTCAGCAGCCCAAACCTTGTGAAATACCGGTAATAAGCCTCCACTCCCAGACGGAGCCCCACCTCGATGAACACCGGGTTGCAGGAATTTTGGGCTCCCTGGACAAAGCTTTGGGAGCCGTGACCCCGCCGGTTGGCGCAGCGGATCCTCCGGTCGTCCACGATCTTAAAGCCCGGACAAAAGAAGGTATCCTCTGTGGAAACCACGCCCTCCTCCAGCCCTGCGGACATGGTAATGATCTTGAAGGTGGAGCCTGGCTCGTAGGTGTCGTTCAGGCAGGGATTTCTCCACATTTGGTTGAGCAGATCCTGTTTTTCCTTTTCATTTCCCGGATGTACCCCCTCCGGAAGGGCGAAGGGATCGTTCAGGTCAAATTCTGGCACGTTGACACAGGCGTAAATCTCCCCATTCTGAGGATTCATCAGCAGGATGGAGACACGGTCCGCCTGCTTTTCCTCCATCACTTTCTCCGCCGCCTGCTGCGCAAAGGCTTGTATACTGGCGTCCAGGCTGATCCGCAGGTCGTCTCCTGCCACCGGCTCGATACGGCTTTCCCCAATCTCGTCGATCTCCACCCCTCTTGCATCGGTGGTGGTCAGGATCTTCCCGGCCGTACCCTGGAGAATCTCCTCATACCTGACCTCCAGTCCCACGATCCCCTGGTTATCCCCTCCGGTGAACCCCAGAACCTTGGAAGCCAGCTCCCCATAGGGGTAATACCGCTTATGATCCTCATCCACCTTGACCCCGTCAAGCTTCGCCCTTCGGATGGCGTCTCCCACCTCCTTATCCACGTTCGTTTTGATCCGTTCAATGGAGGAAACCTTTTCCACCCGTTTTCGCACCGTTTCCTCCTCCATGTCAAGAGCCTGGCAGAGAAACTGAATAACCTTCTCCGGCTCCTTGATCTGGCTGTGAATCACCGAGATGGTGCAGACGGTACGATTGTCTGCCAGCACCTTTCCCTTTGCGTCCAGGATCCTTCCCCTGGCCGCCTTGATATCCCTTTCACGCTCGTGGAGATCCTTCGCTTTCTCATAGTAATGATCTGAACGAAAGCCCATGAGATACACCAGCCTCCCCATCAGTCCCACCAACAGCCCGGCACACAGAACGAACACCAGCCATATTTTTTTCCTGTGAAAGGTTCTGTTTTTTTTCATAAAAAATCCCCGAAGAAGATGTCATCCTAATATATGACAGTCTTCTTCGGGGGTATGCTCCTGATCCGTCACCGTTCCGGCATCTGGACGGACGCCCTTATTCCAGCCCGGCCTCCTCGTTGGTCAGGCCCTCGCTTTCCATGTCATTTCCCTGTACCGGATCCGAGGTGTCCTCCAGAGGGCTGGGCACGCTGGTATCGGAAATGGCCTCGGGAAGCCCGCCGGCCCCTCCGATCCCTTCAAGGTTGGAGGACTTGACGTACTCTCCGTTTTCATCCGTCTGATAGCTTCCATCCTCGTTGAGAAGATAGCCGTTCTCATCGATCCGTTTTCCATCCCAGTCGATCAGATTTCCCTGGTCGTCCACCAGGTTTCCATTTTCGTCCACCTCTCCCATGGCCGGATCGGTGAGATAGCCCTTGAAGCCCTCCCACAGCTCCGTCTGGGGAACCTCTCCCCCGGAGGCCTCATCAGGAATCACGTTGAGGTAAGGAAGAAGCTCCGACAGGATTCCCTGGGCAATATACTGGGCGTAGGTACTGGTGGCCTGATCGTCCGCATTGGGCTCGTCCACCACCACGTAGATCACCACCGCCGGGTCGTCCACCGGCGCAAAACCGATGAAGGAAACCAGGTACTTCCCATTTCCACGAGGGAATTTCTCCGCCGTACCGGTCTTTCCGCCGGAGCTGTAGCCCTGCACCTTGGAGGTCTGGCTGGTTCCATATTCCACACTGGCCTGCATGTAGGTCCGCACGTCTGCGGATATGTTCTCAGAAATCGTCTGCTTCAGCAGGATGGGGGAAATATTTTTTACCACGCCGCCGCTGGAATCCCGGATCTGCCTCACCAGATGCGGCTGATAATAGTACCCCCCGTTCACCACAGAGCACATGGCATTGATCTCCTGGATCATGGTGCAGGTGAAGCCCTGGCCGAAAGCGGAGCAGGCAAGCTCCGTCTCCCCCATGGTGTCCGTGTTGTGGATGATTCCCGTGCCCTCGTTGGGAAGGTCGATGCCCGTGCGGCTTCCAAAATTAAACACGCTCTGCGTCCGAATGAACTGCTCGCTTCCCATGGCGGATGCGATCTGCATCATGCCGTCATTACAGGAGTTGGCGATCACGTCCGCAAGGGACTCCGTCCCATGGGCGTCGGGATAGGCCGCACACTTGATCATGGTCACGTTTCCAGCAGCGCCGAAGTTCTGAAAGCCATCGCAGTAGAAGGTGTCCTCCGAGGTGATCTTTCCTGTTTCCAGGGCCGCTGACATGACGATGGGCTTCACCACGGACCCCGGCTCATAGGCATCGGTGATGCAGAAATTATTCCACATGGCGTTGAGGGCCTCCACGGTCTCCTCATCGTCCATGGCCTTGATCTCCTCCTGTGTGTGTACGGAGGACATGTCCCTGGGCTCGTTCAGGTCGTAGCGGTCGCCTCCGTCCATGGCCAGGATCTCCCCGGTGGAGGGATCCTCCACGATCACTCCCACGTTCTTCGCTCCCATTCTCTGGTTAAAGGCATTGACATACTTCTCCACGATCTGCTGGGCCCCCACATCCAGGGTGGTCTGAATGCTTTTTCCCGCCGTGGGCTCGATGATGGTCTGCTCCACGTCGGAGTTACTGTTGAAGTACCCGTATTTTCTGCCATCCACGCCGGTCAGGGTGCTGTTGTAGTACCCCTCCAGACCAGAATCCGCCACATCCCTGCTGAGGGTAAAGCCAATGGCATCACAGGCCGTCTCATCAAAGGGATAAACCCTGAGATAATCCTCCTCAAACCACACACCCTGAATGTTGTTTTTTTCCTTGATCTGCTTTTCGGACAGCTTGCTGTCCTCCGGCACCTCCTTGTATTCCTCAAAGGCCGTTTTGTCATCCATGGACACCTGCCGCTTCAAAACCTGATATTGGCTGTTTTTCGTGTCCTCCGCATTCAGCTTTGTCCGGATCAGCTCCTCCTCGATCTCAAAAAACTCCACCAGCGCCTGAACCGTAGGCTCCGTATAATCCGAGTCACTGTTGACCGCCTTGCAGTCCAGGACCACGTTGTACACCTTGTTGCTGCTGGCCAGGATGTTGCCGTTTCGGTCATAAATGTCTCCCCTTCGGGCGGGCATGATGCGGCTTTCGTATTTCTGCTGCGCCTGGCTCAGCACCTGCTTTTTATACTTGGTGCCGCTCTTCGTGTTGATGTATGTGATTCTTACCAACAACCCGACTAAAGCCAGCAGCACTGCCACAAACAGTACCGCCAGCTTTCCTCTCATGGCGTAGCTTATTTTCTTTTCTGGTTTTTTTCGGTTTTTTCTGTAACCCGCTTTCAACTGATCACCTACTTTGAATCCGGTATGTTCTGGTACTGCCTGACATAGCTGCCTCCCTCCGTCGTGTAGGTCATCACCTGATCCTCGGAGGGGTACTTCATGCCAAGACGGCCAATGGCGATCTTTCGGATCTGATCCAGATCCACGCTGGAATTTACCTGGCTGTAGTAGGCATCGTTGTACTCCCGCAGCTGTGCAAGCTCAGACTCCCGGGCGGCCACCGTTCCTATCTGGCTGGTGTATTCGGACTTCAGCTGCAGATAATGGATGCAGCAGTAAAGCACGGCAAGGGACACCACGGCGATAAAGACCACAAAGCCCTTGTTCATATTCATGGCCTTTTCCCGGTTCTTCTGTGCCTCCTTGCTGACGGTGCGCCCCGCCTGCACGGCTTTCTGAGACGCCGGGCGCGGCTTCGCCCTCTGAACCTTGGGCGGAGCGGGACGGGCCTGTCTTCTGGGCTCCACCTGGACCTTTCGGACCGTGTTCCCCTCCACATAAACCCCTCTTGTGCTTCCCCTGCTTCTTCTCGACGTCGCCGGCCTGTTTGTTGTCTTCGCCATATGTCTTTCCCCTCTTGCAAGTCCGCTCTGGCTTCTGTCCGCTAAAGGACAGCTCCCGCAGCCAACAGCCTATAGACTTTTTTCAAAAATTCTCAACTTTGCGCTTTTTGAACGGGGATTCTCCTCCACTTCATGATCGCTGGGAAGGATCGGCTTCCTGGTGATCACTCTCCCCTTGGAGGTCTTCCCGCAGACGCATACCGGAAAATCCGGCGGGCAGGTGCAGGGATTTTCATTTTTTCGGAAAATGGTCTTCACGATCCGATCCTCCAAAGAATGAAAGGTGATGATACAGATCCTGCCCCCGCCGCTCAGCAGATCGATCATGCCGTCCAGGGATTCCCGCAGCACCTCCAGCTCACGGTTCAGCTCGATCCGAATCGCCTGGAAGGTTCTCTTCGCCGGATGCCCGCCGGATGCCTGTATCTTCATGGGAATGGCCCGGCGGATGATCTCCGTCAGCTCCCCCGTGGTAGAAACAGGCTTTTGCGCCCTGGCAGCCACGATATGCTTCGCAATGTTTTTTGCAAATTTATCTTCTCCGTAATCACGGATGATACGGTAAAGCTCTCGTTCTTCATAGCCATTGACAATGTCGCTGGCCGTCTGTGTCTGGCGCTGATCCATCCGCATGTCCAAAGGGGCGTCTGCCCGATAGGTAAAGCCTCTCTCCTCATTGTCCAGCTGATAGGAGGATACGCCCAGATCCAAAAGGATCCCGTCCGCCTTGCGGATCCCTCGGGCGGCAAGCTCCTGCCCCATGTAACAATAATTGCTGCGAATGATCGTCGCCTGCTGGTAAGCGGCCAGCCTTTCACTCGCAGCAATTATTGCATCTTGGTCTTGATCTATGCCAATAAATCTCCCCTTGGCAGAAAGTTTCTTACATACCTCCAGGGCATGTCCCGCGCCTCCCAAAGTGCCATCCACATAGATTCCGTCCGGCCTGACCCTCAGGCCATCAATGGTCTCCTTCAGTAATACTGATCTGTGTTTAAATTCCATTTACTACTCCTGTTGGATTTCCTTCGGCAAAACTGCACGGCCGACCCCGGCCTATATCACGATCCCCATCTCCTGCATACCCTCGGCAATGCTGTCCATGTCATCGTAGCTGCAGTTTTCACTCCACTTCTCTTTGCTCCAGACCTCGATCCGGTTCAGGTTTCCCGTTAAGACCACATCCTTGTCAAGACCCGCAAACTCCCTGAGTGTCTGAGGCACCAGGATTCTCCCCTGCTTGTCCAGCTCGCACGTGGTGGCCCCTGCCACAAAGAAACGTGAAAAGGTTCTGGCGTTTTTGTTTGTAAGTGGTAATGCTCTGAGTTTTTCTTCAAAGGCTCCCCACTCATCCATAGGATAAATGGAAAGGCAACCATCCAGCCCCTTGGTCAGCACGAACTCTTCCCCTAAGAGTTCCCTGAACTTAGCCGGGATGATCAGACGCCCCTTCGCGTCGATCGTATGATTGTACTCTCCCATGAACATGTCAACTCACCTACTCTCGCAGGATGGGAATCTCCCCTTCCCATCCCGGGGGCTGCGGGTGGACGACTCTGCCACTTCTCCCCCATCCGCCTCCACTATCCTCCACTTTCTACCACTTATGTGATTATTCTACCTTATTTACTTTGAAAAAACAAGTGGCAATCCAAGATTTTTTAAATTTAGAATACTGTCAACACTTTTGTCGTATTGCCGGAAAATCGTTTAAAAAAAGAAGAACCCCGGCTTTATCAAGGTTCTTCTTGAATATTCATGGATATTTATACAATTTTTGATGGCTTCATGCATTCTGCTCTCTCAGCGTACATCCCCTCCTGGCACTGCTCCAGAAGCCGGTCGATCCTCTGGCTCAGCTTCAGATTTTTCCTCAGATCTCCCCGGCTCTGTATCCGGCTGTCCAGACGTTTTTTGAGGTATTCCATCCTCCACTGACACACCTGCCTCTCCAGGCTCTCCCAAAAGCTCTTTCCAGGAAATGTCCTCCTCTTCTCCGCCATCTCCCCAAGCATCCACCTTTTCCTCTTTTTCATAAGCTTCCTCTTTCCTCTGTCTTCGTCTCTTATCCCGTTTCTTTTCCATGGAGCAACGCACCGCAAGATGGATCCCGCAGCCCACAAAAAGCGCTCCTGAAATAACCATGGACACAGGGATCACTGTCCCGGGGATCATCAGGGAATCACTGCGGAGCCATTCAAGGAAAAACCTGCCTAACCCATAAAAGGTCAGATAGCGAAGGAACAGCTCTCCCTGAAACCGCTTTCTCCTTTTCCAGACCATCATCAGAAGGAGGATCAGCAGGCACCAGACACTCTCGTAGAAAAATACGGGATGCACCTGGATAAAAGGGCTGCCGTCTATGGTCACCAGATTTTCCCTCATGGCCGCCGTCACCTCGCCGGTGTTCACCGACGACAGAGGCAGCTGCATGGCCAGGACGATGTTGGTGTACTCCCCAAAGGACTCCCGATTGAAAAGGTTCCCCCACCTTCCTATTATCTGCGCAATGAGAAGCCCCATACTGACAGTATCTGCCATCCGCCAAAAGGAAAGCCTCCGAATCAGACAGTACAGCCAGGCCCCCAGGATCCCTCCTAAAAGCCCCCCGTAGAAGGACATGCCTCCAGCCCTGATGTCAAGGATCCGAAGAGGATCATCCCTGTAAAGATTCCAGGAAAAGGCCGCATAAAAAAGCCTGGCTCCCACAGCCCCGGTCATCAGGGAGATCAGCAGCATGGTCAGGTACCGGTTCTGGTCCTCCCCCTTCCGCTTTGCCTCCAGAACGATGAAGGCCAGCGCCAGGAGCATTCCCACGGCAATGCAGATCCCGCAAAGAGTGATCTCAAAGCCGAACACCCGGAAGGACCTGCCCACATGATTCCATTCCAGTCCCAGATTCGGGAAACGAATTGCCATCTCCATATCACACCTTTACTATACGTTAAAACGGAACAATATCACATCGCCGTCCTGCACGACGTATTCCTTACCCTCCATGCGAACCAGGCCTTTTTCCCTGGCTCCTCCGTAGGAGCCGCAGTCCAGAAGATCCCTGTAATTGACTACCTCCGCCTTGATAAAGCCCCTCTCAAAGTCCGTGTGGATCTTTCCCGCTGCCTGGGGCGCCTTTGTCCCGATCTTGATGGTCCAGGCACGGGTCTCATCCTCTCCGGAGGTCAAAAAGCTCATGAGCCCCAGAAGGTGATAGCTGGCCTTTACCAGCTTTTCCAGGCCCGACTGGGTCAGCCCCAGATCGTCCAGGAACATCTTTTTTTCATCCTCGTCCAGCTGGGAGATCTCCTCCTCGATCTGGGCGCAGATCACGAAGATCTCGCTGTTCTGCTCCTTGGCGTAGGTTCTGACCTTCTCCACATACTCATTGGAGGCCCCGTCATCCGCCAGGTCATCCTCCGCCGCATTTGCCGCATAGATCACAGGCTTGGCGGTAAGAAGGTTGTAGGTTCCCATCCAGCCCTCCTCGTCCTCGTTCTCCAGCTCCAGGGTGATGGCCAGCCTTCCCTCCTCCAGATGGGCCTTGACCCTCTGCAGGAAGTCCAGTTCCTTGGCGGCCTCCTTGTCCATGCGGGCAGCCTTCGTCACCTTTGCGATCCTTCTCTCCAGGATCTCCAGGTCGGAAAAGACCAGCTCCAGATTGATGGTCTCAATGTCCCGGAGGGGATCGATCCCCCCGTCCACATGGATCACATTTGTATCCTCAAAGCAGCGCACTACGTGGACGATGGCGTCCACCTCCCGGATGTTCGCCAGGAACTGGTTCCCCAATCCCTCGCCCTTGGAGGCGCCCTTCACCAGTCCCGCAATGTCCACGAACTCGATCACCGCCGGTGTCACCTTCTTGGAATGGTAAAAGTCCCCCAGCAGCTTCAGGCGCTCGTCCGGCACCGTCACCACCCCCACGTTGGGGTCTATGGTACAAAACGGATAGTTTGCGGACTCCGCCCCTGCCTTCGTCAGAGAATTAAACAGTGTGCTTTTTCCAACATTGGGTAATCCCACGATTCCTAATTTCATGCTGTACCTCCTTATTTTATGGACGGCGGGCCAAGGATCCCTGCCCTTTCGACAACCATCCAGGCATCTGAGCGGCCACCCATCTCGTTCCTTTTCATAACCAAAAGAGTCTTTTATAACTAAGCCATCATATCATAGACGGACATGGTTTTCAACTGATTTCACATGATTCGTGACAACTGCGGTACATGGCCGCAGCGGTCCGAACATCCGATGGATGGCACATGGCCAACTCCTCAAGCACCGAGGATCCTATGCGAAAATCCGTGAAGATCCCACACAGATCAGTTCCGGCAGGTACACGCCTGCCGCAGCTGCCCCGCCCTTGCCTTTCAGGCTTTTGAGGGCGGGCCCGCACCGGCTTCGCAAAAGGAATTTTTGAAAGCTTTGATGGAAACGTGCTGCAGATCAGGCAGCAGAGGTGAATTTTAGACAACGACAGATAAAAGGAGAAATGTGTCCATACTCTTCATTTGCTCTCCCTGTTGGAAGACAAGAGGTTCACCGCCCATCCCTGGACATGATCATCACCAGGCTTCCTTTTCGGAAGGTGACACAGGCCTCCTCCTCCACGATCTCATTGCTGACCGTCAGGCCGCTGTCCTCCACGGTGAGAAGCTTGTTCTGCAAACGATATTGAAAGCCTGTGAGAGTCAGTCCCTCCACCGGCCCTCCCACAGGGAAGAAGGACACGAATTTCCCGAACTGCTCCTTCTTTTTCAGAACGGTACCACTTTCCACGAGGGTCATGTAATTCCAGGCGTCCACCAGGCTCACCCTCACCCCCTTCGCTCTCCCCAGGGAGAGCAGCCCCAGATTCGCCAGAAAGTGATCGATGCGGTTTCCGGAAATTCCCAGGAGCAGCACATTTTTCGCCCCCTTCTGGACGACTAGGTTCAAGGCCGACTGGGTGTCAGAATCGTCCTTCTCTGGCTTCAGGCGCAAAACCTCCACGCTCTTTTCCAGACGCTTCAGATAATCCGCCCCCTCCGGGGAGAGACTGTCAAAGTCCCCCACCACCAGATCCGGGCAAAGGTGGTTTTCCATGAAAAACTCCAGCCCCCGGTCCGCCGCTGCCAGGAGAGGCGGCGGATCCAGGCTTTCCTTTTTCAGATTTTCCAAAAGATCAAGGGCAAAATCTCTCTGGATATTGCCCCCGCTTACGATCACCCCGTCGATTCCCTGATATTTCATGAAAGCCTCTCTCCAATCTCCCGGATCCTGTGACGAATATGGCGTACGTTGGAAGAAAGATCCCCCCGGAAAACCCAGGATCCGGCCACGAACACATTGGCGCCGGCCTCCATGACCGTCTCCAGCGTATCGTCGTTGATCCCCCCATCCACCTGGATGTCCACATCCAGCCCCTCATCGTCGATCAGTTCCCTCAGCTCACGGATCTTTTCGGTACATTCGGGAATGTACTTCTGTCCGCCAAAGCCTGGCTGCACCGTCATGATCAGAACCATGTCCACATCCTCCAGCAGGTGGCTGACGTCATTGATCGGCGTCGCCGGCTTTAGGGATATCCCGGTTTTGATCCCCGCCCGCTTGATCAGATCGATGGTCCGCTCCAGATCCTCGCAGGCCTCCGCATGAACGGTGATGGAGTCCGCGCCGCAGTCCACAAAATCCTGTATATATCGCTCCGGCTCCGTCACCATCAAATGCACGTCAAAAAACAGCCCCGTCTCCTTCCTGATGGACCGGATGACCGGCATCCCAAAGGAAATACTGGGAACAAAATCCCCGTCCATCACGTCAATGTGAAGGCGGCTGATCCCCTCCCTCTCCAGAATCTTAATCTGCTCACCTAAACGGTTAAAATCCGCCGACAAAATTGACGGGCACAAATGATACATCCTTCTTTCCTCACTGTCCATAATTCCTCACACCCCAAAACACTGTTTTGATCCCTCAATATTTTTTCTTTTCTTTTAGTTCCCGATACAGCTCCAGATAGCTCTCATAGCGGACGGAAAACAGCTTCCCCTCCTGGAGAGCCTCCTTTACCCGGCAGTCCGGCTCATGGATGTGGCAGCATCCCTGAAAGCGGCATTCCTCCCCGAATCTCCCAAACTCCGGGAAATATCCCTTCAGTTCTTCAGCCTCCATATCGGTGAGATACAGGGAGGAAAAGCCGGGTGTATCCACCAAAAAGGTATCCTTCTCCACCGGGATCACCTGAGAATGACGCGTGGTATGGCGCCCCCGCTTCAGCTTCCTGCTGATCTCCCCGGTCTCCATCCGGACCTCTCCCTGTACAAGGTTGGTGATGGAGGACTTTCCCACGCCCGAGGGGCCTGCAACAACGGTGGTCTTACCCTGGAGCAGCCCAAGAAGCTCATCCATCCCTTCCCCCGTACGGGTGCTGGATAGAACCACCTCATATCCACAGCTGCGGTAGATCTCACGCAAGGCCCATTTCTCTTTTTCCTCTCCCAGGTCCGCCTTGTTGAAGCATATCACCGCAGGCACGCCCTGTCTCTCCATCATGACCAAAAACCGGTCCAAAAGAAGCAGCTTCGGCTTCGGTGCCTCCATGGCGAAAATCACGAGAGCCTGATCCACGTTTGCCACCGCCGGACGGATCAGCGCATTCCTCCGGGGAAGGATCTCCGTCACGCTGCCCTCTTTATCCACCTCGTCCAACACGGTGATCCTCACGTCATCCCCCACCAGGGGCTTTTGGTTGTCCTTCCGAAAAATCCCCTTCGCCCGGCACTCATAAGTCTCACCGTCTTCTCCAAAAACGTAATAAAATCCGGCGATTCCCTTGACGATCTTCCCTCTCATGGATCACTCTGCCTTCTCAAAGGTGATCAGGTAGTGGCCCAGCTCCTGATAGCTGCCGCCTACCTGCTCCGAAAGGTACAAGGTGCCCTCGCTGACGCCGGGAGCCCCCGTCACGTCCAGCTGGTAGGGGAAGGTAAGCTGCTGGCCGTCCACCACCACAGACGCCGTGGGCTCTCCTCCCACCTCCTGCACAAGCTCCAGCCGGATCGGTCCTCCGCTGTAGCCTGCCGGCGTATTCAGCCTCTGGGTGCACTTCCACACCTCGCCTGCTGCGGCCGCCTGGGCCTCACCCGCCGGAGAAGCAGTCTGACCCGTGTCAGAAACGATGGGATCCTCCCCTGGCTGCTGGTTTCCTGTGCTCACGGTAATGGTCATGGGCAGATCCGGATCCGCATAGGTATAGCCCTCAGGATCCTGGGAAATCACCTCGCCTGCGGCCACCTCTCCGCTCATCTGCTCGTTGACCCTGATATCGATAAACTTGCCAAGGGTGGTCAGCGCCTCGTTTTTCTGCATACCCACCACGTTCGGCACCTGTGCTCCGTCTCCGTAGTCCACGCCCCTGCTCACATACAGGGTAACGGTGTCGCCGCTTCTGGCCGCCGCACCGGCCGCTGGCTCCGTATAATAGGCATATCCGGGATCCACCATGGGATATCCGTTGTAATCCAGCTCGCTGTAGATCCTCTGGACCTGAACCACCAGACCCTCATCCTCCAGCCTCTGCTGTGCATCGATCCCCGTGCTTCCCGTGACATCCGGAACGGTCACCTCCACTGCTCCCCGGCTCACATAATACTTGACGGTACTGTTTTTCTCCACACTGGTGCCCGCTGCAATATCCTGAGAGGAAATCCTCCCCTCCGGCTGCGTGGAGGGCTCATCTCCCAAGCTCTGCAGTCCAAGGCTCCGCTCGGAAAGGGCAGCCTTGGCCTCCTCCTCGGTCATTCCAAGGATGGAAGGCACCTCCACCATGCCGTCATCCTCCACGACCTGCTGGGTCTGCTCCTGCTGCGGATCCTCCGGCTCATCGCCGCCTCCCATCAGTCCGGCAGCCCGCCCTATGATAAAGATCAGGACCACGAGAAGGGCTGCACCGGCGATCAGCGCCGCGATCGTCAGGATAATGCCATTGTTCCTCTGCTTTTTCCTGCGCTTCGCCCGCTTTACCCGCTCACGCTCCCGTTCCTTATCTCTCTTTTTGCGCTCCTCCTCTTCCTTTGCCCCCTCGTCATAGGATGACATCTCATCTATTTCCTTTTCCAGGGCCTCCAGATCCGGCTTCGCCGCCTGCTTGGGCGTATGCTTGATCTCCCCCAGCTCTTTGTCGGAGATCACCACCGTCTTCGCATCATTGTCCACGGAGGTCAGGCGGACGAAATCCCCCTGAGGATCGATCAGCGAGTGCTTCAGGTCCGCGATCACGTCCTCCATTTGGGAGTACCGGCGATCCACACTCTTCTGGGTGCACTTGAAGATGATCTGCTCCAGACTGTAGGGAAGGTCCGGCGCATAAATGCTGGGAGGCACCATCTCCTCCTGAAGATGCTTGATGGCAATGGCCACGGTGGTGTCCCCGTCAAAGGGCACCCTGCCAGTCACCATCTCGTACAGCGTGATGCCCAGGGAATAAATGTCACTTTTTTCGTCGCTGTAGCCGCCCCGCACCTGCTCCGGGGAGCTGTAATGAACGGAGCCCATCACGTTGGAGCTGATGGTGTTGGATGAGGCCGCTCTGGCAATGCCAAAGTCCGTCACCTTCACCTTCCCGTCCGTGGAAATGATGATGTTTTGAGGCTTCACATCCCTGTGAACGATCCCATGGCTGTGAGCCGCCTCCAGCCCCATGGAGACCTGGATGGCGATGCTGGTGGCCTCCTTTACGGAGAGCTTCCCCTTCTTGGAGATGTATTCCTTCAGGGTAATCCCCTCGATCAGCTCCATGACGATGTAATAAACCCCCTCGTCGTCCCCCACGTCAAAGACATTGACAATGTTGGGATGGGTGAGGACAGCGGCCGCCTGGGCCTCGCTTCTGAATTTTTTTACAAAGGTGGCATCCTCCCGGAACTCTGACTTCAAGACCTTGACCGCCACAAAACGATTGAGCTTGTGATCCTTGGCCTTATAGACATCCGCCATCCCGCCGGTGCCGATTTTCCCTAATATCTCGTAGCGTTCTGCTATAATCATACCCGTTTTCAACATGCTTCCACCTCATTCGTGAATGGTTCTATCAATATGATCGCAATGTTATCCTTGCCTCCGTTTTGGTTGGCCTCCTGTATGAGGGTCCTGCCCTTCCAGGTAATGTCCTCCTCCGGATTCCGGATGATCTCCTCCATCTTACGATCCTCCACCATGTTGCTCAGGCCGTCGGAGCACATCAAAATGGTGCTTCCAGGCTCCAGCTTCATGTCAAAAAAGTCCACATCCACCGTCTTCTCTGCGCCAAGCGCCCTCGTGATGATGTTTTTGTCCGGATGATTTCTCGCCTCCTCCTGGCTCAGCTCCCCCATCCGCACCATCTCCTGCACCAGGGAATGGTCCTTCGTCACCTGCTGGATATGGTTCTGAACCACGTAAAGACGGCTGTCTCCCACGTTTGCCACGTATGCGTAATGACCCACGATGGTGGCGACCACCATGGTCGTCCCCATGCCCCGCAGGGCTTCCTCTCTCTGTGCCTGGTCCAGGATCTCTGCGTTGGCCGTCTCGATGGCATGACGGATGACCTTGACCGGATTGAAGTCCGCGTCCTGACGGATCTCGTCCACCAGGACCTGGACTGCGTGGGAAGATGCAAAATCGCCGGCATTATGGCCACCCATACCGTCTGCCACAGCAAAAAGATTTGGGAGATTTCCAACCGGGTCCTTGGAGACAAACACATAGTCCTGGTTCATTTTCCGCTTCTGCCCTACATCAGTCGCTGAATATATCCTCATGTCACTTCTCGCTTTCCGTTTTTTCCATATAACTTTTTCTTAACTGTCCACAGGCCCCGTCAATATCGCTGCCCATTTCTCTTCTAATAGTAACATTAATTCCACATTTTTCAAGTTTTATTTTAAAATTCTCCACGGCCCGGCGGTTGGAACGGATAAAATCCCTCTCCTTCACAGGATTGATGGGAATCAGGTTTACGTGGCAGTTGAGGCCCCGCAGCCGCTCAGAAAGCTCAGCGGCATCCTCCTGGCCGTCGTTCACTCCCGCAGCGAGACTGTACTCAAAGGTGATCCTCCGCCCGGTCCTGCGAAAATAATACTGGCAGGCCTCCAGGATCTCCTCCATGGAATATTTTCGGGCAATCGGCATCATGGCCTGGCGCTTTTCATCATTTGGCGCATGAAGGGACAGGGCCAGGGTCATCTGGAGCTTCTCCTCCGCCAGACGATATATCTGAGGCACCAGCCCGCAGGTAGAGACCGTCAGGCTGCGCTGGCTGATGTGGAGACCGCCCTCCCCGGTCAGAATGTGGATGAACCGAAGGAGGTTGTCGTAATTGTCCAGCGGCTCTCCCGTTCCCATGACGACCACGTTGGACACCCGTTCCCCCGTCATGGCCTGGATGCGGTAGATCTGCTCCAGCATCTCCGATGGAAGAAGATCCCGAGTCCAGCCCCCGATGGTGGAGGCGCAGAACCGGCATCCCATCCTGCATCCCACCTGAGAGGAAATACACACAGAATTTCCGTGCTGATACCTCATGAGAACGCTTTCGATCACGTGTCCGTCAGACAGGCGGAACAGATATTTCCTGGTGCCGTCTAGCCTGGATATCTGCTCATCCACCATCTCCAGGCAGGTAATGGGCCAGTCCTCCCTCAGCCTGTCCCTCAGGCTGGCAGGCAGATTCCCCATCTCGTCATAGGAGACTGCCAAATGCTGATGGAGCCATTCATAGATCTGCTTTGCCCGGAAGGGCTTTTCTCCAAGGCCGCTCACCAGCTCCTTTAGTTCCTCTATGGTCATAGACTTTATGTCTGTCATACTTTCCCCTTTTACGGCGCACTAGCCGCGCCCACAATGATCGCCCCAAAGGCCCCGCCTCCAAGGCTTTTCCATCTATTTTCTCCTGAATTTCGCTATAAAAAAGCCGTCCGTCTTATGTACCCCCGGCAGAAGCTGCAGGTAGCCAAGAGCCGTCGTCTCACTGTGCAGCTCCTGGGGGATGCAGGGATCAAGGCTTTCCAGCCGGAAGGGATAATTGTTCAAAAACCACATCATGTTTTCTTCATTTTCTTCTTTTGCTATGGTGCAGGTGCTGTAGATCAGCGTTCCCCTGGGCTTTACGTAATTTGACGCACGGTCCAGGATCGTCCTTTGCAGGATGACGATCTCCTCCTGCTTTTGGGGCGTCATACGGTATTTGATCTCCGGCTTTTTGCCGATCACTCCGTATCCAGAGCAGGGCGCATCCACCACCACGATATCCGCCAAGAGCTCAGACTCCTGGTCAAAAATGGTGGCGTCCTGTACTCTGGCCTGCACATTGATGGAATTTACCCGCTGGATGTTCTCCTCGATCAGGCCCACCTTGTACTGACTCACGTCCCTTGCATCCACCGTCCCGAAGCCTTCCATCTTGTCTCCCATGTGCAGGCTCTTTCCTCCCGGCGCCGCACAGACGTCGATGACATAATCTCCCTTCTTCGGATCGGCCGCCTCGGCCACCAGCATGGAGCTGACGTCCTGCACCAGGATCTTCCCCTGTACGAAAGCATCCAGCGCCAGGATATGGTCGAAGCCGGAGATCCGGTAGGCATAAGGCAGGTAGGGCCCCTGCTCCACCGTCACCCCCTGGCTTACCAGGCTTTTATAAATATCCTCCTGGGAATTGAGATAAGTCCTGCACCGAACCGACAACGGTTTTTCCTCCAGAAAATCCGCCAGCATCCTTTCCGCAGTCTCCTCCCCGTAGGCCTCAAGCCAGCGATCCACCAGGATCTCCGGCATGGAGTAGGTAACGGACAGGTACTTTACAAGATCCTTCTCCCTCGCAGGATACGCCACATTTTTCATTTCCCTTGCCGCCGTCCGAAGAACGCCGTTGACAAAGGGCTTCAGATTGTAGAAGCCCTTCCGCTGGGCCAGCTTTACCGCCTCGTTGCACACGGCGCTGTCAGGCACGCTGTCCATATATTTCAGCTGATAAACGGCGCTCCGCAAGATCTCCCGGATGGCAGGCTTCATCTTATCCACCGCCACCTTGGAAAAGAAGTTGATGATGTGATCGATCTGAATGCGGTATTCCAAAGTCCCCTCGCAGACTCTGGTGATGAAAGCCCTCTCCTGCTTCGGCAGGAACTGGTATTTGGAGAGGGCATTGCGGATGGCAATGTGGCTGTGCTCTCCCTCTTCGATTTGTAATAATATCTCCAGGATCATTTCCCTGGAATTGATGGCGCTAGTCACGGTCTCTACCTCCGGCCAGAATGATCAGTCTCAAAAGCTGCAAAATAGACGACGCCAGCGCCGCCACGTAAGTCAGCGCCGCAGCCGTCATCACTCTTTTCGCCCCCATATTCTCCTCCTGGCTAAGGATCCCCGTACTGGTAAGCAGCTTCAGCGCCCTGGAGGAGGCATTAAACTCCACAGGAAGGGTCACCAGCTGAAATAAGACTGCCAGAGAAAACAGCACGATCCCCGCCGTGGTCAGTGACCGGATGGAGAACAAAAGCCCCGCAAGAAAAATAGGCCAGGAAAGGCTGGAGCCTAAGTTTGCCAGGGGCACGATGGCTGATCGGAGATTCAGAGGGGCATATCCAGAGGAATGCTGGATGGCATGGCCGCACTCGTGGGCAGCCACGCAGATGGCCGCAACCGAGGTCTGACCGTACACGTCCTGTGAAAGGGCCAGTCTTTTTGACCGGGGATCATAGTGATCCGTCAGGCTCCCGGCTATGGGGACGATCTGTACGTCCCGGATACCGGCTGTATAAAGGATCCTCTGGGCGGCTTCCCTCCCGCTGAGCCCGGACAGGCTCCTCACCCTGCGGTATTTTGCAAAGGTACTTTTCATTTTTGCGGAGGCCGCCAGCGACAGTATCATTCCAATGATGAGTAAAAAATAAGTGGGGTCAAAATAAAACCCAAAAGGATAACCGTACATGCAATTCTCCCTCTCTGCGGCGCATGTTTATATGCGCCTTATTTCCACGTCAATTTTGTTCCAGGTTCCACCGAAAAGCCTCTCAAAAAGCTTTCCGCATCCATTCTCTTCTTCCCTTCCAGCTGGACCTCCGTCAGGATCAGGCCGCCCTGGCCGCAGAGAACGTGGATGCCCTTTTTGTCCACCGCAAAAACGGTGCCGGGCTCCCCCTTCTGCTCTGTCTCCTCCACCTGGCTCTTCCAGACCTTCAGGCTCTTTCCTCCAAGGTGGGTAAAGGCGCTGGGCCACGGATCCAGCCCCCTTACCAGACGCTCCAGCTCCTGGGCGCTCTTTGAAAAATCCATCTGTCCCATCTTCTTTGTGATCATGGCGGCGTAGGGCGTGGGGCTTTCCTCCGGCTGCTTCTGGTAAGCTGCGGTTCCGTCAAAAATATGGGGAAGCGTCTCCACAAGAAGCCCGGCTCCCGCCCGGGACAGCTTGTGAAACAGGCTCCCCCCCGTCTCCTCCGGCGTAATGGGAACCACAGCCCTGGAGATCATGTCTCCCGTATCCAGGCCCTCTCCCATTTTCATGATGGTGACTCCCGATTCCTTTTCCCCATCAAGGACTGCATACTGAATGGGCGCTGCTCCCCTGTATTTGGGGAGGAGGGATGCATGGATGTTGATACAGCCAAAGGGCGGCATTTCCAGAATACTCCTGGGTATGATCTGCCCAAAGGCCGCCACCACGATCACGTCCGCACCTATCTCCTCCAGAGTCCTTACAAACTCCGGATCTCTGACCTTTACCGGCTGGTACACGGGAATCCCGTGCTTCATGGCCTCCTCCTTCACCGGAGTGGGCACAAGGGACTTGCTCCTTCCCTTCGCCTTATCCGGCTGGGTCACCACCGCAGCCACCTGATATCCGGCCTCTATCATAGCTCTCAGAGGCTCCACCGCAAAATCCGGCGTCCCCATAAATACGATCTTTCTCATTTTTTATGCCCCTTCCAGTCTCACTCTTCATCCTCATAGTCATCGTAGGTCACTCTGTGAAGCTCTCCCTCCACCAGGCGGGTATACATCAGACCGTCCAAATGGTCGATCTCATGACAAAAAGCCCGGGCCAGCAGTCCCTCGCCCTCATACTCCACCTCGTTCATGTCCAGATCCCGGGCCTTCACCCTGACATGGTCTGGGCGTGTCACCTGGCCGGCCATGCCTGGAACGCTCAGGCAGCCTTCGTCCCCCACCTGCTCGCCGGAGCTCTCGCAGATCTCCGGGTTGATCAGGATCAACGGCCCTTCTCCCACATCGATCACCACCACTCTCTTGAGGATCCCCACCTGAGGAGCCGCAAGACCCACGCCGGAAGCGTCATACATGGTTTCCAGCATGTCCGTCACCAGCTCCCGGATGCGGGGCGTGATCTCCTCAACAGGTCTGCATTTCTTTTCCAGAACCGGATCTCCCTCGGTTCGTATCGTTCTGAGCGCCATTGTTATTCTCTCCTTTTCTTCATCATTCATGTATCCTTTGGCGGCCTTCCAGGCAGGTCCCTTTCATTTGCCGGGCCGCACCCTCTCCAGCCGCAAGGCTTTACGAAATATCAAACTGTATATATAATTTCCGAAAGCCGGAATTGATCTCCATGTATCTTTCCAGCCTGTCCTTCAATGCGACCAGGACTCTGTGATCTGGATGCTTGAAATACAGGACCCTCCGATAAACGTCTCTCACCTTCCCCACGGAGGCCGCAGCCGGTCCGATCATACGAACCTCCCCAGCGCAGAGCTTCTCTCCATACATGCTCAAATAGTACATGGCCTGCGTCAGGACCTCCTCATCCTCCCCGAAGCCCAAAACCGCCATCAGATGAGCCGCAGGAGGATAATCCATCAGTCTTCGGTAACTCATTTCCTCCTGATAAAAGGCCTGATAATCCTGCCTCGCCGCAGCCTGGATGCTGTAATGCTCCGGGCTGTAGCTCTGGATCACAGCCCGCCCAGGCAGTCTCCCCCTTCCAGAGCGGCCAACCGCCTGGGTCAGGAGCTGGAAGGTGCGCTCCCCGCAGCGATAATCCTCAGCGTTCAGAGACAGGTCCGCCGCAATGATCCCCACCAGGGTCACGTGCGGAAAATCATGGCCCTTCACGATCATCTGTGTTCCAATGAGGATATCCGCCTCCCCTGCGGCAAAGGCCGCCAAGATCCTTTCGTAGCTGCCCTTGGCCCTAGTGGTGTCATGATCCATACGCAGAACCCTGGCCCTGGGAAAGCCTGCCAGGACCACATCCTCTATCTGCTGTGTCCCCGCCTTGAACCCGCCGATGTAAGGGGATCCGCAGGCGGGGCAGGCCCTGGGCTTTATTCTCTCGTAGCCACAGTAATGACAAACCAGACGGTTCCCGTGATGCTCCGACAGGGAAACGTCACAGTGAGGACACTTCATCACCTGGCCGCAGGAACGGCAGGAGACAAAGCCTGCATAGCCCCTCCTGTTCAAAAAAAGCATGGCCTGCTGCCCCTTTTTCAGACAGTCCTCCAGAGCATCCTTTAATTCCCCGCTCAATATGGAACGGTTCCCTTTTTTTAGCTCCTGCCGAAGATCCACAACGTCCACCCGGGGCAAAGGCCTCTCCTCATACCTCGCCGTCAGCTCCACCAGGGCATACTCCCCGGCCATGGCCCGGCTATATGCCTCCAAAGAGGGTGTCGCCGAGCCAAGAAGCACCTTTGCGCCCTCCAGCCCGGCCCTTTTCACCGCCGTCTCCCTGGCATGATACCTGGGACTGTTTTCACTTTTGTAGGTGGGCTCATGCTCCTCGTCTATGATAATAAGCCCCAGCTGTGAAAATGGCGTGAACAACGCCGAACGGGGGCCAACCATGACCTGGACGTCTCCCTGCTTCGCCCTTCGGAACTGGTCGTAGCGCTCTCCCTTGGAAAGACGGGAATTAAGGACGGATACGCAGTCCCCAAAGCATCCATAAAACCGGCGGACAGTCTGGTAGGTCAAGGAGATCTCGGGGATCAGGACGATGGCCTGCTTTCCCTCCCTCAGCACCTCCTGGATCAGCTCAATATAAACCCGGGTCTTTCCGCTCCCCGTCACTCCCTGAAGAAGGACAGGCCGGGGAGTCTCCCCCCGCCATTCCCTTCGGATCTGTTCAACTGCCCTCTTCTGATCCGGGCTTAAGGGCGGGCGCTCCATTCGGGGAATGTCCCTGCCCTCTATGGGGGTTCGGAAGACCTCCCCGATCTCCACCGACAGGACGCCCCTCTCCTGAAAATACTCCAGAACCCGGGAAGAGGCCCCCAGCTCCCTGGCCTGAGGGAGAGGGAGCCTGCCCTTCTCCAGGAGGGCCCTCAGCAGGCGGGCTCTCGCCTTAAAACGGGTCCCCTCCAGCTCCTGAAGCAGCCTGGAGGCCTCCTCCTTCGAGATGGAAAGGACCAGATGCCTCGTCTCCTTTGCCCTTACCTTATCCTGGATGGGAAGAACGGTTTTCAGGGCCTGGATCATGGTGGCTCCATAGTTTTCCCTCATCCAGGCCGCCAATGCGATCAGACGGGACTCGGTGGTCTCCTCCAGCTCACCCAGGGCGGCGATCTCCTTCATCCGGCTCTCCTCCACCCTGGGCTCCTCCGACAGCCCCGTCACGTACCCCTTCCTCATACGGTTCCCCGCTCCAAAGGGGATGCTCACCACATCCCCAATGCGGATCCTTTTCTCCAGAGTCTCCGGTACCTTGTACTGAAAGCTGCGGTCCAGCCTTTCATGGGATATGTCAATGATAATGTCTGCATAGATCATAAAACAGGCTCCGCCCTTATCTTCCCTCCAGGATCTCCTGGATCAGCACCCGCTCATCCATGGGATACTTTTTCCCCCGGATCTCCTGATAGTCCTCGTGGCCCTTGCCCGCAAGCACCACGATATCTCCTGGCTGGCCGTGATGGATGGCGTAAGCGATGGCCTCCTTCCGGTCAACGATCTCCACATACTTCCCGTCGGTCTTTGCCATGCCCTTCTTGATGTCATCTATGATGGCCTGGGGTTCCTCGTTCCTGGGATTATCGGAGGTGATGATGGTCAGATCCGCCAGTCTCCCGGAAACCTCCCCCATCTCGTAGCGCCGAAGCCTGGAGCGGTTCCCCCCGCATCCAAACAGGCAGACCAGACGGTGAGGCTTGTATTCCCGCAGGGTCGTCAGAAGACTTTCCAGAGCCATGGCATTGTGGGCATAGTCGATCATCAGGGTAAATTCATCCGACACCTTGATCATCTCGATCCGCCCCTTCACCTTGGCCGACTTTAAGGCTTTCTGGATATTTTCCTGGGAAACCTGGAAATGGCGGCAGATGGCAATGGCAGTCAGGGAATTGTAGATGCTGAATTTCCCCGGGATATCGATCTCTACCGGAAAATCCATCAGTCCCTTCAGATGGTAGGAAACTCCCAGATATCCCCTTCCGCCCACAAGCCGGGCGTCCTCTGCCCTAAGATCCGCCTCTCGGGAAAAGCCGTAGGTCTCCAGCGCACAGGTGTGCCCCTGGATGATCCGGTCAAAATGGGCGTCGTCCCGGTTGACGATCCCCACCCTGCATTGAGAGAGAAGCAGGGCCTTGCAGGAAAGGTAATGGTCAAAATCCCTGTGCTCATTTGGCCCGATGTGATCCGGCTCGATATTCGTGAAAATCCCGAAATCAAAAACAAAGCCTTGTGTGCGGTGGAGCATCAGCCCCTGGGAGGAAACCTCCATGACCACGCTGTCGCAGCCCGCCTCCACCATGTCCCGGAAATATTCCTGGATCACGTAGGACTCGGGAGTGGTATTGGACGCCGGGATCACCCGGTCTCCGATGATGGCCTCAATGGTACCGATCAGCCCCACCTTGTGGCCCGCATTTTCCAGGATGGATTTTACCATGTAGGTGGTGGTGGTTTTTCCCTTGGTCCCCGTGATCCCAATGGTCTTCAGCTTTTCTGCGGGATAACCGAACCATGCGGCGGAAACGAAGGCCATGGCGTAACGGGTGTCCTTTACCAGGATCACGGTCACGTCCCCATCCGTCTCCACGGGCTCCTCCGTCAGCAGCGCCGCCGCTCCCTTGCCCGTCACCTCCGGCACGAACTTATGTCCATCAAAGGCAGCTCCCCGGATGCAGATAAACAAGGATCCCTCCTGAACCTTTCGGGAATCATAAACCACGGACGTGATCTCCTGATCCGTGCTGCCCTGAAGACAGGTATATTCTAATTTTTCTAATAAAGCTCCTAATTTCATCACGATCCACTCCTCCAAGCAAGCATGTGATACCGATGTCTCTGCTGCCTCCCGCCCCCTTTTCCAGGCAGGATCACGCCGTGCAGAGCGGTGATACTCTTCTATAGAATAGCACACCTAACCTTTCATTTCAATGTCTGCTTTTCCATTGTTTCCCCGGCAAACCGCCCTCATAACCGCCTGCCTCTGCCCTTTTCGCCTGTGAAAAAGAAATGGGACAGCGCCTTCCACCTGGAAAAATCCGTCTCTTCGCTGCGGACGGCTTCCCATGAGCTGGATCTGTCACTGTCCCCTCCTCCTTCAGCCTTTTCGATTTTTATGCACCAGGCGCACAGCGGAGACGCCGGACAGGATAAATGACAGCAGCATCATCGCTTCAAATAGATCCTTGTGATGAGGATCTCCTGTTTTTGGCGCCGTTTTTGCCAGCTCCAATTTCTCAGAGGGAGGCCCCTCCTCCCGGACCGCCATAGGGATGGGGGCCTCCGTGGCCCTTGGCTGGACCCGGACGCTGGCACTGGAGCGCAGGGATTCCTCCCCGGTCTCCTCCGTTACCACGATGACCTCGTTGACCAGGCTGTCATCCTCCAGCTCCCCAGGGAGCTCCACCACCGCTTCCAATCCCACCGACTCTCTCGGACGTATTTCTTCAATATACGCCTGGGTCTTGGTGGCATTGAGGCGTACCCCTTCCATCTCCAGGAACTGCGCCCGTATATCCGCACTGTAAAACCGCTCCGTACTCACCACAGAGTGCAAGGTCCGCTCACCGGTGTTCCGAATACAGATCTGATAACGGATCACGTCCCCCGGGCCTGCCGTCTCCCGGTCAGCGGTTTTCTCAACGGTAAACGCCGCCCTCAAAGGCAAAAGCTCCGTCTGGATATCCGCCTGCCGGCTAAGGGTCTGATCCCCAGCCAAGGTCTGTGCCGTAACCCTGGGGGCGATCATTCCCTCCACAGATTCCTCCGTTTCCACCAAAAGGACGAGGGTGCGCCTCTCTCCCGCTTCTAAAAGAGGCAGCGCGCCCCCTTCGGTCTCAAAGCCCTCCTGCTCTCCCCAGTAAAAGACAAGCTCCCGGCCGGGAACCTCCGCTGTCAAAGTCAGATCCCTGATGGGCAGATCTCCCGTATTGGCAAGCTCCACCTGGTAGGAGAGCCGGTCCCCCGCCTTTGCCTTCTCCCCATCCTGTGTAAGTGACAGGGTAAAATCCCGTTTTCCCGGAGGAACCGTCACGAGCACGGACGGACTGCTGGCTGCCGCAAGGGCCTGCCCTGCGCCCTCCTCCCACAGAAATACCCCTGCCCCTCCAGGGCTGGTTCCTCCCCAAAGATCCGTATGGAGAGGCGCATCCTGAGTCAAAGGATAAGAGGCCGCCATTTCCTGGCTTTTGTACTCCTCCCGCAAGGCGATGGGAATGGACACGCTCCAGCTGTCATATGCTCCTTTGGGAATAGGGAAGGACAGCCTTGTAAGGAACACCTCTCTTCCTTCCCGGTCGTAGACGGGCGTCTCCGTGATCATGCACCCGGAGGGAAGTCCCGACCGGTCTCCGCCCAGAACCACGTATTCTGACAGGTACACCGTCAATATCCAATGCTTTTCCCTCTGCGGATTCGTCTCTCCAAAAGTGACAGTCCCCTTCGGCTGAGCTGCCCATCCCGCCTCCTCAAAGGCCTCTGGCTCCTCCGGCCTGCCTTCCCACAAGGAAGACTCCGAGGATTCAAAACCCACTGACGGGCTCTCCGCCAGAAGCTCCTGCGGCTCTCCCCCCTGATCTTCCCACAGGGAAGACTCCAGGCGCTCCCCATCCTCGGACGGGTCCTCCCACAGAAGCTCCTGCGGCGCTCCGGTCTCCTCGACCCAAGCCGCCAGCCTCACTTCCTCAGATGCTGCGTCCTCGTCCACCTGCGGCTCCCCGGCCCAAAAGTCAGCTTCCCCATGGCCCCAAAAGCTCTCCGCCTCCGGGCTCCGGCCCTCTTCATGGATCTCCTCCACAGAGGAAGCGGCCCTTTCACTCAGACCTTGCAGTCCCCAAAGCTCTACAAGGAGCGTTCCTTCCTTTAATTCCCCCTCCGGCCAAACGGCTCTTTGGTCTATGCGCACCAACGGCCTCTCCCCTCTGGCCCTGACCGGGCAAAGCAGGCTCCCCAGAAGCATTCCCCCACAAAGGATCCCCAAAGCTCTGCCCGCCTTTCCTCTTTTCATCCATATGCACTTTTTTCCCTTCATAAAATCTCCATTTCCTCTAAAAGCCAATGTCCCCGAAAAACGGGCGTCTCCCCCGGGACAAATCTACCGCTGCTCTTTTGGAGAGTCCTCCATGTCCATAGGCTCTCACCTCTTTTCCATGCTGTTGTAAAAAGTGGAATTACCGCGCCAGATAGGGCGCAAAGATCAGAATCTCCCCTGTCCAGCCAGACCGGCCGGACACCTGTTTTTAGATCACAGGAGATTCAAATAAGATGGGTTCACTCTATCATATTCCCTGAAAAAACACAATACAGATCGCAGAATCTTTCCCGAATTTAGCATTTCTTTATAAAAATTCTATTTCTTTTAGAAATCTTTTAGAAACGAGACACACTTTACACACATTTTATCGCTATAATAAACCTCGGATAGATGAAAACCACTCTCTATCTCCCCCCTCAAAAAACAACAGGAAGAGGCCGTCCCTAAGGGACGGTCTTTTCTGTTGCCATTTCATCCCATAGCGTATCAGCTGACGGCAGCCTTTTCCCCCAAGATCCTATTGCATTTCCCCCTCCCGTCTTTTATAATGAATGCCATAAGATCCCGGCGCGCCCAGAAAAAAAGGGCCGCCGTCATCCTCCCAATACAGAGAAATGAGGTGTCCCCTATGAATGAAAAAATCGTCGTGGTGGCGCTGGGCCACAGAGCTCTGGGCACCACTCTTCCAGAACAAAAGGTTGCCTCCAGGCTTGCGGCAAAAGCGGTGGCCGACCTGGTGGAGGAAGGGGCAAGGGTGGTAATCTCCCACAGCAACGGCCCGCAGGTAGGCATGATCCACACCGCTATGAACGAATTTGGAAAAGCCCACCCGGACTACACCTTTGCGCCCATGTCTGTCTGCTCCGCCATGAGCCAGGGTTACATCGGCTACGACCTTCAAAATGCCATCCGTGCCCAGTTTATCAGCCGGGGGATCTACAAGCCAGTCAGCACCATTCTGACCCAGGTGGTCATCGATCCCTATGACGATGCTTTTGCAGAGCCGGAGAAGATCATTGGCCGCGTGCTGACCGCCCAGGAGGCCGAGGCGGAGGAAGAAAAAGGGAATTTTGTCACAGAGCTTCCCCAGGGCGGCTTCCGCCGCATCGTGGCATCTCCCAAGCCCCAGAAGATCGTGGAGCTGGAGACTGTCCGCACGTTGGTGAATGCAGACCAGGTGGTGATCGCGGCGGGCGGCGGCGGAATCCCCGTGATGGAGCAGGGCATCGAGCTCCATGGGGCCAGTGCCATCATCGAAAAGGATTTTGCCAGCGGCCTTCTGGCAGAGGAGCTAAACGCCGACACCCTGATGATCCTCACCAGCGTGGAAAAGGTGAGCCTGAACCTGGGCCGTGAAGACGAAAAATATCTGGACATCCTCTCTCCAAAGGAGGCCAGGGCCTACATCGAGGATCGGCAGTTTGCCCCAGGCTCCATGCTTCCCAAGATCCAGGCCGGCATCTCCTTCGTGGAAAAGGGGACAGGGCGACGCGCCATCATCACCGACATAGCCCATGCCAGGGATGGATACCGGGAGAAGACCGGCACCATCCTGAAATAAAAAATTAAAGCACAAGTCCATCTGCGGCAGAGCCCATACGGCACCGCCCAAAAGAAGCATCCCGACGCCTGCGGGATGCTTCTCCTTTTTTTCATTCGTTTTTTCGGTAATGCTCTTTCCGTCTTTTGATCCGCGTCCGGCCATAAAGGGACCAAAGCCCGGCGGCCACTCCGTAACAGACCCCCAGCTGGAGAACGTACATGAGGAACACGGTCACAAAGGAAACCTCCTCTTGGTTGCAGGGGATCTCCGTCACCTCCGCCACCTGCTCCACAAAGGCTCCCATATCCTTTCCCGCCTCCGGTTCCAGTCCATACCAGGTGATCTTCCCATCTTCCTCATCTGCGACAGCCGCAAGGCAGCGTCCATTGATCCTGTCCACCTCTTCCACCAGCCCCCTTTCCGCATTTCTGCGAAAAAGATCCAGGCTCATGGTTTCCTTCGGATCCATGGCAGACCAGGAAATCCAGGAAAAAACCAGGGCAAGCACCAGAATGGTTCCCAGAACCAGCATTCTTTTTTTCCATTTTCCAGAAATCTCTTTTCGTTGTCTGTCCGCTGTCTCCATTCCTATCTCCCCCGACTGAGCTTATGCCTCGTCCCGCTCCCCGCATTCCCGGGAGAGCCTTTTCATCTCTCCGTAACAATATTTGATAATGGCCTTCCTTGTGATGATCCCAATAAAAAAGCCCTGATCGTCCACCACGGGAACGTAATTCTGATTGATTGCCCGATCCAGCAGCCCCTCCATGTCTGAATTGACATGTACCGGCTTGTAGGTGGCCCGACGGGGAACGGCCATGATCGGCACCCCCTCCGCTTCCCTGATATCCGCGATCCCAAGGCGCTTGACGCCCCACAAAAGATCCCCTTCCGAAATCGTACCGGTATACTTCCCCTCCGAATTTAAGATGGGAATACAGGAAAACTTGCGGTGCTCCATTTTCTCCAGTGTCTGTCTCAGGGTCTCATCTTCAAAAATGTACGCCACCTCGCTTTTGGGCGTCAAAAAAAATAATATGTTCACTGCAAAACTCCTTTGTGTTCCATAAATCCTAAGCAATCCTGCCAGCCGGATCGCCGCTGGCAAAAAACAGGAAGATCCTCTGCAGCTCCTCAGCCCCGCCTCCTACAAAAGCTGAAGCCCCGCCTCCTTTGCCTGATCCAGGATCTCGTCAGGCCAAAGTGACGCATGTACCTCGCCGATATGGGCTTTCCGCAGGAAAAACATACAGATACGGGACTGCCCGATACCGCCTCCGATGGTGTAAGGCAGCTCCTTGTTGAGAACGGCCTTCTGGAAGGGCAACTCCCTCCTGTCATCGCAGCCCGCCTCCGTCAGCTGTCTGTCCAGCGCCGCCTCGTCCACCCGGATCCCCATGGAGGAGAGCTCCAGAGCGATATCCAGCACAGGATAATATACCAGGATATCTCCATTTAATTCCCAGTCGTCATAATCCGGCGCCCGGCCGTCGTGGCGCTCTCCGTTGGAAAGGGTCTTTCCCACCTGCATAAGAAAAACGGCGCCCTTTTCCCGGACGATCTGATACTCCCTCTCCTTGGGAGAAAGCTGAGGATACCTGTCCACCAGCTCCTGGGAGGTCACAAAGGTGATCTCCCTGGGAAGAATCTCCTCAATGTAGTCATACTGTACGGCCATGTATTTTTCCGTCTTTCGGAGAACACTGTAAATGGTCTTTACGGTGGAGATCAGCGTCTCCATGGTCCGTTCCTCCTTGTCGATGACCCTTTCCCAATCCCATTGATCCACATATATGGAATGGATGTTGTCCGTGTCCTCGTCCCTTCGGATGGCCACCATATCCGTGTACAGACCCTCTCCCCTGGAGAATCCATACTTTTGGAGCGCATAGCGCTTCCATTTCGCAAGAGAATGAACGATCTCCGCATTCCCGCTTCTGTTCTTGATGTCAAAGCTTACGGGGCGCTCCACCCCGTTCAGGTTGTCGTTCAGCCCGGAGCTGGGATCCACGAATATGGGAGCAGAGACACGGAGAAGCTTCAGCTTCTGAGCCAGTGTCTGCTGAAAAAAGTCCTTTACGATCTTGATCGCCACCTGGGTATCATGAAGATTCAGATCTGCCTGATAACCCGCAGGTATGATTAGCTGTTCCATGAGAGCCTCCTTACCCGGCCAGTTCTTCTGCCGGCGTCCACCACCTGTCATCCTTCCCTGGGACGCCCCTGCATGGAGCCTTGTTTTTCCATGCGACCGCCTGGCCATCCACCATTATAACAGGATTTTCTTTCATTGGCAATTTAGTGCTTGAAAGATTTCTATAAAGTAGATAAAATATCTATAAAGAAAGCGGCCATCCGGCGGCCCGCTCAGCCAGAACCGGATCTGTGCCCTGAGAAATCATTTTTACTGATCTGATAAGGGGGGAAGATGATGGAAAGAGAAAAATGTCAGATCTGCGACGGGCCCATCTCGCAGGGAAGATGCCGATACTGTGGAATGCCTTACCGCAAGGACGAGCTTTTGTACCACCTAAACGAAAACCAGGAGGAGCACTACCGCCACGCCACCCCAAGAGCCAGGGCCATCCTGGACCAAAAAAAGGCGCCGGCCGGAGGTTCCAAGGCGCCAGCCGGGCCTTCCTCCGCTGCCAAAGCCGTCACTTCCCAAAAGACAGCGGCCAAGACCAGGAATACGGCTTCGGAGCGAACGGCGCCCCAAAAGCTCTCCGACCGAAGGAACGCCCTGAAAAAGGCCCAGATTCAGTCCCGTACGTACAAGGCCTTTGGAAGCAGCTCCCGGCCCCAAAAGAAAAAGAAGCGCCTCCTTTTCCGGGTCCTTCTTTTTGTCTTTGTCCTGCAGTTCCTTCCTGCAGCGCTGAACGCCCTGATGCGCAGCAGCGCCCTGTCCCGCCTTGCGGACACGATCACCGGAGGCCGCCGCTCTGCCGTGGCCACAGATGAAATCGGCCTTTCCGTGGGCGAGCCCCTGTGGGATTACGATTCCCAGACCACCTATGTGACCTGCACCTGGCTGGGTCGAGAGCCCCTGGTGGTGGGAACGGACATTCCCGAAGGCCCTTATGTCTTCATCCTTGACAGCGGCGACGCCAGCCTCCTGATCACGGACGCCCAGGGAGACGACGCCCTTCTTTCCCTCTCTGAGGACACCAGGGAGCCCCAGCCCCTCTTCCTCTCTGCGGGGATGGAGATCTCCCTGCACAGCGCAGAATACGCCAATGCCTTTGTGGACATCCGTTATGTGGAAGAGCCGGCAGGCTCCTCCCTGTAGTCCTAAAAGACTGCGCCGGATCTACAGAACCTTGGAGAGAAACTCCCTCAGCCTGGGATTTCTGGGATTCTCAAAGAATACCCCAGGCTGATCTTCCTCCTGGATCTTTCCCTGATCGATAAAAACCACCCTGGTGGCCACTTCCTTCGCAAAGCCCATCTCATGAGTCACCACCACCATAGTCATCCCGGATTTTGCCAGCTCCCGCATAAGCCCCAGCACCTCTCCCACCATCTCCGGATCCAACGCGGAGGTAGGCTCGTCAAACAGCATCACATCTGGATTCATGGCCAGGGACCGGGCGATGGCGATCCTCTGCTTCTGTCCCCCGGAAAGCATTTCCGGATAGGTGTCCGCCTTTTCAGGAAGCCCCACCCGCAAAAGGAGCTGCTCCGCCCTCTTTTCCGCCTCCTCCTTTGACATCAGCTTCAAGGCCACAGGGGCCATCATGATGTTTTCCTTCACCGTCTTATGTGGAAAAAGATTGAACTGCTGGAATACCATGCCGATCTTCCGGCGATGGAGGTTGATGTCCACCTTGGGATCCGTGATATCCGTCCCTTCAAACAGGATGCGGCCTCCCGTGGGGACCTCCAGCAGGTTCAGGGAGCGGAGAAAGGTGGATTTGCCGGAGCCTGAGGGGCCGATCACCACCACAACCTCCCCCTGGCAGATATCCGTGGTAATCCCATCCAGTACCAGATTGTCTCCAAAGGCCTTTCGCAGCCCCTGTACCTGGATCAATATTTTGCTTTTGTCAACGCTCACTGGTACGAAGCCTCCTCTCCAGTTTGTTCATAAAGTAAGTCAGGATCATGACGATCGCCAGATAGATCACGGCCGCCGCCAGCAGGGGGTAAAAGGCGTTGTAGGTACGGCTCTGGATCAGCATGGCCCCCTTGGTCAGATCCATCATGCCAATGTAGCCGATGATGGAGGTCTCCTTGATCAATACGATAAATTCGTTCACAAGGGCCGGCAGAACATTCTTGAAGGCCTGGGGCAAAATGATCATGCGCATGGTCTGGGTAAAGTTCAGTCCCAGGCTCCTTCCCGCCTCCGTCTGCCCCTGGTCAATGGACATAATGCCGGAGCGGACGATCTCCGCCACGTAAGCGCCAGAGTTGATGCCAAAGGCAAGGCCTCCCACCATAAACTTGTTCACGTTCCTCACGGAGCCGAAGATCACATAATTCATGATCAAAAGCTGGATCATGGTGGGCGTTCCCCGGATCACCGTCAAATACACCTTACAGACAGCGTTCAGCACCTTAAACTTACCTGATTTATCGCTGGTGGAACGGATGATGGCCACCAAAAAGCCGATGACGATACCGATGAGAACGGCCAGAATGGTGATGGCCAGCGTGGTCTTCAGTCCATCCAGTAGCCAAAGATACCGATCCTCCTTGATGAAATTCAGATAAAAATTCTTTTTCAAGCTTTCCAACATCTTTCTTCCTCGTATCCAATGATCAAAACGCAGCCGTCCAGACGCCCGGGCCGTCACATGCAAAATCCAAAAAAGCCACCTGCACGCTCCAAGCTCCGCACACATTTCCGTCTTTTTTCCCGCAGTTCGTGCAGGAAACACACAGACCGCCCCGGGACGCTCCGCCCAAAAACAGACAGGGCCTTCGACTGCCGTTTCCAGAAACAAGAGGAGCCGTCGGCTTATATGCGCTTAAGCAGACAGCTCCATCACTCCTGCGGCCTGGGGATCCTCCCCCTAGCCGCCTGTCATTTCTTATGCCTCCGAAGCCTTATGTGCCGTTTTTCCGGCAGAGCCCTTACTCTCCGTCCGGCACGATGATCACCTGTGTGGCGTGGGCGTAGGTGTCCGTAAAGTTCACACTCTCCAGGCGATCCTCCGTCACGGTCATTCCAGCAGCGCCAAAGTCCGCTTTTCCAGACTGCACGGCGGCAAGGATGGCGTCAAACTCCATATCGTCGATCTGCAGCTCATAGCCCAGCTTGTCGCAGATCGCCTGGGCAATGTCCACGTCGATCCCCACGATCTCATCACCCACATGATACTCATAGGGCTCAAACTCCGCATTGGTCGCCATGACAAGCGTGCCATTGGAGCGATCCACATCCTCCGGGGACTCATAGGGTGTCTCACCGGCAGCCTCGCCAATGTAATTGGCCACGATGCTGTCCAGCGTGCCCTCCTCCTTCAATTCCTCAAGAGCCCCGTTAATCTTTTCCAGAAGCTCCTCATTATCCTTCTTTAAGCAAATGGCGTATTCCTCGTCCTCAAAGGGCTCCTCCAGGATCTTTAAGCCATCCGCATTTTCCACGAACTTCTCCGCCGGCTGGGAGTCAATGATCACACAGTCCACCTGACCGGCCTTCAAAGCCTGCACGGCCTCACTGCCCTTGTTATAACGCTCGATGGTGGATCCCTCCGCCTCATAATCGCTGGCGTAAATGTCTCCCGTGGTCCCCAGCTGCACGCCGATGATGGCTCCCGGAAGGTCGTCAATGGAGGACACCTCCTTCGCAGATACACTGGTCGCCATGGAAACCGCCATTGCGGAGCCCAGAAGAAGTGCCGCAGCTTTTTTCACATTTTTCATAATCATTTCCTCCTCTTTCAAGCCGATGTCCCGCAGAAAAGACTCTTTCCCGGCACATCCTGATTTTATGCAAAATATGAATACTAATGCATAGACAGGTATTTTTCCCCGTCCTATGTTTCCTAGTAATTTTAGCACTTTTTCCTCAAAATGCAATAGTATGACGGCGAAAATAAATTTTTTTTTTGACCGCAAATTTTTTCAGGCCCCAGGATCTATCCGTTCCCATGATTAAGTATGCAGTCCTTCCTCCAGGGAGAGAAGGGTTCACAGATCAGCGGCCCCTGATCCGGCCCATGAAAAACCGGCTGCTGCCAAAGGCCGGAGCCTCGCCGCCTGGATGGACCGGCCGGTCCATTTTCCACCGATCAGAATGACAGGCGCAGGCAAGAAGCCGCAGATGTCCCAGGGACAAAAACGGGCCACTTTTGCATTGACAGCCCCTTCCCCTCATCGTACAATACGGGTATCATCTTCAAAGGATACAGGGAGGAAACGCTTTATGAAATTCACAAAAATGCATGGGATCGGAAATGACTATGTGTACGTCAACTGCTTTCAGGAGCAAGTGAAGAACCCGGCCGCTGTGGCAAGATTTGTCAGCCGCCGCCACTTTGGCATCGGCTCCGACGGGCTGATCCTGATCAAGCCCTCAGATATGGCAGACTGCGAAATGGAAATGTACAATCTGGACGGTTCCCAGGGAGCCATGTGCGGAAATGGCATCCGCTGTGTCGCAAAATACGCTTACGACCATGGCATTGTTGACAAGACCAGCATCACCGTCGCCACCAAGAGCGGCGTGAAGCAGCTGGAGCTTACGGTGGAGGATGGCAAGGTGACCATGGTCCGGGTCAATATGGGCGCCCCCATCCTGACGGCAAGAGAGATCCCCGTGGACATGGATGCGGAGCAGGTCATCGACGCCCCCATCCAGATCCTGGGACAGGAATATCGCTTTACCGCCGTCTCCATGGGAAATCCCCACGCCGTTGTCTGCCTGGACCAGGTGGACGATCTGGATATCGAAAGGATCGGCCCAGCCTTTGAAAGCCATCCCCTTTTTCCAGACCGCGTGAACACCGAATTTATCCAGGTTCTGGACCGTCACACCTTAAAGATGCGCGTCTGGGAGAGAGGCTCCGGAGAGACCCTGGCCTGCGGCACCGGCGCCTGCGCCTCCGCCGTCTCCTCCGTCCTGAACGGCCTTGTGGACCCCCACAAGCCTGTGACCGTCCGCCTTCTGGGAGGAGATCTTCAGATATTCTGGGATCAAGAGGAGAATCAGGTCTACATGACGGGACCCGCCGCCACGGTTTTCGAGGGGGAGATTGATCTTTCCTTCCTGGATGAACCGACGGAGAAAAAATAGAATGGATTAAGATTTGCCTGCGATCATAAGGCCAGCAGCAACAGCCGCTCTGTCACAAACACGGCCACACAGGCCAGGATGGCCACCGTCAGGAGACTTTTCTCTTTGTAGGCGGCTGCGAGGGCCACTCCAAAGCCCACGGCGGCCGAAAAAATGCTGGAGGTGGCCCGCAGGATCGCAGGAAAGGTCATGGCCGCCAGGCAGGCGTAGGGGACATAATACAAAAAGGACTTGACGAAGCTGCTCGTGATCTCCTTTTTTGCCAGAGCGAGAGGCAGCATACGGATCAGGTAAGTCACTCCCGCCATGACCAGGATATATAGATACACATTATGATTCATGGGCTGTTTCCTCCTGAATAGGACATAAGGCTGCGGCGGCTCCCGCCACCAGAAGGGTCGTCAGAATGATCACGAAGCCGGAGGACACCTTTTTCAAAAGGGGCACTGCGGCAAACAGGCTGCTGACCGCCATGGAAGCCACGACCACCAGAAGGACAGCCCGGTTTTTCTTTGCCGGAGGAATGATCACGGCCAAAAACATCCCATAGATGGCGACGCCCAGGGCGCTGATGATAAAGTCCGGCAGAAGGCTGCCGGAAATCCCCCCCAGAAGGGTTCCCAGCGTCCACCCAGGTATGGCCACGGCCATTGCCCCATAATTATAAAAGGCGCTCACCTTCCCCGGCTGGGCTGCGCTGACACCAAAGATCTCGTCCGTGATGCCAAAGGCCACTCCATACCGGTGCACCCACGCCTCATCCCTCCGCAGCTTCTGAGAAAGAGAAAAGGACATGAGGCAGTACCGGAGATTGATCACCAGCTGCGTCAGCGCCATTTCCCACAGAGAGCCTCCCCCCAGGATGATATCCAGACCTGCAAACTGTCCCGCTGACGTAAGGTTCGTCAGGGAGATCAGTCCTGCCTGCCAAATGGTCAGGCCGCCCTGCACGGCCATCATGCCAAAGGTGAAGGCCACGGCCAGATATCCCAGGCCTATGGGGATCCCGTCCCGAAGCCCTCTAAAAAAGCTCTTCCGTTTCATTTCGTTCTTCCTCTCTTTCCCCAGGATCTACGTACGCGTCCGACGGTTCACGTACTTTGCCTTGTATTTGGAATACAGGATCCTCTGATCCTTATACAGTCCATAATAGCCTGAAGCCGCATAGCTGATGGCCACGGCGATCAGATAAAAGGATGCGCCCTCGAAGCCGAAAAGCTCAAAGGCAATGAGAATCGAAGCGATGGGACAGTTGGTCACCCCACAGAACACCGCCACCATCCCGGCCGCAGCACAGACGGACGGGGACAAACCCAAAAGCCCGCCTGCCACGCAGCCAAAGGATGCACCGATGCAGAAGGAGGGCACGATCTCTCCCCCTCGAAACCCGGCCTTCATCGTCAGCGCCGTCAGCAGCAGCTTCCAAAAAAAGTCCCACGGCCGGCTCCTGCCCTCCTCCACGGCGGCTGCGATAAGCCCCGTACTGGCCCCCATATAATCGGAGGTATGCAAAAGCAGGGTGATCCCAATGATCAGGGCGCTGGCGGCCAGCACGCGGACATAAGGATTTTTCAGCCATCGCCGGTAGGCATCCCCCACTCCCCGAAGAGTCAGACAGAAAAAGATGCTCAGTGCGGCGCAGCCCAGCGACAAAATCCCCATCTTGATCCCTGTCTCCAGAGTCAGCTCCGGGATCCCCGTCACATGAAACACCTCCGGATGGATCCCCATACCCCCGGCAAACTTGACTGCGATCAGGGAAGAGATGGCACAGGGAACCAGCGCCGTATAATACATGACTCCCACGCTGATCACTTCCATGGCGAATACGGTAGCCGCCATGGGCGTGCCGAACAAAGCGGAGAACGCTGCGCTCATTCCGCACATGACCATCACGTGACGGTCCTCCTCATCCAGCGGAAGCCAGCGCCCCAGCTGATTACCGATGCTTCCTCCCAGCTGAATCACCGCTCCCTCCCTGCCTGCGGAGCCCCCCGTCAGGTGCGTCAGCGCCGTGGCAACAAAAACCAGGGGCGCCGACCGAAGAGGCACGTCATCCCTGTCACAAACGGTGGAAAATACCTGATTGGCACCCCCGTCATCCTTTCCAAACCTTTGGTACAGAAACACGATGATCAGACCGGCTATGGGCAGGCCGAAAAAGATCCAGAGGTTTTCCTGGCGAAATTCCGTTACAAAAACCAGCGTATGCGCAAATAAAATGCTGGCCGCCCCCACGACCACCCCCGTCAGCGCCGCCAGAACCAGCCACTTTGCCAGGCTCAGCACGTTCTGCCGGATCCCTCCCAGGCCATACAGAATGTCTTCTCCCTCTCTTCGTTTCTCTTCTTGGTTCTTCAAGATCCTCTCTCCTCCTTACCGCCCGCCGTCCGCAGGCATCCTGATATCTCCTCTCCTCTTTGAAAAAGCCCTTTTCCCAATGGAAAAAGGGCTCACTTTACTCTAGTATATCAGCAGAGCGATGGAATTGCAAGACATAGGAGCGCAAAATCACGGGAACGGGCCCAGGGAAGCTGCCGTTCACCCCCGCCTCCTTTACTGCCGCCTCTCCACAATCCTGTAATAGGAACGGGCGGTAAAGCTGTAGATCAGCCCGTAGACGATGGAAAAGACCCCTATGGTGATCAGTGTACACAGGGCAAAAAGGCCGCTGTTGCTCATCCCAAAAAGGCTGAGGAGCCGTTTCACCATGGGAAAGGCCATGGAAATATGGAGCGCCGCCATGAGAAGAGGGATGAAAAACACCATGAGAATCTGCCTTCGGATGGAGGACCGCACCTCCCCCTTGCTCATCCCCACCTTCTGCATGATCTCAAACCGCTCCTTATCCTCATACCCTTCGGATATCTGCTTGTGGTAGATGATCATGGCCGTCCCCCACAGAAAAAGGGCACCTAAGAAGATTCCCAGAAACAGAAGGCCGCCGAACATACCGTAAAAGCTTTCATAGGATTGGCGGCGCATACCGGATTGTCCGATCCATATCCCCTTTTCGCTGTCCTGGAGAGTGGACGCATAGCTTAAAAAGCGGTTTCCCAGCTCCAGCTCTTCCTCCCCCTCCGCTGTAAGATCCAGGCAAAATTCCAGGGTGAGCACGCTTGCCATCTCCTGGTATGCCTCCTTCTGGAGCTGGAAAAGCCGGTCAAAATCCTCCTGTGTCACCACCAGGACAGTGTTTTCAATGGAGCCTGTCACCGCATCCATCAGGGGAACCTCCGCAAGCCACGTCTGAACCTGATAGCTTTCTCCTCCCACCGTCAGAACATCTCCCAGCGGTTTTTGGTCCCCGCGCCATCCGCAGACGGCCCCCTTCTCCAAGAAAACCTCCTTCCCCGTGAGAATCTCGTATTCCCTGTCCGGTATGAGAGTCAGGTACTGTATCCGTTCTGAAATGCCCCGAAGGGCGGAGGGCTGCTCAAAGGACAGGGTATTTCCATCCCGGATACAAGTCGCCGAGACGCACATCACCGTACTGAGATTTTCATAAGAAATCCCCTCCTCCTGAAGCCTGGCTTTCAGCTCGTCCCGAAGCTTCGCTCCCTCCTCAAGAGAAAGATTCTTATAACTGAGCATCACCTCTCTGGGAAATCGAACGTTCATCACGTCCTCCAGGCCGGAGTTTAGACACACGGTGGTGGAGATCATCAGGAGGACGCCGGTACTTAAGATGCAAATGCTGGCCAGGCCCACCGCATTCTGCTTCATACGGTACAGCATACCAGAAACGCTGGTAAAGTTTTTCGCCTTGTAATAGAAGCTTTTTCTTCTTCGGAGCATTTTCAGCACCACGATGCTGCCCGCCGTGAATACAAGGTAGGTTCCCGCCATGACCAAAAGCACTGCCAGGAAAAACAGGGACAGAGCGCTCAAGGGTGATTTCGTGGTCACGGCAATGTAATATCCTCCTCCCAGGCAGAGAAATCCGGCAAGCGCCATGAGCCATTTGGACCTTGGCTCCCGTTCCCCCTGATTTCCGCCTCGCAGCAGCTCCACCGGCTTCGCCACGTGGACCCGCCTCAGATTAAACAGCAGGATGATCAAAAATATAACGCCGTAAAAGCCTCCGCAAAGGCCAATGGCTTCCAGCCTGACCTCAAAGCCGAACTGGGCAGGAACACGAATCAGCTTCAAAAGGAGCAAAAGGGCCAGCTTGCTGCCCAGAATCCCCACAAGGATGCCCCCTGCAAAGCTTACCAGGGAGCTGATGACAGTCTCCAGCAGCATCATTTTGGCAATATGCCCCTTTTCCAGCCCCAGGATGTTGTACAGCCCCAGCTCCTTCTGTCTCTGCTTCATGAGAAAACCATTGCTGTACAGAAGGAAGACAAAGGAAAAAATGGCTATGACCACCACTCCCAGAAAGGTAATGGTAACAATGTCGCCACTGCTGGGAATGGCTGAAATGCCCGCATTCTGGTTCAAAAACAGCATCATGTACAGCATGGCGATGGTGCAGATGCAGGTAAAGATGTAGGGAAGGTAAGCGCCCTTGTTTTTATGGATATTGGTCAGGGCAAGCCTGGCAAAGATCATTCTACGCATTTTCATCACCGCCCGTCATCAGTATGGCAAGTGTATCAGAGATCATCTGATACATCTCCTGCCTGGTCTTTTCTCCCCGGTAGATCTGGTGGAACACCTCTCCGTCCTTGATGAACAGGACTCTGGAGGCGTGACTGGCCGCCTGGGCGCTGTGGGTCACCATAAGGATGGTCTGCCCAGCCTGGTTGATCTCCCCAAAGGTCTTTAGCAGGGAGCCTGCCGCCTTGGAGTCCAGAGCTCCCGTCGGCTCATCCGCCAGCACCAGTCTGGGCCGGGTAATGAGCGCCCTTGCCACAGCCGCCCTTTGCTTCTGCCCGCCGGAGACCTCGTAGGGATACTTTTCCAGAAGCTCCGTGATCTGCAGAGCCTTTGCGATGGGACGCAGCTTCTGTTCCATTTCCCCATGCTCCTCCCCAGCCAGGACCAGAGGAAGATAGATGTTGTCCCGCAGGGAAAAGGTGTCCAAAAGGTTAAAGTCCTGGAACACGAATCCCAGATTTTTCCTGCGGAAAGCGGAGATTTCCTTTTCCGAAAGGTGAACAATGCTTTTCCCCTCCAAGAGGACCTCCCCCTCCGTAGGCACATCCAACGCTGCCAGAATATTCAGAAGCGTCGTCTTACCACTCCCAGACTCTCCCATAATGGCCACGAACTCTCCTTTTTCCACGGAAAAGGTCACGTTCCTCAGCGCCTCCACCTTATTCCCTCCAAAACGGGTACTATAAATTTTCTTCAGATTTGTCGCTTCTAATAAAAACATTTTTCCTCCTTCTCGCCTATGTTTTTTGAAACCCAGGTACGCCCTTGGTGTTTCCTCTATCCGCCCCTATTTGGGGCATACAGGTACGCCTTGGCATTTCCTCTATCCGCCCCTATTTGGGGCATACAGGTACGCCCTTGGTGTTCCTTGTAATCCATTGTAGGGAAAAAACGGCTCTTCTGCCATCGAACCATCTTACATTTCAAAGGGGAAACCTTACATTTTTGTAAGGTTCCCCCTTTTCCTCTTCCAGGCCTGAAATAGCAGCAATCCCCGCCGATCTGCTTCCATCCGTATTTCTGGATCCCATGAGAGGCAAAGTGCGCCCCAGGCGACCCGGCGCCGCAGGAGGGCATATCTTTTCTCCTCCATGTCATAGCATATAAAAAAATACCGAAAAATTCAAGAATGGTTCGCAGTCACTCCCCCATTCGGAGGGCCGCCTTTGCCGTCCACGTCCGCCCTTCTCCCCCGCCAAAAGCGGCGGTTCCATATGTTTGAACGCCTATTTCAGAGCATTTAGTTCCATCAAATGACACAAAAAACCAAAATCTTGAAAAACCTATTTTTTATAAGATCTGGTCTTTCTCAGAAGGAATATACACGGCTATGTCCTGGATCTCGCATTTTAAGATACGACACAGGTCATTGACGGTTTTCATGGAAACATCCTGGTTGTGTCTCAAACGATGCAGAGTGCTGGTGGACATATGATGCTTTTTCGTCAGCGTATACCAGTTTTCCTCAGATTCTTTCAGAGTGATCCAAAAAGGACTGTAATCAATCATCGTCTTCCTCCATTGCATTTGATATGCTTAGGATAAAATGAATTGGAAATATTTAACATCTTCGTAAAGACGAATACCCTGCAAAGTGAATCTCTCTGGCGCTTTGGCAAAACCACCAAAATTCACGAAAAAAATCCTCAAAAGAACTAAAATAATGTTCCTTCGAGGACAAAAAAGCTGTCCACAACATTTGCCACATATTGTGAAAGTCGGACCAATCCTATATAGTATTACCCATATCAAGCCAGGAGGGGGGACGCCCGTTTACAGAAGGGATTCTTGGCGGCCGCCCCCGCGAGGCGTTTCCGTAAGGGAGACGGAATGCGCCGGATATCGAATGGAAAATACGTAAGAAAGACCATCAAAGATAAAAGAAGCCGCCTGACCGAAATGTACGGCTTCAAGGGAAAGGATCTTCACATCCTCAGGAAAGAGTTAAGGAAATGTGTGTGAAATGCGTATGAAAAAGGAAAAGGATTTGTATTTTCCCCGATGAGCGTCGGATCTGACACAAAGCAAATACCTGGTTTTGAATCAAAAATCCCTCTGGAAAGGGCTTTCTGGGGCTTCCCCAGTCTTTCCAGAGGGATTTTTTTCTCTTCTTCTATTGTGAAAAAAGGCGAGACCAAGTCAAAGAACCCTTTCTCATTCCTCCTCCACAATGCTGTCCACCAGCCGCTGGATGTAGGCCTCCGTCTCTTCCTGGGAATACAGCTGATCCTCCCCGATACCGGCCGCAAAGGTCATCATGTCCTCCAGAAGCCCCGGCTCCCGGATATCCAGATAAACATTCTGTTTTCTCACGTTTGAGAAAAACAAGAATGCGTAATAATCGCTGATCCACAGGTGAAAATCATGAGGCGTTTCCGCCAGAGGGCGCTTTAAAAGATGAAATCCATATTCTCCGCAGTCCTCCTTCAGACGAAGCAGCAGCTCCTTTCGGTCTTCCGGCGCAAAAGGACGGTAAATCTCCGCAGGGATCTCGGAAAGCCGGCCGGTAGCCGCAAAATGCAGGAGTCCGTTTTTGGTGTTATACATGTGCGTGTTCTTTGAAGGAAAGGCCTTTCCCTTCCCCTCAATGTACGACCACAGATACTCGATAAACGATTCCCTCTCGGGAATATCCTGATAAATCTCCCTTTCCAGCATCTCCCTGATGATGTAAGGGATGAGGCAGGGCTCTGGCTGTATGATGTAATTCTCCGCATTTACTGCATCAATGGCCCCAAAGACCTCACATTCCTCCTCCACGGTTCTCAGCACCCGAAAAAGAGGATCGCATTTACTCTTATAATCCTCAAAAAGACTCCACAAAAGCCCCACCGCCTTCTTTTCCCCATAAAAAAATCCAGCCGAATAATCGGAGCAGCAGGTGAGGGCAAAATCCTCCGTCAGGATCAAAAAGGGCGTGCCGCTGAAATTGTAATAACGAGACGGAATATCATCATAGAAGCAATAGGAATGATAATCCAGAGAGCTGGCGTACAGGGGGAGGAGATTTTTTAGATACATCAACGTGTAGCTTTCATGCTCCTCCGTCATCCGGGTCGCATGGTCCAGGCAGACCAGATGATCAATGTGGAGCTGACGGCTTGTGGAAAGCTGTCCTGCCAGCAGCCCGAAAGCAAAGCTCCGATCTGGCTGAAGAAGCATCCCGATCCGCCCCCGAGGCTTTTCCGACTCCGCCAGAAACATATGGTAAATGGTATGGTTCAGCTCCGTCTGGTTGGTGATCGTCACAAACTCCGGAACCTTTTTCTCCCGTTCTATCTGCGCAGATACCGTGAAATCCTCCGGCAGCTGCAGCGGCGGCACGGAAAAGGCGGTGGGAAAGCCACACATAAAATTCTCCATGTTCTTCCTTTTATAGTAGACATCCTTTCCCAGGATGCTGATCTCATATGCCTTCAAGAACATATCGTACTCCATGGGCGTCAGGCGCATAAAATCCGCCATTTTGTGGAAAGCCTCCATGGACGGGGGCTTCCTGGTGCCATTGATCACCTTATACATGGTGGAACGATCCAACAGACAGTATTTTGCCATGGAATAAACCTTGATCCCTTTTTCTTCGATGAGTGAGCCAAGCATGGATGAAAATTCAGACATACAGAAACCTCCTTTCCGCCGTTTACTGCCACTCCAGAAATACGGCTGTATTTACAGACCTTTTTTCATTTTATCAGCTTTTCTCAGAAAAGTCTACCTAAAAAGAAAGCCGTGCCCACTCTGCACGGCTTCCTGGAGCTTCCGCTCCTTATTTTTCTCCCCGAAGAAGGAAAAGAGGCGTTGGATTGTAAAACTCATCTGCCTCCTTGTAAATCCTTTTGTGTACCCCAAGATCCACCCAGAACCGCTCCAAGCCACATTTTCCCAGGGCCTCCAGATCCCAGGCAGGCCTTTTGAAGGAACTGATGGGCATCTGCCGCTTGATCTCCTCACACTCTCGGTTCAATTCCTCCCCAATGGCACGGTGGGCGTGCCTCTGGGGCAGGCCCGTGGTATCCGAAAAGTCAACGGCCCCATAATTAGCATCAAAATTAATAAGCACGCCGCCCTTCTTCAGCACCCGGCTCCACTCCTCATAAGCCACATCTGCCTCCGGAAGAGTCCAGGTAAGGTTGCGGGAAATCACCACGTCAAAGGCCTCGTCTGGAAAATCCAGATGCTCCGCATCCATCACCGACAGAGTGCAGGACACGCCCTCCTCCTGCGCCAGCTCTCTGGCACAGGCGATCATCTCCGGTGTCAGATCCACCCCGGTGACCTCATGTCCCTCCTTGGACAAAAGAATGGTAAAAAAACCAGCCCCACAGCCAGCGTCAAGGATCTTCAGGCCTCTGCCCTGGGGCAGCTGCCTTCGGATCTCCTCCATCCACCGCCCCGCAATAGGATCCCGAAGCTCCGCCCGGCGCTGCTCCAAAAAGCTTTCGCTGCGCTTCGTCCAGTAGTTGGTCACCCGCTCCTTCCGATCATCCGGTCCGCGGCGGATCTTGCCATAGGCCACCATGGGGCCATCCTTCAGCACCTGTAGGGAGCCCGTCTGATACAGGATCACCCCATCATCATAGGCCACGCTGGTCTCCAGCACCTTTCCATCATAGTCCCTGACCTGCCCCAGCACCTCCCCGGACATAAAAATGTCTCCCGGCTTCTTTTCCGGATACCACAGTCCGTCATAGGAGGCAGACTGATACTGTACCTCCTGCACCTCCAGGGGATAATACTGGCGGCCGCTTTTTTCCCCATCATAAATCCCAAGGTGGCAGAGAATGTTCCGCACATCCCTCATGGTAGAATGGGCCTCCTCCTTCGTCCAGGCCCCCATTCCTCCCCGTTCTATGAGGATGCTGGGAACGCCACAGGCGGCGGCGTAATTGTACGAGCCGCCAGAACCCACGTCAGATCTGACCATGTAGGGCACGTCCACCTGCTGGGCCATCCTTCGGGACGCTTCGGCCACCTGGGGCTCCGCCATGCCCGCATAGTACACATAGGCGCCCAATTCCTCGTAATCGTCCCCACTGTGAAGGTCGATGTAATAATCCGCCTCCCTGTGAAGCTCCTTCTCCACCCCATAGGCAAGGCGCTCAAACCTGCTTCCGTCCCTTTTGCCTGGAAACTCCCGGTTCAAATTTCTTCCATCCTCCCGGCACAGGCTCCCATGGCGGTTTTCAAACTCATACCGGCAGACCACCTTCACAATGATGACCGTTCCCCTCACCTTTTTCGGATCCAGCCTGGCCGCCAGCTCCACGGCCGCCTGGATGCCCACGTATTCTCCGGCATGAACGCCTGCCGTCACCAATGCGGTTTTTCCCGGCTGGCCGCCCCGGATAATGGCGGCCGGAAGACGAAACTCCCCGTCACCAATGACCACATCCCCCTGCACGCACTCTCCCGGTGCGGCCGTCAGTCCGCCCAGGGTATAGGCCCCCCAATTCTCTGACATCATATTTTCCATTTTATCCAGCTCCTTCCTTCTCGCCTTTTATGCGGCACGCCTACAGTGCCAGCTCCGTCTCTCCTGAGCGCCCATCCCTAAGCCCTGCTTCTTCATAAATAACAAAGAAACCGGCTGCCGGCAGACCTGCACGCCCACAGCGCTCCCCTGCAAAAACAGAGAGATACGCACAAAACGGACTCTATTTCACAGCCCGTACCATAAACATGGGCGTGGAACGATAATTCAGTTTTTCCTCACTGCTCCACACCTTTTCCCAAATTCCCGGATCCGTCTCCACTCTCTGTGCGCCCAGCCCGCTCAGCACCTCCTCGTCCCACGCCGGACGCCGAATGGCCGAAAGGGGGACGCTTCTGGCAATCTCCTCCATCCGTGGAATGTCCGCCCCCACATAATGATCGTCCAGACATTCCTTTTCCACGTCTCTGCGATCCCTTTCATAATCTCTCTTTTTTTCCTCATCGTACAGGTATCCGTACCAGTTGGCGTCAAAATTCAAAAGCCTGCCTCCCGGCTTCAAAACCCTCATCCACTCCCCATAGGCGCTCCGGGGATCGGGAAGGTTCCAGGTGAGGTTTCGGGAAATGACCAAATCGAAGGTCCCCTGGGGAAAGTCCAGCCTCTGGGCGTCCATCCTGCAAAAATGAACGTTTTTCGCCCGCCTCCCCAGGAACTGCCGCACATTTCTTTCCGCCAGCTCCAGCATTCCCTGAGTGTAGTCCACCGCATCCACGCAGTAGCCCGCCTCCCCCAGGATGATGGGGAAAAAGCCAGGGCCCGTTCCAACGTCCAGAATCCTCAAGCCCTCCTTGTCCGCCCCGGAAAGCTCTGCCTCCAGCACCGACAACCAAGCTTTCCTCTGGCTCCCTGCCAGTTCCTTTTGATTGACCTCCCAATAGCCCTCCGTTCGGGTACTCCAGTAGCTTTCTATCTCTTCCAGCAATTCCCTCACTGCAGAAATCCCTCCGTAAACCCTCTCCACATTTTCGTTTTGTCCTGTCATTTTATCAAAAAAACCAGCCCTCACACAAGCCCCCTTGGGGGATTTTCCCTTTTTCCCCGCAGCGGTCCAGACACCTGATTCATCCCATAAAGAGGTCCATGAAAATTGCCGGCGGCGATGGCATTTTTCCCCTTCCTCAATTTTCTATGCTCCGGCCAAGCGCCCACCGCCCCGTGGGATCGGTTCCCTTTCCGCCTCTTCCACTAGGCATACCTTAGAAAAAATCCCCTGCGGTGCACACAGGGGATTTTTCACTTAAGACTGCATAAAATACAGCGCCAGCCTGGCGCCCTCGGCCTGTCTTTTAGGGGAAAAGCCATGCCCCTCCTTCGGCCAGATGGTGAGCTGGGCGTCCTCATAAATGCGCTGGGCCTGGATCTGATAAGACAGCGGCACGATCACGTCATCGGCTCCGTGAATGATCAGGACCCTGTTCCGAAATCCTCCGATCTCCTTCATAGGCTCCAGGGTACGGATACTGGTAAAATACCCCTTCCCCAAGGGCAGATCCCAGAAATCCAATCCCTCAGGAATGTCCTCCTCCCTGGGATACCTCTTCCGCCAGTCATCCGGGATATTAAAGGCCGGATAATAGAGGATCAACCCGGCCGCATCCCTTCGCTCCTCCGCCGCCAGCGCCGTCACCAGCCCTCCCTGACTTCCTCCAAAGAGGAAGATCCCGTCGTCCTGAGTCTCCTCCATTCCTTTTACAAAGTCAAAGACAGCCAGAAGATCCTCCTTTTCCGTAAAAACGGTCATGTCCCTGGAATCCCCGCTGCTTCTGGAAACAGCGGAGCCTCCGCAAAAATCAATGGCCAAGGCCAGGATCCCATGGGAGGCAAAATACCGCCCCTCCTCCTGAAAATCCTTGTGGCACCCATTATAGCCATGACTCATGATCACTGCCCGGCAAGTCCCTCTTGTCCCCGGAACATACATTTTCCCAAAAACCCTCCGCTCCCCATGAGGGATCCAGACCTCCCTCTCCGAAAAATCCACGCTTCCTTTTTCCCAAGGCTGATCCATACAAGCACTTCCTCCTTTCACCTTCCGATATCCTCCACACAGAGTTCCGCATAAAGAGCCTCTCCCGCCTCTCCAGGTCCGCTCCCAGCCCCAGCAGAAAACAGGAGGTCCCCTTCCATCCTCACAGGCCAAAACACCCCCGGCCCCTACGCCATATTATAAATCGGAACAGGATGAAAAACAACAAAAGGAAAGCCATAAAGCGGCAGAGATCCGAAAAAGGATTTGCCCAATTTTCCAAAATATGTTACACTAATTCATAAATTGTGAAAGATTTTTTCCAACAAAACAAAAAGTCGAGGTGAACACATCGTGAAAAACAATGAATCTGCAGAAAATTATCTGGAAACTATCCTGATCCTTAGCAAGAAAAAACCGGTGGTCCGCTCCGTTGATATTGCCGAAGAGCTTGGCTTCAAAAAATCCAGCGTCAGCGTAGCCATGAAAAACCTTCGGGAAAAAAAGCACATCACCGTGACGCCGGAGGGCTATATCTACCTGACCCCCTCCGGCCAGGAGATTGCCGATATGATCTACGAACGCCACCAGCTCCTCTCCTCCTGGCTGACCCGTCTGGGTGTCAATGAAGAAACCGCCACCGCAGACGCCTGCCGCATCGAACACGTGATCAGCAAAGAAAGCTTTGAAGCCATCAAACGCCACATTTCTTAATACATTTTCCGCCTTCTCCAGATCACAAAAAAATCCCTGCATCCAGTACCCAAATATCCTGGATGCAGGGGTTTTGCCATTGTTTTCCCACCCTGTTTTTTGTCCCTAGCGTTCTCCTGTACAATAAACAGTACCATCTACTACTAACGATCGCACTCTCCACGACGCTCTTTCCAGATAGAATGTTTTCCTTTCTACCTTGTTTGAGGACGGCAAAACAGATGCAGCGAAGACTTATCCGGACGTTCTCGATCAACAACGAATATAGTATGGTTAATTCTTCCATGTATTGGCTTGACTTGTGAAATCATCTCTTTTATAATAAAAATACACTTATGAAAATACTTTGAAAAAGGTGGCGAAAACATGCAGGAAGATACTTACACGATTGGTCTTGATTTTGGAACACTGTCCGGCAGAGGGATCTTAGTACGGTGCCGAGATGGAAAGATAATGGCATCCGCCATAAAAAAATACGCTCACGGAGTCATGGATGAATTTTTACCGGATAAAAAAACGCCGCTTCCAGATGCATGGTGTTTAGAGCATCCTCAAGATTATCTGGATGTTTTAGACGAGGTCATACCTACCCTGATAAAGGAAAGCGAAGTACCTGCGGAAAATATCATCGGAATAGGAATTGACTTCACTTCGTGTACGATGCTTCCTGTAGACAAAAATGGGGTTCCTCTTTGTTTTCAGGAAAAATACGCTTCCAGAAGAAACGCTTATGTAAAATTATGGAAGCATCATGGAGCCCAAAAACAGGCAGATAAAGTAAACAGCATTTTAGATGGACTCGGAATAAGCGGATTACCCAGATTTGGAGGGAAGGTATCTCCCGAATTGCTGATTCCCAAGATTATGGAAATCTTAGAAGAGGATCCTGAGATATATGAATGCGCAGACGAAATCCTGGAGGCAGGAGACTGGCTGTCCAGAGTCCTTACGGGTTCTCATAAACGAAGCTGCTCTATGGCCGGATATAAGGCCTGGTGGTCTGCACCGGAAGGCTATGTGGAAAAGGACTTATTAGAAAAATTCGACTCTCGTTTGAAAAACTTAGAAGCGAAAATGCCAGGAGAGGTCTGCTCCATAGGCGGGGTTGTAGGAAGGTTAGATCAAGCCTGTGCTCGAAGGTTCGGACTGAAAAGTGGGATTGCAGTAGCACCTGCCGTCATCGATTCCCACGCTGGAGTTCCTGGCAGCGGAATAACAGACATCACGCAAGTGATGATGGTCCTTGGAACCTCCAGCGTTATGGTAGGGTTCAGCAAAACTCCTTATTCAGGAGATGGAATCTGCGGAGGAGTAAAGGATGCCATTATACCGGGATACTATGCATTCGAATCTGGGCTGGCCTCTGTAGGCGACTTATTTGGCTGGTTTACAGAGCAATTTATTTCTAGGCAATACGAACAAGAAGCCGAAGAGAAATCTCTGAACCTCCATAGTCTTTTATGCCTCAAAGCCAAAGAGCTCTATCCAGGCCAAAGCGGATTGTTGGCACTGGATTGGTGGAACGGTAATAAAACACCTTATGTAGATGGAAACCTGACAGGGCAGATCATGGGAATGACCTTAAATACAAAACCGGAAGAGGTCTACCGTGCTTTGATCGAGGCAACGGCCTTTGGAACCAAGAAAATCATTGAAACCTACGAAAAAGAAGGCGTACATATCGAGGAGATCATTGCCAGTGGTGGAATTTCCAACAAAAACGAATTGCTCATGCAGATTTATGCGGATGTATTAGGGAAAAACATTGCGGTCGTGAACGACCACCAAACAGCCGCCCTTGGTTCTGCCATTTATGCGGCTTTATCTGCTGGCAAAAAAGCAGGCGGATTCGATACCTATCGTGAAGCGGTAGCCCATATGGGAAGTCAGAAAAGCAAGCTATACAAACCAGATCAGAAGCGTATACAAACTTACCAAAATTTATACCAGCTATACCGCAGATTAAGTAAGATCATGGGCGCAGAGTATAGGGACTTGGTTTACGATCTCCGCAAAATGAAAAGAGAGAAAGGATATTCACTTGAATAATATAGAGGTAAAAAAAGTAAACAGGAACAATCTTCTCAGATATATGCTGAGATCAGAGCAGATATCGAAAAGAAACGCCGCCGCCGCTCTGGGGCTCAGTATACCTACGGTCACACAGGGACTTCATGATCTATTGAGCATGGGACTTGTAAGAGAAGATGGTTCTTTGGAATCAAGAGGAGGACGGAAATCTGTCGGCTACAAATGTATCAAGGATGCAAAAGTAGCCGTTGGAGTCGATATCACAAGAAGTCATGTGAATGTTGTAGCGATCGACTTAGCCATGAATCTCCTGTTCTTTAACAGAACACGCATGGAGGTCAGAAATGACGAAGAATCTTATCAAAATCTCCGAACCTTCATTCAATCCTCAATCACAGATAACGGATTGGATGCCTCTTCGATCATAGGGCTGGGTGTTTCGCTGCCCGCAATCATATCCGGTAATGGAAAAGATATACTGGCAATGCACGAGGAGATGAAGATCAGCTATGACCTTTACAACATCATGAGCGAATGGTTCCCCTACCCGATCAATATACAAAATGATGCGGACAGTGCAGGCACGGCAGAGATACTGATGAGAGAGCTCAAAGAAGAAAATACTGTTTACTATTATTTTGGGCCCTCTGTCGGGGGCTCTATCATGCTCAACGGAAAGCCCGTCCCGGGGATCAATCGCAGGGCGGGAGAATTTGGTCACATGACTCTTCATCCAGGAGGACGGGAATGCTATTGCGGAAGGAAAGGATGTGTAAACGCATATTGTAGTACCAATATATTGTCAGAGTGCACAGGCGACAATTTAGAGGATTTTTTTCAACATTTAGAAAGCGGTGACAAAACCTGCAAGGACGTATGGGAAAAATACATGGATTCTCTGGCTCTCGCTATCCACAATATGATATCTGCCTTTGATCTGAATATCATCATAGGCGGGTATTTAGGAAAACATATGCCCCCCTATATGCCAACACTAGAAAAAAAGATCATGCAGATGGATCCCTACTTAGACGATATTCACTTTATTACTCCTGCCATACTAAAATATGAGGCAGCAGCGATCGGAGCCGCCGCAGGTTTTATAGAAAATTACTTATCCGCAGTGTGATCCAAACAAACACCTGATATCTTACCGCAAGAACGCCTATATCGGCCAATGTTATTCCCAATCAACGTAAGCGATATGATGGCAGACCATCCCAGCAACGGTTCTGTCCCTGCAACAGATAAAACCTATATGCGAAAGGAAATGGCCACACGAAAACACATTCTGATCAAGATGAGATGGGGAGAAAAACCTCCCCATCATTTTTTCACCCTACATCTCAAGCTTGACAAACCAATATAGAGAATATATCCTTCATCTCTCATGGATTCGGCTAACTAAATTTCTGCTTCTATGGAGCGCACCCAAAGCCTTGGTTTTTCATCGTCACCTAACAGATATATGTAAGATCAGCCAATTTTTATTACTGATTTTACAATCTCTGACTTGTTCTTTATACTCTTATCCATTGCTTCCTGAACGTGGTCTAATGAAAAAACATCTGTCACAATGCCCTTTAAATTTACTTTTCCAGAAGCAACTGCATCAATAGCCATGGGATAAATATGACGATAACGGAATACCGTTTTAAAAGTAAGTTCCTTATCCAGGGCAAGACTGATAGGAAGCGTCACCTCTCCAGATGGGGAATAACCCACCAGGACGATCGTTCCTCCTCTTTTTGCAAATTGTATTGCTTGGCGCGTCGTGATCTCTGCACCAGCAGTTTCGATCACAAGATCCGGTCCAGCACCATCTGTCAGTCTTAATATTTCATCCACCACATTTTTCTCTTTACCATTGACTACCTCCGTGGCAGCCAGCTCCAATGCCTTGCTCAATCGTTTTTCCATAATGTCCACAGCGATGATTTTTGTGACACCCATAGCCTTTAGTGCCATCATCGAGACAAGTCCAATGCATCCAGCTCCTGTCACAACAGCGGTCATGCCAGCCTGGGCCCCTCCCTGCCTGGCCGCATGAAACCCAACTGCCAAGGGCTCTATAAGCGCAGCCTCCATTGTGTCCATATTTTGGGGCACCTTGAAGCAAAGAGCAGCATCATGAGCCACATACTCCTGAAAAACGCCATCTATCGGAGGAGTCGCAAAAAAAACAACATCAGGGCAAAGATTGTATCTTCCAGTTTTACAAAACTCACATTTGCCACAAGTTTTACCTGGCTCCAACGCCACTTGATCTCCCACCTTTAAATGAGTGACGTTTTTTCCAACCTCTACCACTGTACCACCAGCTTCATGGCCTAAAACAAAGGGCGGCTCCACAATATTACTGCCGATCCCTCCGGCTTCATAGTAGTGAAGATCAGAACCACAGATCCCCACATACTCGATCCGTACCAACACTTCTTCGTCTCCCGGAACCGGTATATTTCTTTCTGTCAGTTCTACTTTCTGTACACCTGTCATGACCGCAACTTTCATTTTTCCATCCATCAACTTATACCTCTTTTCTGATCTTTGTTAAGCTTCAGCAATCACATTTACCATTAAGCCTTTTTTACCCGAAGAAGATTCTGCTGCTGGATACAATCAGATCCTACAGCTAAAAGCAAGATAATACCTTTGATGACCATCTGCAGATAGGAGCTAACATTTAGGAGCACCATACCATTACTTAAAACACCAATGATCAAGACACCTGCGATCACGTTTGACATTTTTCCGGATCCTCCGTTCACGCTGACACCACCTAATACCACACAGGTGATCACATCAAATTCATAGCCCAGTCCCGCATTTGGCTGTCCTGTATTTGCACGCGCCAACATGACTAACCCGGCAATCCCAGCGAACAGTCCAGACAATGCGTAAACCAACCATTTTACTTTTTTTATCTGAATACCCGAAAGCTCCGCTGCCTCTTCATTTCCGCCAAGTGCATAAAAATAGCGGCCAAAATAAGTCTTGTCCAGGATAAATGCCCCTACCGCAAAGCAAACTACCATAATGATCACAGGAACCGGAACCACCCCAACATATCCCTGTCCTATTTTTAAGAAAGATTCAGGAAACCTTGAAATGGGTGTTCCTTTACAGATAATGTATGCCAACCCCGCAAATATTGTTTGAGAAGCAAAGGTCACGATCAGTGGCGGCATTTTGACCTCCGCAATGATAAATCCATTTAAGAATCCGATCAGCGTACTGACAATCAGCGATAATATCACCGCCACCACTGGACTCCATCCCAAATTCACCATAATATACGCGGCCACTATGTTAATAAATGAAATAACGGATCCAGTTGCCAGGTCGATGCCCCCCAACAGGATAACATAAGTCATGCCGACTGATGCAATTCCAAAAACCGCTACCTGTTTCGCAACATTTAACAGGTTTCTCATAGTCAAAAAATTTTCACTCATTACAGCAAAGAACAAAAACATCAAAAAAAGAAACAACCATATCGCTCTGCTTTTTAACGTGTTAAGAACACTTTTCATTTTCCTTCACCCTCTCTTTCCATAGAAGCATATTTCATGATCAATTCTTGATCAAATTCTTCCTTTTTCAGTTCACCGCTGGCTCTGCCCTCCGCCAGGATCAGAATCCTATCCGACATTCCCATGAGCTCTTCCATCTCTGATGAAATCATCAACACAGCTTTCCCCTGTTCAACCAAAGTATTGATCAGTGTATAAATCTCCTGCTTTGCGCCAACATCAATACCTCTTGTCGGCTCATCAAAAATAAGCAACTCCGAATCCGCAGCCAGCCATTTAGCCAAGATCACCTTTTGCTGATTTCCACCACTCAAATTTTTTACTTTTTGCTCCAAATTTGGCGTCTTGATCGAAATTTCGCCCTTGTACTTTTCAGCAATACTTCTTTCTCTCTTTTTGTCAATAACGCTTCCTTTCGATATTTTTCTGTAAGTCGGCATATTAATATTTTCTGTAATACTCAATCCCAGCAGCGCTCCCTTTGCCTTCCGATCCTCTGGAACTAAACCAATACCCAGCTGTATGGCATCTCTCGGCGAAGAGGGAGAAACCTCTTTTCCCTTAATATAAAAATGCCCTGACGATTTAGGCACGATCCCAAACATCATCTCCGAAAATTCTGTACGCCCAGCTCCTACCAAGCCCCCCAAACCTAAGACTTCTCCTCTATGGATCTTGAAAGAGATATCTTCGTCTCCGTTCCCAGAAACATTCCTAGCTTCAAAAACCACTTCATCCTTGATGCATTCTTTATTCCTGGCAGGATAAATTTCTTTTAGCTGACGCCCTACCATATACTTTACTAATTCATCCTTGTTTGTATCGCATGTATTCAGAGTCGTTACGTATTCGCCGTCTCTTAACACGGTGATCCTGTCGGACAGCTGGAATATCTCATCCAAACGATGAGAGATATATATGATCGACACTCCGTTTTTCTTTAGTAGATCCACAACCTCAAACATGTTTTTGACTTCGGCACTTGTAAGAGGAGCTGATGGCTCGTCCATAATGAGGATACGGGCATTTTGCGACATCGCTTTTGCGATCTCTACCATCTGCTGGTATCCAACGCTCAATTTTTTCACCATTGTTTTAGGATCTATATTCATGTGGAGAGAATCCAATATCTTTTTCGCTTCTTGCTCCATTGCTTTCTGGTCCACGACTATCCCTTTTCTGATCGCTCTTCCCAAAAATATATTTTCAGCTACGGATAAGTCGCCCACAAGATTAAATTCCTGATATATAACGCCAATACCATTCTGCTCTGATAGCTTGGGCGTCATTTCCTGAAAAGATCTGCCATTTACTATGATCTCACCTTCCGAAGGTGTGATCGCACCGCTGCACGTCTTGATAAGAGTAGATTTTCCTGCTCCATTCTCGCCCACCAGCGCATGTATCTCTCCCTTCCTAACGGACAAGGATACTTGGTTTAAAGCCCTAACACCAGGATAGTACTTGGAGATATTTTTTAACTCCAAAATATTCTCGTAGGTTTTCATGCCGTCCCTCCCTTTCCTCTGATCTTTCTCTTTTCCAAAAAGGCGGGGAAAGCATCCCCGCCCTATAATCATTCTCGATTACCATACCTGCACGGAACCATCACGATCTCATACAGTTATTCAGTCCCGGAAACTATCACTCCTTTGGAGAAACCATTTCGGCCAAGTTCTCGCTTGTCACAGGGATCAGTTCTCTATACACATTATGCTCCTCAACCTCGCCGTTCACACACTCGATTGCCAGATCATATACCGTATCTCCGCAAACATATGCGTTTCCTGTAATAGCCACTACCATACGGTCAAATTCCCCATTTTCAATGGATGCGATCGTCTCATCGGTCAGATCTGTAGAGAAGATTCCAATGTCCTCCGGAACCTCATCACCATAAAATCCCTTCAAGGCTTCATTTGCGCCGGCTGCTCCGCCGCCGCCAATGCAACAAACGACCTTCACATCTGGATTCGCCTGAAGGATCGTCTCCATCGCATTCAAGCCTTCCGTAGTATCAATAGCCGGCTGGTTTGCCACAACTTCTGCATTTGGCGCATTTTCAGCCAATGCATCCAAAATACCATTTTCTCTCTGAAGAAGGATCGGCGTCTGCGGATATCCTAAAACAGCTACCTGGCATGAACCATCCTCAAATTTCTCGTTTATCCACTCTGATGCCTGTGTACCGATCTCCAAGCCTAAGTTGTAGTTTTCAATGATCCAGTTCACATCTGAATTTTCCATTTCCTCATCCCAGCACACAACCTTGATCCCTGATTCCATGGCTTCCTTGCACACTTCCTCAATCGCATCTGGATCCTGGGGCTGAACAATGATCACGTTTACGCCAGCGCTTATGAAATTCTCAAGCTGGTCGATCTGGGTATTTGCATTTTCTTTGCATTCAACAACTGTAACCTCGTTCCCATCCTCCTCGCTTCTTTTCTGAATCTGCTCTGCCTGCTGCGCCCATACCTGATTGCTCAGCGTCTGTACAGCTAAACCGATCTTCAGTCCCTCCGCATGCACCATAGAAGTCATCGCTCCTAAAGCAATCGTTGCAGTTGCCGCACCCAATACTACTCTCGTTTTTGCTTTCATTTTCTTTCTTCTCCTTTTCTTTTTTATTTTTTTATATTAACAGCGTTGCACTGTAATATCTACGCATCCTCTCCATTGGGAAGTACGACATACTTCCCCTTTGCCCTCAATGACGGCTCGCTCAGGATCTCTTCTAGTTTTTCCAAAGGTACCGCATCTGCCAGCATCTTAGTAACGTCCACCCTGTGAGCGTTCAGAAGCTCAACTGCCCTCCCCAGGGCATAAGGACTGCAGAATGAACCCTTGATCGTCAATTCCTTTTGAAAAAGCTGGTACGTTTTAAGTTCTATATAAGAATCTAGGGCGGTTACAGCGAACAACAAGACAATCCCCTTCTTGTCGACGATATCGATGGCTTCCTCTGCTGTTTTCTTTAGTCCACAGGTCTCTATCACACACTGCACGTGACGGATGCCTTTTTCTTCAAGAGCTTTTTTTACATCTTCCTTTGTGGGATCGATAACCATATCCGCTCCCAATTCAAGGGCGATCCTTCGCTTGGATTCAATAGGCTCTACAAGGATAACATGACTAGCCCCTTTCAGTTTTTCCAGCTGTACAAACAGCAGACCTATCATGCCTCCGCCATATATCAGGACATTGTCACCAACCTTGACCTCACTTCTATCGGCCCCATTGATGCAACAAGCCAACGGCTCAGCCATCGCCCCTTCAATAAAGCTAACATCATCTGCCAGCTTATGAACCAAGCGCGCCTTCACCTTGCAGTACTGTGCAAATCCTCCATCAAGCGTTGTCCCAACGGCGCCCATATGAGAACAATGCCCCATCATACCAGACTGACAGTAATAACATTCATTACAGTTTTCAGCGGGGTCTATGCAAACTCTATCTCCCACTTGGACAGTCTCCACCCCGGGCCCTGCCTCCACGACTATCCCTGAGAACTCATGTCCCTGGATCAAAGGCGGTTCCGGCATGGTCGAACCCTGGTCTCCCTCATAAATATGTACATCAGAGCCGCACACTCCACATGCCATAACCTTGATCAACACTTCATCACATCCAATGACCGGTATCTCTTTTTCCTCAACCCGTAAATCATGTTTGCCATAAAACACAGCACATTTCATTTTGGACATGTTCTCGCCTCCATTTTATAAGATATTTTTTAAATGTCTTTTAAAATCTAATATATTAATATCACAAACTGACATTAATGTAAATACCCCAAATAAAAAAAACGATCAATTTATCTAATAATTACAAAATTGATCGTTTATAGTTGTGCATTATTTATAATAAACATCATTTCAAAGGAACCGTATCCATTTGGAAATCTCCACTGGTTTGCAGCAGTATATGTTCGATTACAGCTTGAAAGCCTTTTATATTTTTGAAATCTAATCGTATTTTACCAGCATTTTATGACGCTTTATGGTATGGTAAGCATTGTTATGAAACGGAACTTAATAAGGAAACGCAGACCTCGATCCTCTCCACGTTCTACAATTCGGACAGGCTCTGCATTGGCAATGACCTCCGCAAAGACTTCGGTTACGCTTCATTGAGCCATATTTACCATGAAAAAATGACAAGAAAGAAAGGCCGAAAACCCGCATAAACGCTGGATTTACGGCCGCATTTTGTTTATTTTACCTGCATAATTCAGTACAGCATACCCAAGACCTCCCCCGCAGCCTCGTCTCCCCATCTAAACAGCAGATCCGGCTTTTGGAAAATCTCTCACATCCAAAAGCCGGATCTCTGTCGTTTCGATATACTGGTCAGGACCATTTTCAGCAAAGGAGAATGCCAAGAACACGCCTAACCTGGAGGGTCTTTTTTTAGGATTCCCATCCCCAAGACCTGCTGCTGCGAGCCGCAGTCATTCTTTTACGTAATACCGCCCGCTGAAGGGAGAAAGAGTAAGCGATGCGCTTTTTCCCTGAATCCTCTGCTCCTGTTTGCCATAATCCTTTTCGCCGCCGTAGATGGTCTGGTCGCTGGCTATAAGAAGGCGGTACTCTCCCTCCTCCATCTTCAGATCATAGATCTGTTCCTCCTCCGAAAAATTGAAAACAGCCAGGATGGTCTGGCCTCCTCCCCTTCGATAAAAGGCGTAAATACATTTTTCCTCCTGGTGACAGTCGATCCAGGAAAATCCTCCCTCTTCATACTCCATGGCCCAAAGCGCCGGATCCTCCAGATAGCAGCGGTTCAGATCCTTCATGAAGCGGTGAAAGCTTTCATGGATAGGAAAATCCAAAAGCATCCAGTCCAGTTCGTTTTTCTCCCCCCATTCCTTCAGCTGGGCAAGCTCATTTCCCATAAAGTTCAGCTTTGCTCCTGGATGGGCATACATATACAGATAAAAGGCCCGGGCCTGAGGAAACTTTCCCTCATAGTCTCCATTCATCTTCTGGGCGATGGTCGCTTTTCCGTGGACCACCTCGTCATGAGACAGGGGCAGAATATATTTCTCGTTGTAAAAGTACATCATGGAAAAGGTCAGCTGGTGGTAGCGCTCCCTTCTCTCCTGGGTATTGCTCTGAAAATAGGACAGTGTGTCATGCATCCAGCCCAGATCCCACTTATAATCAAAGCCAAGTCCTCCCTGTGACACCGGCCTGGTAACACCTGGATAGGGAGTGGAGTCTTCCGCAAATAAAAGAGCCTGGGGAAAACGTTCCTTCAATCCCTGGTTCATTACCCGGAGGAATTTCAGCGCTGCCACGTTTTCTCCCCTCCCCTTGTCTCCCTGCCAGTAAATAAGATTTCCCACCGCATCCATGCGGAGACCGTCAAAGTGAAATTCCTTCAGCCAGTATAGGGCACAGGACTGTAAAAAGCTGCACACCTCCCCCCGGGAATGCATAAAATTACAGCTTCCCCATTCATTTCGTCCCACATCGATATGCGGGTACTCAAAAAGAGCTGTCCCATCATAATTTGCCAAAGCATAATCATTGACCGCAAAATGTACCGGCACAAAATCCAGAATCACGCCAATGTCCGCCTTATGACACTGGTCGATAAAGCACTTCAGCTCCTCCGGGGTTCCATACCGGGATGTGGGGCTGAAATAGCCAGTTCCCTGGTACCCCCAGGACTCATCGCAGGGATATTCGCAAAGAGGCATGATTTCCAGATAATTATAGCCCTGTTCCTTCAAATATGGTATGAGCTCTTCTGCCAGCTCCTCATAGGAATACCAGCTTTCCGGCCCATAGCCCTGGTCCTTCTTTTTCCAGGATCCGAAATGCATCTCATAAATATTCACCGGCTGATGATATGCGTCCTTTTTTTGGGACATCCACTTCTCATCGGTAAAAGAATAGCCCTCTCTTCCCCAGATCACAGAAGCCGTTCCCGGACGGACCTCACTGTAAAAAGCAAAAGGATCCCCGTGATCCCGGCAGGTTCCGTTATTCCCATAGATACGGTATTTATACATTTGTCCCTGCACAGCCCCATAAATGGTACATTCCCAAAAGTTCCCATCACAGATCCTGTTCATCGGCGTCTCCGTCCATCCGTTAAATTCTCCGATGACTGAAATCCGGCTCGCCGCCGGTGCAAAGGTGCGGAAGGTCACCCCTTCATCAAAGACGTGAGCTCCCAGAAATTCATAAGCCTCAAATTCTTTTCCTGTATAAAAGTTATATAAATCCATACGCTCCTCCTTGTAAAACGGAAAGTCCCATCTGCAGTATACTCGCAGACCAATGCCACCCCACCGCCCATCGACAGAAGCTTTTCCCCTGTCGGCGAAAGCATTCCCCATTACCCTCGCCTTCACCGTTTGGGAACGGAGGAATGCTGATAAGATTCCAAATAGACACTGGTTGTTTTTCTGCGTGAACCAGTATATAATAGGAGCCATGGATCATCCACCGACAAAGCGGAAAAATCGTAGGTTATCCAACCTTTTTTCCAAATTGTCGTTTTTCATCTCAAGATCCACGGATCTGTGGATCCCCAAAAAGACAAAAAAGAGGACACGCCCCATGGATATACGAATCGCAAAAACACGCCGGAGTATCATCAATGCCTTTCTGGAGATCCGGGCCCATAAGGACCTGGAGCGCATCACCGTTAAAGAGCTTTGCCAAAAAGCCCAAATCAACAAGTCCACCTTTTATTCCCATTACTGCGACATCTACGACCTTTCGGACCAGCTGGAAAACGAGGTGGTCGCCTCCATCTCTGAAAATCTCCAGCATCCAGAAGAAATCCTGAAAAATCCTGCCGCCTTCACCAAAGAACTATTTCTCCATTACATGGCAAAGGATGCCCTCATAGGCACCCTTTTTTCCGGAAGCCGCAGCAAGTATCTGGTGCAGAAGATCGCACAGACCATGGAAACCCTGATCTTCGACGCCTGTCCCCACTACCGGGACGACCCCAGGGTCCACATTTCCCTCACCTACATGCTCTACGGCGGCTATTATGCATTTTATGAAAACCGTACCTCCTGCGGAGATGCCCTGGCCGTCTCGACCATCGCACATCTCACGGAGCTTGCCGCAGGAGCAGATTTTTTCTTCACGGAGGAACATATTCTCCGTATAGATCCAAACCGTCACAATGAATAATTCGCCCCACGGCAATATATCTGCAGCGAAATCAGCCCTTGACAGCTCCCGCCAATGCGCCTGCCTCCACTTTTTCATGAAACAATACGTAAATAATCACCGTTGGTACCATTGCCATTACCACAAACGCAAACTGAGGCCCCAGATCAATGGTATGATTCCCGGTAAAGCTGAGCATGGCTCTGGATACCGTATACTTTGCCTCATCTGAAATTAGGATCAAAGAAAAAATCAGCTCACTATAACCATAAATAAACACAAAAATCGCCTCTGTTGCAATGATCGGCTTACAGATAGGAATAAGAACCTTGGTCAACAGCCTTACATCTCCGCAGCCATCTATGATAGCAGCCTCATCCATACTCATATCAATACCGTTCATAAATCCGGTATACAGAAAAATCGCCTGAGCCAGATTAAAGGTAGTATACACCAACAGCAAGAAAAAGTAATTGTCTTTTCCTCCCACAGCCGTGGCAATGGTATTGATGGGAACGATCGTAGAATGTACCGGAACCATCACTCCCACCATAAAAAACAAATTCAGCGGTTTCATAAATCTGATCCTGCTTTTACGGGACAGCGCATATGCAGCCATCATCCCGATGACCGTAACTGCCACGGTGGTGCAAAGAGCCAAAAGCAAAGAGTTTCCCACAGAAATCAACGCCTTTGCCGTCTCCGAAGCAACGGCGTAGTTAGAAAATCTCCAGATCTTTGGTATACTGAAAAGCCCTGCATATATTTCATCATTGTTCTTAAAAGAAGCCAGCAGCGTGATCAGAAGCGGCAAAAGAGTGATCGCACACCAAAGGAAGGCAAAAACATATAAAACTCCTCTTTTTATTTTCTGCATCTTATTCACCTCCCTACTATGCATATAGATCGTCTTCCTGCCGGAACACTCTGTTCATAATCACACTCAGCACAAGCCCAAACACCAACAGAATGATACTATAGGCGCCGCTTCTGCCAAACAGCTTATATTGGAATGCCTGCGTATAGAGCATGATCGCAGGTGTTGAACTCACATTGTTAGGACCGCCTCTCGTCATCGCCCACACGATATCAAACACTTTCAGGCATCCCGTTACACAGAGGATAGAGAATACCTTAAATGAGTTCTTGCAAAGCGGAAGCGTAACATACCGGAGTTTTTGCCATCCGCCGCAGCCATCGATCACTGCAGCCTCATGAAGCTCCTCCGGTATCGCAACCAAACCAGCGGCAAATATCAGCATATTGTAGCCCGCATACATCCATTCATTAACCAGAACCACGCACCAAACGTTCAATGTCGGCGTTGACAGCCAGTCAAACACCGCTTGATCCAGGCCCAAAAAACGTAAGATCTGCGCCATGGCACCCCACTCAGGATTCAATATGTATGTCCACATCAGCGCTACGGTTGTGGTGCCCAGAATAACAGGCATAAAATAGGCCGTCTTCATAAAACGTGTGAATTTCATTTTTGATGTGATAAGCAGCGCCAATCCGAAGGATAATGGCATCAGAACACCAAAACCGCCCACGATAAACCAAACTGAATTTAACATAGATTTCCAGAACATCTCATTAGTTAGGATCCCAATATAGTTCTCCAACCCAACCCATGTCTTTGGCGTCCCAAAAATCCCCTTCCATTTCTGAAAAGAAAGCACCAAAGCATTTCCAATAGGGTAAATAATCAAACCAGAGATCAGAATCAGCGCAGGCAGAAGGAATAAGACAGCGATCACATAATCTTTCCGTTTCAACTTCATAGCTTTAGCTTCTCCTTTACCGAAAAAGGGGCTGTCCTGGACAGCCCCATCATTTATCTGCAGCCTTTACAGCAGCCGAGTCTTTTTATTCGTACTGTGACATGGTATCAATAATCTGCGCTCCCACCTCTTCCGGCGTATTTCCCATAGCCAGGCTCTGCAGACCAGAACGAACGGTATTGATCATATGGGACTGCGTATCGTAATTCTGAAGATCTCCCACGATCGCTTCTGTCTCAGACATGATGCTCATAATATCATTCAGCACGTAATTATCCGTTTCAACGGTGGTCTTAATAGCCATGGTGTTGGGGCTGATCTCCTGCAGGCCATCACAAAAATCAACACTGGTGATATACTTCAGAAGAACAATGGATGCGGCAACCTCTTCCTCGCTCTTACCCAATTTCCACACAAAGAAGGATTCATTTCCACCGCCCATGTCTACCTTTGCATATTCCTCCGTCACACTCGGGAACCGAGAAACGGTGATGGACTTGTTTGCATACAGATCACTTTCAGAGGACGCCAAAGAACCTGCTCTCCAGGAGCCCTGGAACTGAAACGCACACTCGCCGTTGGTAAATGCGGAGTTTTCCTGGTTTGCATCTGTACTCAGCAGATTATCTCCTAAATATCCCTTATCGATCAGCTCCTGGATCATGCCGTAAATCTTCAGCATTTCCTCGCCGTCATAAGCCATCTCTCTGCTCCCCAGCAGCTTTCCAACCTCAGGTCCATAGGTCTTCAGAGAAAGCACGGTATGAAGATGTCCAAAACGGTAGTCATCCTTTTCGCCAACGATAAGCGGCTGCACCCCATTTTCCTTCAGCACGGCACAGGCATCCAGGAACTCCTCCCAGGTAGATGGAACCTCCAAGTCATACTGATCCAATATCTCTGTATTGCTGAAAAACAGGATCTGATAGTTTGTAAAGGGCACCGCATACAGTCCCTCATATCCATAATCCTCATAATGTGCCGGCTCCCATGCAGATTCCTGGAAACCGTTATACCACTCTTCATCCGCCTCCAAATACGGCTGCAGGTTTACCAGAGCGTCTGAATCCATATAATCGATCACGCGAGACCCGCCGTACTCCAGGAATACGTTTGGAGCACTATTCCCCGCAAAATCTGCCGCCAGCCTGTCCAAATAATCAGCCTCTGTCGCAATATTGGTGATTTCCACGGTGATCCCATTGTCCAATTTATTGAACTCGTCAATTTTTTCCTGGAAATAACCATTCGCCGTGTCATTCATCTGCAGATACAGCTTCAACTGTACGTCATCGAACTTCGCATCCGTCAATGCGTAATCCTCCTCCGCAAATACGGTTGTAGTACCTACCATGCTTACGGCCATCATTGCTGCCAACACAGCGCCAAGTATGCGTTTCTTCATAGCCTCTTCCTCCGTTCTCTTCATTTTGGCAATGTACACGTGTAAAACATTCTAGCAAATTTGTCTTCTATCGTCAATTCCCTCAGCTAGATTTTTATTAATCTACATTTATTCTTGAATGGAATGAAAGACGGGCATTTCTTCCTCCAGCTCCATTCCGATACAGTAATAGGTTTTATCCTTGTATTCCTTCGGAAGCTCAATGTCAATAAATCCATCTCCCTCACAGGTCCTTCCAGATATCACCTCAAGCTCCTGCCCTGTCTCCAGCAGGTACGCACGTTTTACCCTGTTTTCTATATTCAGGATCTCCACCCTAGGTACCTTACAGAACACATGCGCATAGAGATGATGCTCTTTGCAAGTCAGCTCACCCCAAGTCAGTTCATACGGATTTACCGGCATACGTTTTGTCCCAAAAATCGCTTCCTCATTGGTTTTTACATAGGCGCCTACGCTGCTGAGGATATCAATGGATTCCTTCGGTACCGCTCCTGTTCCATCGGGACCAATATTCAACAGATAATTTCCTCCTCGGCTATTGATCTTGACAAGAAGCCGAATGATCTCATGAGCGTCTTTCCAGTTGTGGTCGTCCTTATTAAATCCCCATGTATCGTTCAAAGTCGCCGGAACCTCCCAATCTCCCTCGAAAGGAAGCCTTGGAATGAAGTTATCACCAGTGGTCATATACTCTCCAAGTCCATTCCCAATGCGGCCGCTGATGATGCACTCCGGCTGCAGCTCCTTTACCAGCTTTGCCATTTCCACACTCTCCTCAGCGGTGGTGTCCAATGGAGTATCAAACCAGATTAATGCGATCTTGCCATAATTTGTAAGAAGCTCCCTCAGCTGAGGAAGACATTTCCGATCCAGATACGCTCGATAGTTCTTTTTATGGTTGTCTTTTTTTGCCACATAGCCGTCAGGATCATGCCAATCCTGGGCCTGAGAATAGTAAAGCCCCAGCTTCATGCCGTATTTTTCACATGCAAGCTGCAATTCCTTTAAGATATCCCTCTTACAGGGGGTAGCGTCTACCACATTGTAGGGACTGCACTGGGAATGATACATGGCAAATCCTTCATGATGCTTGGACGTGAATACAATATATTTCATTCCCCACTCTTTTGCCTGCTTTACAAGAGCATCCGCATCAAAGTTAATTGGGTCAAATTTCTCCGCCAGCTTCTCATACTCCTCCACTGGGATGTTCAGGTAATTCATGATCCATTCTGCAATATGGTCTGTTTTCTTCCCTTTGTATTCTCCGGCAAGCAGGGCATACAGACCCCAATGGATAAACAAACCAAATTTCGCATCCTTAAACCATTGCTGCTTCGTATCTTTCATCACAATTTCCTCCTCGCATTTCTGACGATCACAGGGTCGATCTTAAAGTACCGATCAATAAACTTGGCGATGAATGACCAAGCATCCATCGCCTCTTATGCTCTCTTTCTGAGCCTATTATGCCCTTTTACTTTCCCCTTCTTTGTCCAGCTTCACGTTCCGGAAATACAGGGCCATGTCGATGGTGATCTCCACAATGTTCAGGACGTAGAAGAACCAGCTTAGATAAAACAGCCAGCCGGTGCCTGCCCCCTGGCTCCACAGAAGGATCTTGCGGATGATGCCGAAGACGTAGCCGATCCAGATAAAGAACTCAAAGAACAGGCTTTTGCCCTTTGCGGTTCTCGACACCCAGGATTTTCGGATGGATATGGGCCAGGAAAGGCCAAAGCAGAGTATCATCAAGGCTTCCAGTAAATCTGTCATTTTCTTTTCTCCAATCTTTTGTTTTCACAAAACGATGACTTATCCCGTATGCGTTTTACAAATACAGTGTAAGACACCCGTATTCATGCACATCACCCAGAGTACCACAGAAATCCGGCCCTTGTCCAACGTTTTTTTTGCAAAGGGCCGGATTTTTCGGCAGTTCCGCATGACAGCTCAGCGAATGGGGACGTTCCTATTCATGAGATTTCAAATATGCCGCCCGGCCTTCCTCATAAAGGTTGTTCCCCTGGCTGTCGATGATGACCACGAGGGGCATATCCTCCACGTACAGCTTCCGCAGAGCCTCCGCCCCCAGATCCTCATAGGCGATCAGCTCAGCCTTCTTGATGCATTTTGCAAGGAGGGCGCCCGCACCGCCAATGGCGCCGAAATACACGCCGCTGTACTTCTTCATCGCCTCCACCACCTGGGGAAGACGGGCTCCCTTTCCGATCATGCCTCTGGCACCCACGGACATCATGGTAGGCGCATAGGCATCCATACGGCCGCTGGTGGTAGGGCCGGCGGAGCCGATGACGGCTCCCGGCTTTGCGGGAGTCGGGCCAACATAATAGATGGTGGCGTCGGTGGGATCAAAGGGAATAGCTTCTCCCTTTGCCAAAGCCTCGCACATTCTCTTGTGCCCGGCGTCCCGGGATGTGTAGATGGTTCCGGTGAGAAGCACCTGATCTCCTGCGTGTAAGGTTTTTGCCAGCTCCTCTGTGAGAGGAAGGGTAATACGTCTTCTCTCCATTTAGATCACCTCCGATTTATGACGGGTCACATGGCAGTTGATGTTGACTGCGCAGGGCATCCCGGCGATGTGGGTAGGCATGGTCTCGATGTTCAGGCCGATGGCCGTAGTCCTTCCGCCAAAGCCCTGAGGGCCGATGCCCAGCTGATTGATCTTTTCCAGCATCTCCTTTTCCAGGTCTGCATAAAATGGATCCGGATTCTGGGAATCCAGGGGACGCATCAGAGCCTTTTTTGCAAGAAGGGCACACTTGTCAAAGGTGCCGCCGATCCCCACGCCCACCACCATGGGCGGACAGGGGTTGGGGCCTGCGGTCTCCACGGCCTCCAGGATAAAGTCCTTGATACCCTGCAGCCCTGCTGACGGCTTAAACATGCGAATCATGCTCATGTTCTCACTTCCGAAGCCCTTGGGCCCCACCGTTACCTTGATATTCTCCCCGGGCACAATCTCCGTGTAAAGCATGGCCGGCGTATTATCCCCGGTATTTCCTCTGCGGACAGGATCCTTCACCACGGATTTCCTAAGATAACCGCCCGTATAGCCTCTGCGGACACCTTCGTCCACAGCCTCTCGAAGATCGCCGCCGGTGATGTGTACGTCCTGCCCGATCTCCAGGAATACACAGGCCATTCCCGTATCCTGGCAAATGGGGACGCATTCCCGATCTGCGATTTCATAATTCTCAATGATATTGTCCAGCACGCCCTTTGCGATCTCCCCGTCCTCACAGGCACGGCAGGAGGTAATGGCGCACTTCACGTCCTCCGGAAGGTGCTGGTTTGCCTCGATGCAAAGCCTTTCCACCACGTCCGTGATCAGAGCTGCTTCTATTTCCCGCATGTTTCTCCACACTCCTCTCTTATCTTTCGTGTCTGGCATATTTGGGAAGCAGGAGAGGAGAAACGTCTCCCGTGTGAATGCCTGCCTTCTCCAGCTCTTTTGCATAAGCCTTTATATGCTCCAGGTTCATTTCTCCCAGGACCACGTCCTTTGCCTTGGCTGCCGCCGCCTTTCCAGCGTCCCGTCCAAAAACGATCACGTCCAGAAGAGAATTTCCCATAAGGCGGTTACGTCCGTGGATGCCTCCCACGGCCTCCCCGGCCACCAGAAGGTTGTCCATCACCTTGGTAAAGCCGTCCCCGCCGATCTCCAGCCCGCCGTTCTGGTAATGAAGGGTCGGATAGACCAGAATCGGAGTCTTTCTCATATCGATCCCGTGATTCATATACATACGTAGCATGGCCGGAATCCTTTTTTCAATGGTGCCCTCTCCCCCGATCATCTCGATCATGGGGGTATCCAGCCACACGCCGCTGCCAAGGGGCGTGGTCACACCCTTTCCTCTCTCGGTACATTCCCGGATAATGGAGGCCGCTGCCACGTCACGGGTCTCCAGGGGATGCATGAAAGCCTCTCCATCCACGTTCACCAGCATGGCCCCTAAGGAGCGGACCTTTTCCGTCACCAACGCTCCAAAGATCTGGGACGGATAGGCAACCCCCGTGGGATGGTACTGGATGGTATCCTGATACAAAAGGGGAGCCCCTGCCCGGTATCCCATCACCAGGCCGTCCGCCGTGGCCCCGTAGTGATTGGAGGTGGCAAAGCCCTGGTAGTGCATACGTCCCGCTCCGCCGGTGGCAATGATCACGGTCTTCGCCCTGGCCACCAGGTAGTCTCCGGTCTCCATATTCAAAAGCACGGCCCCCGCCGCCTGGCCCCGATCATCCTTGATCAGCTCCACCGCAGAGGTAAATTCCACCACCGGAATTTTCCGGTTCAGCACCTCGTCCCGGAGGGTACGCATGATCTCCGCACCAGAATAATCCTTGCAGGCATGCATCCTCTTTCGAGAGGTTCCGCCGCCGTGGGTGGTCACCATGTTGCCCTCTTCGTCCTTGTCAAACATGACGCCCAGCTTATTCAGCCACAAAATAGCGTCCGGCGCTTCCATGACCAGCTTCTTTAAAAGCTCCGGCCTGGCCGCAAAATGCCCTCCTCCAAAAGCGTCCAGATAATGCTGCACCGGGGAGTCGTTCTCCTTGTCCGCTGCCTGGATACCGCCCTCTGCCATCATGGTGTTGGCGTCTCCGATACGCAGCTTTGTGACGATACACACATCTGCGCCTGCCTCATGGGCCTCGATAGCTGCGGAAGCCCCTGCGCCTCCGGCTCCGATCACCAGCACGTCCACGTCCAGGTCGATCTTGGTCAGATCCACCTTCTCATGGAGCAGACGGCTGTTGGAATGGAGAAGGTGAGCCAGCTCTGCCGGGGCCTTTTCCCCCTTGTTCGGCCCAATCCTGATCTCCTCAAAGGCCTCTTCACGGTAATCGGGATGGAAAGCCTTCAGCAGGTCATCCTTCTCCTGGGCGGTCATTCTTCGCAGCACCATGCCCATACGGGCGTCCCTGGTAGCCTCCACCTTTTTTACGGATTCCATCATTTCCGGTGTAAACATGGCTCTCCCTCCTTTATTCCTCAATCTCTCTGTTGTTGTAAAGCTCCTGCATCTCCGTGATAGGTTTCCCCATGATCTGCTGGATCAGGTCGTCATAGGCTCCTGCATGGATCTCCTCCACGCGCTTGCCCAGATGCTGGCTCTCCGGCGCAATGTACTTTCCGGTCAGACGTCTCGCAAGGAGCCCCACCATGGGATGGGAGATCTCCGCCGGGCAGCGGACCGTACAGCAGCCACAGGCCACGCAGTCAAAGGATTCCTCGGCACACTTCTCAAACTCCCCTCTCTGAGCGTACGCAATGTACTGCATCACGTTGAGATCCTGGGTACAGGCCTTCGTACAGGCATTGCAGCCGATACAGCTGTAGATTTCCGGATAAAGTTCCATCATGATCCTCTGCTGAGGGCGGATCTCCTCTATATCGTAGGTTCTCTTATCTGTGGGGAAGAAGGGGATGCTGGCCACGTACATGCCCTCCTCCACCTGAGTCTGACAGGCAAGGCAGGTCTTCAGCTCGTTTTTCCCCTTGATCCGGTACATCGTGGCACAGGCTCCGCAAAATCCATGGCGACAGCCGCAGCCCCTTTTTAATGTGTACCCGGCGTATTCCATTGCCGTCATGATGGTCAGGCTCGCAGGCACGCTGTATTTTTTACCGAAAAAATATACGTTTACCATTTTTTCATTATCCATGTCTGGTACCAATCCTTTCTGTAAAGGTCATCTCACTTTTCATATCCCATAAACAGGACATCATTCCTGCTGTCGGCACATGAAGCAGCAAGGATCTATCTTCTGCGGCTGCGGATGTATCCCACGGCCGCCCTCTATTAATACTCGTCAGGAAGCTGGTCGACCTCATCCATACGGAACACCGGGCCATCCTTGCATACATACTTGGAGCCGATGTTGCAGCGGCCGCATTTCCCGATCCCACATTTCATGCGAAGCTCCAGGGTGGTATAAACCTGGGTCCTGGTAAAGCCCAGCTCCTCCAGCCCCTGGAGAACGAACTTGATCATAATGGGCGGGCCGCACACCAGGGCCACCTTCTGGGTGTCAAAGCCGATCTCCTTCAGGTACGAGGGAACAAATCCAACATGGCCGTCCCAGCCCTCCTGCGCCTGGTCAATGGTAAGGTATACATTCACATCCTTTGCCTGCATCCACGTTTCCTGGATCTCCTTCAGCTTTACCAGGTCGTCCGCTGACCGTGAGCCGTACAGGATATCCACTGTCCCATAATCCTCCCTGTTATCCAGCACGTAATTGATGACAGAACGAAGGGGAGCCAGCCCGATCCCCCCGGCGATGAACAGCAGGTTTTTCCCCTTCAGCTGATCCTCCACCGGAAAATGGTTTCCATAGGGCCCCCGCACGGTGATCTCATCCCCCACCTGAAGACTGTGGAGATAGGAGGTAAGATCGCCGCATTTTTTGATGCTGAACTCCTGACAGTCCTTATTGGTGGGAGAGGAGGTAATGGAAAACATCCCTTCGCTGACGCCGGGAGCACACAGCATGGCGCACTGTCCAGGCATGTGGTCGAAAAGCTTTCCCCCTTCCGGGGCATTCACGCAGAAGGTTTTCACGTCCGGCGTCTCCTCCACGATCTTTGTGATGACACCCACCTTGGGGATCAGGGTATCCAACGCATAGTTTTTATGGCAGGTGCATTCGCTCATTGCTTTCCCTCCTGTTTCTGGAAGGCTTTGATCACCTTCACGATATTCAGTGATTCCGGACATCTATCCACACAGCGGCCGCATCCCACGCAGGAATACATCCCCTCGTTGTTTGCCGGGAAATACACCAGCTTGTGCATAAACCTCTGCCGAAATCTCTGCATCTGGCTGGTACGGTTGTTGCCGTGGGCCATCATGGTAAAATCAGAATACATGCAGGAATCCCAGCAGCGATAGCGCTTGACGCTGCGGCCGGTATCATAGTCCTTAATGTCGTAGCACTGGCAGGTGGGGCACACGAAGGTACAGGTACCACATGCCAGACATGGCTTGTATAAGGTCTCCCAAATGGGAGAATCAAATTTTTTCTCTGTGGCGTTTCCATCCCAGCCCTCCAATGAAAGGTGAGAATAGGGAAGCTGCTCCACGATGGTGCGGATGGACCTTTTCTCCTCCTCCACCTTCTCCTCATCCCGGGCGTCCCCCTCTCTCAGGAGCTCCTTTACCTGCCCGGTGAGGGCCTGTCCTTTTTCCGTAAGCGGTTTCCAATAAAGATAGTCCTCCACCATCCAAACCGCCACGTCGGCGGCAGGCTCCGCACAGTCTGTTCCGAAAACCTTGCAGAAGCAGGACTCCTCCGGCTCGTGGCAGGCCATGGCCACGATACAGCCGTGATCTCTTCTGGCCGCATAAAAGGTGTCCAAAGGCTCGCTCAGGAAAACCCGGTCCAGCACCTCGGTCCCTTTCACGTCGCAGGCCCTCATGCCAAACACCACGAAAGGCTTTGTCTGCAGCTCTTCCGGCTGGATGGAAATCTTTTTTCCCTCCCGGACGCAGGTATACAGATCCTCACTCTGGGGAAAGAATGCGTCCTTTGCGGATTTTACGGTCTTTAAAGTCTCAAGATCCACGAGGGCCTCCTCACTCCACAGACCAAAGTTCGTCTGTCCCGCCGTTTTTACCGGCAGGATCAGATCCTGGGAAGAAGCGATCTTCTGGAATAACGCTGATAATTCTTCTTTCTTAATCTTGTACATCCATTATCCCCTTTCTCCCACAACGCCTGGCTCCACGTCCTCGAAGGTGTAGCTGGTCAGCGGGCCGTTTTCCTGGACGTCGGCGCCTGCCTGGTATTCCCCGTAAAACGTATCGATATCTTTGATGAATTTCCGGTTAAAAAGATGAAGGGGGATTCCCTGCGGACAGACCCGGCTGCACTCGCCGCAGTCGGTACATCTTCCGGCCACGTGAAAGGCCCGGATGATGTGGAACATCTTCTCCTCAAAGGAATCCACATTCGCCTTCTGAGCACTGTCAAACTTGGTACTGTCAAAAACGCACTTCCGACAGCTGCAGGCCGGACAGGCATTTCGGCAGGCATTACAGCGGATGCATTTACTCAGCTCCTTCTGGAAAAAGGCGAATTTTTCTTCCGGGCTGAGGGCCTCGATCCTCTCCACCTCTGCAAAACGGTCCTGATCCTTCGTATCCCTGGATTCCCCAATGATCTCGTCATAGATCATATGCTCCTTGCCCTTGCACACATGGCATCGCTCCAGCATGGCGTCCTGATAGGAACAGGTCTTCTCCCCATAAATGGTCTGGACCGTCAAGGTATCGCAGGGATCGGTCAGCTTTGCGCCGGAAACTGCGGTGATGCCCTTGATTCCCAGCTGGCGCAGCTTTTCCACATCCAGCTTTCCCTTGCATCCCACACCGATGATATAGGCCTTTTCCCGGTCCACCCGGTGTTCCTTTAAAAGCTGGTTGAAGCTGTAGGTGTCACAGGGCTTTAAGCATACCAGAGTCTTCCCCTCCAGCTTTCCCGCCTCGATCATCATCTTGCTCAAATTTGCGCCGCAGAAGCCGTCGTACACAAAGTCCTCCAGGCTTTCCGGCGTCTCAAAGTATGCCGCCTCCGGATTGTAGGGCAGGTCTCCGGCCTTCCAGCCAAGGACCCTGTCCACGGTTCCTTCTGCCAGCAGCTCTCTCGCACGGTCTCTTAATTCCTGCATCTTAGATCCTCCAATCTGACGTTCTTGCCCAGGGAATAAATTTTTTCCACAAACTCATTCATAGTCTGGGAAAATTTCACGCCCTCAGCCGCCGACACCCATTCCACCCGGGTACGCCCATTCTCCACTCCCATAAAATCCAGCATGGAAAATAGGAGGGTCATACGTCTCCTGGCATAATAATTACCGGTGGTATAATGGCAGTCTCCCGGATGGCAGCCGCACATGATCACGCCGTCGGCTCCCTTCTCAAAGGCGCGGAGGATAAACATAGGATTGACACGGCAGGAGCAAGGAACGCGGATGATCTTCACGTCCGCCGGGTAGGTAAGACGGCTGCTGCCTGCCAGGTCAGCCCCTGCGTAGCTGCACCAGTTACAGCAAAAGGCCACGATCTTTGGTTTAAATTCCTTTGTTTCTATCGACATATTGCATCTACCTCCGCGATAATCTGTCTGTTGGAGAAGCCCTGCAGATCCATGGCTCCCGATGGGCAGGTAACGGTACATGCGCCGCAGCCCTGGCAGAGTGCGTCGTTTACCACGGCGATCCTGCGCACCTCCCGGATGCCATGATCGTTCACCTGACGATCCTCATAGGTGATGGCCCCGTATGGGCAGACATGGGCACACTGGGAGCATCCGTTGCAGAGAAGCTCATCTGAATGTGCGGTACAGGGATTTGTCATCAGCTTATCCTTTGCCAAAAGCCCGATGGCCTTCACCGCCGCAGCGCCCGCCTGTGCCACGGTCTCAGGGATATCCTTGGGCCCCTGACACACGCCGGACAGGAAGATGCCCGCAGTGGGGGACTCCACGGGACGCAGCTTCGCATGTGCCTCCGTGAGAAAATTGTTCGTATCGATGCTGGCTGTCAGCATGGTGGCGATCCTGCGAACGTCCTTGTTGGGCTCAATGGCCGCCGCCAGAACCACCATATCTGCCTCCATGAGAATCTGACGGTTTTCCAGAAGATCCGATGCCTGTACCAGAAGGCTTCCGTCCGGCTGGGGAATGACCTTCCCCACCTGTCCCTTTATGTAATCCACGCCGTAGTCCTCCACGGCCCTCCGATAGAACTCATCAAAATTCTTTCCCGGGGTACGGACGTCAATGTAGAACACCGTCACCTTGGTGTCCGGATACTTGTCCCGGATCAGCATGGCGTGCTTCGCCGTGTACATGCAGCAGATCTTGGAACAATAGCTCTTTCCTCTCTCGTCGGAGCAGCGGCTTCCCACGCACTGCACGAAAACGATGTTCTTCGGCGCTTTGCCGTCGGAAAGGCGCTCCAGATGACCCTTGGTGGGGCCTGCCGCATTCATGATCCGCTCCAGCTCCAGGGAGGTAATCACATCCTTGCTCTGGCTGTAGGCGTACTCGTCGTATTTTTCCAGACTGATCACGTCAAAGCCGGTGGCTACCACGATGGCCCCGTACTTCTGGGTAAGGATCTCATCCTTCTGCTCATAGTCGATGGCTCCCGCCTGGCATACCTTGGCGCAGGCGCCGCATTTTCCCGTCTTAAACTTGATACAGTTTTCCCGGTCGATCACAGGCACGTTGGGAATGGCCTGTGCAAAAGGAATGTAAATGGCGCTGCGGTTCCCCAGCCCCCGGTTAAACTCGCTGGGGATCTTTTTGGAGGGGCATTTTTCCGAACAGACGCCACAGCCGGTACATTTATCCATGTCCACGCTTCTGGCCTTTTTTCGGATCTCCACGGTAAAATCTCCCACAAAGCCGCTGACCTTTTCCACCTCACTGTATGTATAGATGTTGATCTTTTCGTGGGCCGCCGCCTCCACCATCTTCGGGGTGAGAATGCAGGCGGAGCAGTCCAGGGTGGGGAAGGTCTTGTCCAGCTGAGACATCCTCCCGCCGATGCTGGGTGTCTTTTCCACGATGTCCACCTCATAGCCGGCCTCTGCGATATCCAGGGCTGACTGGATCCCGGCAATCCCGCCGCCGATCACCAGAGCCCGCTTCGTCACCCGGCTCTCTCCCGGCTTTAAGGGTGAATCCAGGTTTACCTTTGCAATGGCCGTCCTGGCCAGGATCACCGCCTTCTCCGTTGCCTCCTTCATATCCTTGTGGATCCAGGAGCAGTGCTCCCGAATGTTGGCGATCTCCACCATATATGGATTCAGCCCGGCCTTCTCCGCCGCCTTCCGGAAGGTATTCTCATGCATACGGGGGGAACAGGAGCATACCACCACGCCTGTCAGTTTTTTCTCCTTGATGGCATTTATGACCTTCTCCTGTCCAGCCTCGGAGCACATATATTGATAATCCTCCGCATGGACGACGCCTGGCTCTAAAGCCGCCATCTCCACAACTTTCTTTACATCCACCGTCGCTGCGATATTGCTTCCGCAGTGACACACAAATACACCGATTCTCTCCACCTGTCTGTCACCTCCTGTATCTTCTCTGCGCACTGACAAGGAGCTGCTGTGGAGTGTCCTCGTCGATCAGCATGGGAATGTCGTCGGCCTGAAGATAGTTCTGTCCCTTTTCCCGGACAACAAGCTGCCTTGCGGCATCAATGAGCTTGCCCGGCTTCACATCTCTGGGGCAGCGCTCCACACAGGCAAAGCAGGAGAGGCATTTCCATAAAGATCTGCAGTTTGCCAGAGCCTCCATCTCGTCCCGGAGCACGTAGGTGACAAACTGGTGCGGCTTGATGTCCATCTCGTCAAAGGCGGGACAGGTTGCGGAGCACTTTCCACATTTCATGCACCTTAAAGGATCTGTGCCGGAAATCTCCCGGATCCTTGCGGCGGCGCTTTCCCTCCGGCCATACTTTTTCGTAGCTTCCACTATTTCGCCACCTCCTCTTTCACACCGAGAGCCTCCGCCAGAAGCTGAGTAAAGTAGTAGACCGGAAGGGCTCCGGTTCCGTTTTTCTTCAGATTGTACATACAGAGGGGACAGGCGGTGATCAGCATGTCCGCGCCAAATCCTTCTGCGCTGCCGCTGATCTTCCTGCACATGCTCTGAGCCATAGACGGCTCCTTCAAGGATATGTACCCGCCGCAGCACTCGTTACGGTAGGGGTAGATCACAGGCTCCCCGCCGATGGCACGGATAAAGTCCTCCAGGATAGTAGGATTTTCCGGATCGTCAAAAGCCATGATCTTTCCCGGCCGAAGGAGGAGACATCCGTAATAGGCGCCGATCCTTTTTCCCTTCAGAGGACAGACTACCTTTTCCTTCAGCTTATCAAAGCCTATCCTGTCGCGCAGCACCTCCAGGTAATGAAGCACCGTGGTTTCTCCCCCATAGGGCTCCGAAAGCTTCAGATAATTGTTCGCCCTGGTACGGACGTCCTCCACGTGGGCCATATCGTCATTTACCCGCTTGATCACATGATGGCAAGCCGAGCAGATGGTCACCAGCTCCTGTCCTTTCTCCTTTGCATCATTGAGGGCGCGGACGGAGGAAAGCTTCGTGGCGATCTCGTCGCTGCCTAAAGGATAAACGCCTCCGCAGCACTGCCACTCCTCTATTTCCTCCAGCTCAAAGCCAAGGGCCTCTGCGCAGGCTCTTGCGTAAGCGTCCAGGTCCTTTGCCTTGTTTTTCAGGGTACACCCTGGATAATAACTGTACTTCATACTCTTCAGCCTTTCCATTTTACAGATCGATCTGTGCGATAACCGCCTTCAGGGCGTCAGCGCTCTTCTTCAGCTGCTGGATCTCCTTCTGGTTCATGCGCATGGGAACCTTGCCCTGCACGCCCTTGGGGCCCACCAAAGTCAGAATGCTGAGGCAGACGTCGTCAATTCCATATTCCCCGTGCATCATGGAGGAGACGGTGATGACGGAATCCGAGGCGGCAACCAAAAGCTTCACCAGCTTGCACACGGCCACCGATACCGCATAGAAGGTAGCTCCCTTCTTCGCAATGATCTGGCCGCCGGATTTTTGTACATACTCCAGCATGGCATCCTTGTCCAGCTCTTCAATCTCTTTTCCTTTTGCCTTCATGGCCTCATAATATTCATCCGTACTCACTCCGGAGATATATGCGCCGCTCCACGGGATGAAGGAGGTGTCCCCGTGCTCACCGAACACATAAGCGTGGATGTTTCCCTGCGCTACCTTGAAGTGCTCGGAGATCCCGCAGCGAAGGCGGGCGGTATCCAGGATGGTACCAGAGCCAATGATCTGATTTTCCGGCAGTCCGGAGATCTTCGTGAACACGTAAGTCATAATATCCACCGGATTGCTCACGATGATGTACAGAGCGTCCGGAGCCTCCTTGACGATCTGAGGCGTGATGCTCTTTAGGATATTCACGTTGGTCTGAGTCAGCTCCAGCCTGGTCTGGCCCGGCTTCCTGGCAATGCCAGAAGTGATGATGACGATGTCCGAGCCCTTGGCGTCCTCATAGTCCCCGGCTATCATGGAAATAGGACTCCTAAAGCAGGTTCCCTGAAGGATGTCCAAAACCTCTCCCTCCACCTTTTCCTTGTTGATGTCGATGAGGACCAGCTCCGATGCGATCTCCTCGTTCGCCAGCGTATATGCGATCGTGGCTCCAACACTTCCTGCTCCGATGATAGTGATTTTACTGCTCATAACTTCTCCTTTCAACTGGCTTGCGTGTTTTTGTTTATTTTTTAACAATTTAAAAAAGTAAAAAAAACAGAAAGATTTTCCCTCTTTCTCCGCATTTCATCATTTCCAAGTTTTGTTCCGCACTATCAAGATACCACAATGACAATCTTTTAACAAGCCCTTTTTGTAATTTTACCAAAATTTAAACATCCTTTGACCTCTTTTGCGTCCTGAAAAGGCAGAATCGAGGGCCGCGGCGGCCAGATTCCCCAAACCACTGCGAGGAAAGCAGCCTGGACAAAATGTGAAGGAATTGACATCCCCAGAAGAAGTCCGTATACTTGTACTGGAGCTGCGGGATCTGGATTTTTGCCACTGCGGTCTTTTCTTTTCCCCTGCCCCTTACGAAACAAACGTCAATGCTGGCCTTTGAGAATTGTGCGGAGGGTTCCGTGTGCCGGCCACAGCTGTCTTTTATGATATGCCATACTACCGTTTTTCTTAGTTACGGTACACCCTATTCACCAACTACACAGGAGGAGGTTTTTATGTTCACAAGAGAATCCGACATCAACGACGTCAAACAGACCGTTCTGGAGCAGGTGGCCGCCCTCGCCTTTGAGGGTACCCTGGATGAAAAAAGGGATCAGATCCCCTACGAGATCATCCCCGGCCATAAAGCCACCTTCCGCTGCTGCGTCTATCGGGAAAGAGAGATCATCCGCCAGAGGATCCGTCTGGCAGAGGGCAAGTACCCCGTCGAGGGCCAGCGCAACAAAAACATCGTTCAGGTACTGGACAGTGCCTGTGCCGAGTGCCCCATCCAGCGTTTTGTCGTTACAGACAACTGCCAGAAATGCCTGGGAAAAAAGTGTCTGAACGCCTGCCATTTCGGCGCCATCCAGATTGGGCGCGACAAAGCCTACATCGACCCGGACAAATGCAGAGAATGCGGCAAATGTGCCCAGTCCTGTCCCTACAATGCCATCAGCGACCACCAGCGCCCCTGCAAAAAGAGCTGCCCGGTCAACGCCATCTCCATGGATGAAAACAATATCGTGAAGATCCACGAGGACAAATGTATCCATTGCGGCGCCTGCATCAAAAACTGCCCCTTCGGAGCCTTGTCTGACCTCTCCTTTATGGTCCCGGTCATCCAAAAGCTGAAGGACAGCGCTCCAGTCTATGCCATGGTCGCCCCGGCTGCGGAGGGCCAGTTTGGAGAGGGCGTCACCATGGGAGATCTGAGGAACGCCCTCATCGCCCTGGGCTTTACGGATATGTACGAGGTCTCCCTGGGAGCCGACCTGACTGCGGAAAGCGAAGGCGAGGAATGGCTGGAGGCCTACAAGGAGGGGCAAAGAAAAACCACCTCCTGCTGTCCGGCCTTCGCCGCCATGATCCGCAGGCATTTCCCCCAGCTTTCGGAAACCATATCCACCACCGTTTCCCCCATGGCCGCCACCTCCCGCTACCTAAAGGCCATGTTCCCCGATGCCGTCACCGTGTTCATTGGGCCCTGTGTGGCCAAGAAAAGTGAAGTCCTGGACGACAAGATCCCTGGAAATGCCGATTACGTCCTGACACTCCCGGAGACCCTCGCCATGATGACGGCAAAGGGTGTGGAGATTAAGGCCCAGGGTGCGCCTCTCCAGCAGGGAAGCATCTACGGACGCCATTTTGCAAATGCGGGAGGCGTGACCGCCGCCGTTCTCCAGACCTTGAAGGAAAAGGGTATACAGGAGGATATCAAGGTCTCCAAGGCAAATGGGGCAAAGGAATGCAAAAAGCTGCTCACTCTCATGAAGAATGGCCGTCTCCCAGGAGATTTCCTGGAGGGTATGGCCTGCGAAGGCGGCTGCGTCAACGGCCCAGGCTGTCACCTTCCGGAAATAGAGAGCAAAAAAGACCGGGCCGCCCTTCAGGCCCTTATGGATGATCGGCGGGTCATCGACACCGCAGCCCGGTGTCAAAGCGACTGCAGCTACCATATGCACCGCTGACCAGCCAGGCCTTGAAGACTGCCTCCCAAAAAGAGATCCTCGTCATGAGAAGAAGCCCTGCGCCTGCGTATCTTTTTCCCGGGGTTTCCCCCACGCCGTCTGACCGGCCGCAAGCGCCCCATAGCATAAAAATAAGACCGAAGCCTTCCCGCACACCCTTCCGCGTGCGATCCTGCAAAGGCTTCGGTCTTTGTTTTTATCCTTCTTAATTGTCTTCATTCCTTCCGTTAGGAAGAGATCCCGCTGCGGCGGGACGCTTTCACAGCCGCCCCACTCTTGCCGCAGCACGGCGCTTTTTCATTACAAAAGGATAAGAAGCTTCCTCTCAATGACAGTGCCCGCCGCAATGCCTGCAGTCTCCTCCGCACTGAATGGATTTTCCATTTTTCTTATCCCGGATCATACTGCGTACGGCAAGGATCACAGCACCTGCCACAACCATTCCTACTACGACCGTTCCCATAGTCTCCTCCTTTTTATCCAAAGACACACTCCTGTGATGTGGTTTCTCTCCAGATATTAGTTTACACTAACTTTCATTAGAAGTCAACACATTTCTCCGGTCCATCCTCTTTCCGCTGTGCCTCTTTACACATCCAGCTTCATATCCCCGTCCTGGATCATGCCTCTTTTCCTCATCAGGGCATAGATCCCGTAGGACAAAAGAGCAGGCAAAAGCACCTGGAATACCAGGATCTTCCCAAGGACAAGCGCTGGAGATTCCGCAGCCGCCATGGTCTGATAGGTCATGATCTGTCCCACCAGGCCAGAGGTACCCATGCCGGAGCCGGTGGCATTGTTCGTCATATGAAAGGGGCCGGCAATGGCGATCGGCCCTAAAATGGCCGAGGCCAGTGTGGGGGGAACCCAGATCAGAGGCTTACGCACAATGTTGGGGATCTGCAGCATGGAAGTCCCCACGCCCTGAGCCAGAAGACCGCCCACACCATTATCCCGGAAGCTGGAAACGGCAAAACCAACCATCTGGCAGCAGCATCCGATGGTTGCCGCCCCCGCCGCCGCACCGTTCAGCCCAAGGATGATCCCAAGGGCCGCAGAGCTGATGGGAAGGGTGAGAACCACCCCCATGAGAACCGACACCACGATCCCCATCAACAAGGGCTGCTGCTCCGTTCCCCAGTTGATGAGACTTCCAAGCCAGGTCATAAACCGGGAAATCCCAGGACCAATGAGCACTCCTGCCGTACCGCCGCTTAGGATCGTGACCGCCGGAGTGATGAGAAGATCCAGCTTCGTCCTTCCCGCCACCAGGCGCCCCACCTGCATCCCCACGTAGGCTGCCACAAAGGCTCCCAGCGGCTCTCCTGGCCCGGACAAAAGAAGGGCTCCCTCCGCCGTGAACAGTGTCCCGGCGATCATGCCGCTGGCATAGGCGCCGATCATTCCCGCCGCCGCCGCTGACAGCAGAACGTATGTAGACTCCTTAAATTTGTAGGCGACGCCGATACCGATGCCGGCTCCTGTCAGCCTTTGGGCGATTACCGCAAAGGCGCTTAGATAGCTTCCAAAGGTTCCTCCCAAAAGATCTCCCACCTGCTTTAGAATAGTTCCGATAATCAGGGTTGAAAACAGCCCCAGAGCCATCCCGCTCAGGCCGTCGATAAAAATATGCCGGAGTATCGTCTTTTGCTTATCCATTTTCTCTCTCCTTATTCATTTTTAGCAGATTGCAAAAAATTCCCGGACATCGGCCTTAGGGCGTTCGCCAAAATACCGCACCTGCGGCGGCTTCCGCCGCATCCTCCAGCAGCTCTGCGCCATCCCCATGCCCAGGCCTTTTCCAAACATACAAGCAAAGTCTAACACAAACAGAAAAAAAATGCCAGCGGCATGGCGAAAAAAAAACGATTGTAGACAGGCGGGAAAAGAGCTATAATGGGTCTAAATCGAAGCACCCCCAAGACCTGGACGAAGGTCTTGGCACAGCTGCCTTTCACCGGCTTTCCTTTCCGGAAGGCTGTGGTGCAAGGTAATATTTTAACAGGAGAACACAATGGATAAAGAGAAAATCATGCAGGGAGTCCGGCTGATCCTGGAAGGGATCGGAGAGGATATCAGCCGGGAGGGTCTCCTGGAGACCCCTGACAGAATTGCAAGAATGTACGAGGAGCTTGCCGGAGGCTATGCCGACGATGCGGCTCGCCATCTGCAAAAGAGGTTCACCATAGATAGCAGCGACATGGTAATGGAAAAGGATATCACCTTTTATTCCTTCTGCGAGCATCACATGCTGCCCTTCTACGGAAAGGCCGCCGTCGCCTACATCCCTGACGGGGAGGTGGTGGGTCTGAGCAAGATCGCCCGCACGGTTGAGGTCTTTGCAAAGCGTTTCCAGCTTCAGGAACGGCTCACCGCCCAGATCGCTGACTCCTTCATGAACGAACTAAAATCCAAGGGCGTCATGGTGCTCATCGAAGCCGAGCACATGTGCATGACCATGAGAGGGATCAAAAAACCAGGGGCGAAGACCGTCAGCGTGATAACAAGGGGCGTTTTCCAGCAGGATCCCGCCCTCCAGGACACCTTCTATCGAATGCTGGAAAGGAGGTAGCTCATGGACCGGATCAACCAGATCCTCCGACACCCCCTTTGGCGATCCTCCATGGCCTCCATGCGGGAGCTGGAAAAGGACCGTGTTTTCTGCGGCCACCAGGAATCCCACCTTGTGGACGTGGCCCGGCTGGCCTATCTGGAATGTCTGGAGCTGGGACTTTCTGTTCCCCGGGAGGAGATCTACGCCGCGGCCCTGCTCCACGATATTGGCCGGCACCTTCAATACACCCAGGGGATTCCCCATCATGAGGGAAGCGCCCGGCTGGCCCGGGATATTTTAAATGACTGCGGCTTTCTGCCCGGTGAAAGAGAGCGTGTTCTGGACGCCATCTCCGCTCACCGGACCAAAAGCTCTTTCCAGCGCAGAGATCTGGCCGGACTGATCTACCGGGCCGACAAAAAGTCCCGACTCTGCCTCTTTTGTCCTGCCCAAAAGGAATGCGACTGGGAAGAAGAAAAAAAGAATCTTTCACTGGATAAATAACGATATGAGGAGATGATTTCACATGATGCACATTGGAACGCGAAGCTTCGATACCGAAAATGACTGCTATATTATGGGGATCCTGAACGTAACGCCCGATTCCTTCTCGGACGGCGGAAAATGGAATGACCTTTCCAGGGCCCTTGCCCACACGGAAGACATGATCCGGGAGGGTGCTTCCATCATCGACATTGGCGGAGAATCTACCCGTCCCGGCCACATCCAGATCAGCATTCAGGAGGAGATCCAGCGGGTCACTCCCTACATCGAAGCCATCAAGGCCCGTTTTGACATCCCCGTCTCCATCGACACCTACAAAAGCCAGGTTGCCCAGGCCGCCCTCCTTGCCGGGGCGGACATGGTAAACGATATCTGGGGGCTGAAATACGATCCCCAAATGGCTCAGGTCATCGCCCGCCACCGCGTCCCCTGCTGCCTCATGCACAATCGAAGGGAGGCCGTCTACGAGGATTTCTTTCCCGACTATCTGAAGGATATCGAAGAGATCCTTGCACTGGCAGATGCCGCCGGGATTCCCAGAGAGCAGATCATCCTGGACCCTGGCGTCGGCTTTGGAAAAACCTACGAGCAAAACCTGACGGTCATCAACCGCCTGGAAGCCCTTCATGACTTTGGCTGTCCGGTACTCCTTGCCACCTCCCGAAAATCCGTCATCGGCCTGACCCTGGATCTGCCCTCAGATCAGCGGGTGGAGGGAACCCTGGTCACCACCATGATGGGCGTGGAAAAAAAGGCCGCCTTCGTCCGCGTCCATGATGTCCGGGAGAATTACCGGGCGATCCGAATGACCCAGGCCATTTTACAGGAAAGGAAGCCTTCCCATGAAGCCAGCTTATGACGAAATACGTATCACGGATCTGGAATGCTTCGCCCGCCACGGCGTGTTCCCTGAGGAGACCCGCCTGGGACAGAAGTTTCTGGTTTCCCTGACCATGTACCTGAACACCGGAAAAGCCGGACGCACCGACGCCCTGGAGCATTCCGTCAACTATGGCGAGGTCTGCAGCTTCATCGTCCGTTACATGCAGGAGAATACCTTCCAGCTCATCGAGGCTGCCGCGGAGCACCTGGCGAGGGCCGTTCTCCTCACCTTCCCCCTCCTTCAGGGCGTTACCCTGGAGCTGGGGAAGCCCTGGGCCCCGGTACATCTCCCCCTGAAAAACATTTCCGTCACCATCACCCGCTTCCGCCATACTGCCTACGTTGCCCTGGGCTCCAACATGGGCGACCGGGACGCCTACCTGGACATGGGAATCCAGCTTCTCCAGGAAACCCCCGGCTGTGAGGTGACGGCGGTCTCCTCCCGGATCAACACGGCCCCCTACGGCGGCGTTCCTCAGGATGATTTTCTCAATGCCTGCCTGTGCCTTCAGACACTGTTCTCTCCCCAGGAGCTGCTGGACCGCCTTCATGAGATCGAAAATGAAGCTGGAAGAAAGCGCCTCATCCGCTGGGGTCCCCGTACCCTGGACCTGGACATCCTTCTCTACGATGACCAGGTCTACGATTCTCAGAAGCTGCAGATTCCCCACCCGGAAATGCACCTGCGGGATTTTGTGCTGAAGCCCTTGGCTGAGATCGCCCCCCATGTCCGCCATCCCATCTATAAAAAAACCGCAGCCCAGATGGCTGCGGACCTTGAGGCCAAATAAGCCTCTCTCCACACCTTGGCCATGCACCAGGAGAGACACCGCAAGGATCCGGCCCCTGACCGAAACGTCGGGGGCCGGATCTTTCGCTTACAGATTCCCTGCAAAGGCCGTCCCTTCTTCTTTATCCATAAAGCTCCGGCACCTCTCTTCCCAGGCCAAGGAAAAGCCTGGTTCCCTTTCCCAGCCGGGACTCCACCCTTATGGTATGGCCCAGCTTTCTCATGATCTTTGCAGACAGGTACAGCCCAATGCCGGTGGAACGGTTTTCCTCCCTTCCGTTGCAGCCGGTAAAGCCCTTCTCAAAGATCCTGGGCAGATCCTCCCTGCGGATGCCGATCCCCGTATCCTGGATCACCAGGGTGTGGGGCGCCTCCTCCCACAGATAGATGGAAATTCCCCCCTTGCTTGTGTATTTCAGGGCGTTTGACAGGATCTGCCCGATCACGAAGCCCAGCCATTTTCTATCCGTCAGTACCGTCTCCTCCACCCCCTCGTAATGCAGGGACAGCTTTTTTCCAATGAAGCTTCTGGCGAATTTGTGGATCTGCTCCCGGATGATTTCATCCAGACTGCAGCTTTCCAGCCGCAGATCCGAAGCCATCTCCTCCGTGCGCAGATACCCCAGCACCATTTCCACATACTCCTCAATGCGGAAAAGCTGTTCCATAAGCTCACCGCCCTCCTCCCTTTCCTGGAGGATCAGGCGGATCCCGGCGATGGGCGTCTTGACCTGGTGAACCCACATGGTATAATAGTCCGTCATCTCCCCATAAAGAGTCTGCATATGATTTTCCATCTGCATCCGGCTGCGGTTTTGATCCCGGATCATCTCCTGATACAGCCGCTCCTTCTGATCCCTCGGAGGGGGCAGCTCACCCAGGCTGATCCGAAGGCTCCTTTGTACGTGAAGAAGGCTTTCCACCTCCTTTTTGTACCGGATAAAATCCACCCCAAAGCAGATCAGGCACAAAAAGCACCAAAGACATCCCAGATACAAAAGAGGCTCCAGAGAGATCCCATACAAATACAGCACCAGGGCCGCCGTGGCGAACAGCAGCAGGAAAAATCCCCAGATCCACCGCACCTTCTTCAGATATCCCTTCCAGACCTCCATCCCGTCTCCCTTCTAGGGAACCATGTAGCCCATTCCCTTTTTTGTCAAAATAAAATCCTTCAGCCCGATCCCCTCCAGCTTCCTCCGAAGCCTGGTCATATTAACGGTCAGGGTATTGTCGTCCACGAAGCTGTCACTCTCCCACAGCTTTACCATCAGCGTGTCCCTGGACACCACCTTTCCTCCCTGCTGGAACAGCGTCTGCAGAAGCTTCAGCTCATTTTTCGTCAGATCCAAGCTCCTTTCCCCTGCCGCCAGCGTACCGTTTCCCAGGTTCAGCACAGCCCCTCCCCTTTCCAAAAGGTTCGATGGACCTCCAAAGGAATAGCTCCTGCGGAGGATGGCCTGGATCTTTGCCGTCAGCACCTCCAGGTCAAAGGGCTTGGAAATAAAATCATCCGCTCCCCGGCTCATGGCCATGACCATGTTCATGTTATCCCCCGCCGAGGACAAAAAGACGATGGGAACCTGGGAAATCCTCCGGATCTCCTCACACCAGTGAAATCCATTGTAAAAGGGAAGCTTGAGATCCAGAAGGACCAACTGAGGCGACTTTTTTACAAACTCCTGCAGCACCTGGGAAAAGTCCTCCGTCCGCTCCACTTCATATCCCCAGGATTCCAGATGGCGCTTCACGACGCCGCCAATGGACTCATCATCCTCCACAAGCATGATCCGATACATGACTCCTCCTTCTGCGGTCCAGCCCATATCGCCGCACCTTATCGTTCTCCTCTCTTCTCCCTGCCTCTCACCTGCCCAGCTCCTCCACGTCTCCCAACATGCGAAAGCCGTTGTTCTTCAGAACGCTCTCCGTCACAGAAAGCTCCTCGGAGTGGAGGATCACCACCGGGATCTGACTCTCTCTGTGGTAGGCTGTATAAATATAATCCAGGCTCACATTGCTTTCAGCCAGCACCTCCAAAACCCGATCCAGGCTTCCGGCTTCCTTCTCAATGTCCACGGCGAGCACCGGCGTGATCCGGTTCATATAGCACGCCCTGGAGATGATCTCCTCTGCCTTTTCCGGATCGTCGCACACCGCCCGAAAAATGGCAAACTCGGGAAAATCAAAGCAGGCGAAGCCATAAAGATCTATGTCCGCCTCCTTCAAAAGCCTTGTCACGTTTCGGAGGCTTCCCGCCCTGTTTTCGATGAACACCATGTTTTGCTTTATCATGATACCTCTCTCCTTCTTTTTACATGATCGCCCAGCCGTCTGGACTGCCGCACCTTTTCTTTCGCCAATAGTATAACATTTTTCTTCCATGATTGAAACCGTAAAACTTTTCGGTTATAATCTTGCTTGTGACTTCGTTGTCATGATCCAGGATATTTTTTTTTCAGCACAGGATCCTCAGCGATTTTTCATTCATGATCGATTCTTTATCAGCAATCAGCAATAGGAGGTATTTCCCATGGTCATTGATTTTCATACCCACATTTTTCCCAGCAAGGTCGCCGCAAAGGCAGTTCCCAAGCTGGCCCAGGTGATCCACCTGACGCCCAGCATGGACGGTACGGACGCCGGCCTGACCGCTTCCATGGAGAAGAGCCAGGTCGACCTCAGTCTTGTCCTTCCCGTGGTAACCGATCCCCACCAATTTGATTCCATCCTAAAATTCGCCGCCTACATCAACGAAGCCTATCAGTCCGCTTCCCCCCGCCTGCTCTCCTTTGCCGGCATCCACCCCGCCTCCCAGGATTATAAAGAACAGCTTCGCACCATTTCCCGGGAAGGCTTTCGGGGAATCAAGCTCCATCCCAATTACCAGGGCTTTGTCTTTGACGACATCCGCTACCTCCGTCTTGTTTATGCGGCCTCCGAACTGGGTCTTTCCATCCTGGTCCATACCGGCTACGACCCCTACACCCCAAACGAGGTTTTCTGCTCCCCAGATATGATCCTTCACGTCCTGGAGGAAACCGCCCCTCCAAGGCTGATCCTAGCTCATATGGGAAACAACGAAAATTATGAGGAAGCAGAGGAAAAGCTTTGCGGAAAGCCGGTCTATCTGGACACGGCCTACTCCCTCATGCACATGCCTGAGGAACAGTTTGTCCGCATGGTCCACCTCCACGGAGCCCACCGGATCCTCTTTGGAACGGACGCTCCCTGGACCAGCCAGGAGGAATGCGTGAAAAAGCTGCGGGATATGCCTGGCCTCTCCACCCAGGAGAAGGAACAGATCCTGTGGCAGAATGCCAGCATCCTCCTGGGAGTGGAGCCCTGACGCACTCTGGGGACCGGCTGCCCGATCCCCAGAGTTTTTATTTTCCCTCCGGAAAAAGCCTGCGGCAGCTTCCATACCTAAGCCGCCGCCCAAGCCTTCCCCTTCATTCTTGCCCTAAAGGGCCTTTTTATTTTTCTTTGTCCGGAAGAGCTGTTCTTTTCTTTACGGAAACCTCCTCATCATAGCAGGCAAATATGCCATCCACCTTCTTTTTGTCCAGCTTCGGCGTCAGCAGGCTCACAACAGGCACGACCACCAGGCCGGCCACCATGGCGATGGCTCCCGCATTGATGGGGGAGGCAATGAATTTCACGAACATATTGAGAACCGTGATGCCTACGCCCACTATAAAGCTGGCCCACACGGACAAAGCCGTCGTACCCTTCCAAAACAACCCATACAGGAAGGGAGCCAGGAATGCCCCTGCCAAGGCTCCCCAGGAAATCCCCATCAGCTGGGCAATGAATGTGGGCGGATTCAGCGCCAGCACCACGGAAAGTGCAATAAAGAATACGATCAGCACCCTCATGACCAAAAGCTGCTTTTTGTCACTGAGCTCCTTCATGATATTCCCCTTCAGAAAATCCAGGGTCAGGGTGGAGCTGGAGGTCAGTACCAAGGAAGAAAGCGTAGACATGGATGCGGAAAGCACCAGGATCACCACAATACCGATCAGGACGTCCGGCAGGGTAGACAGCATGGCTGGAATAATGGCATCATAGGCGATGCTGCCATTTGCCCCATAAATGGCGCTGCTCTCAAACAAACGTCCAAAGCCTCCCAGGAAATAACATCCCCCAGAGATAACCACAGCAAAAATGGTAGAAATGATGGTCCCCGTCTGCACGGCCTTTTCGCTTTTGATCGTGTAGAACTTATGTACCATCTGGGGCAAACCCCAGGTTCCAAGGGAGGTCAGGATGATAACCCCAAAAAGATTCCATGGATCCGGCCCGAAGAAGGATGTAAAGGCTCCCGGCTGTCCCATGGTCACTGGAATGTCGCTGGGCAGCTGCGCCAGCTTCCCCACGGCCGCCATAAAGCCTCCCTGTCCGTTCAAAACGGCCAGGATCACGGCAGCGATTCCAAAAATCATGATAATTCCCTGGATAAAGTCGTTGATCGCCGTCGCCATGTAACCCCCCAGGATCACGTACACGCCGGTAAGAGCCGCCATCAAGATGACACAGGCCGTGTAGGGGATGTCAAAGGACATACCAAACAGCCTTGACAGGCCATTATACAAAGACGCCGTATAAGGGATCAAAAACACGAACACGATGGCCGAGGCCGCGATGCGCAGGGCCTTGCTGTCGAAGCGTTTTCCGAAAAAGTCCGGCATGGTCACGGCCTGCAGATGCTGCGTCATGATGCGGGTCCTGCGGCCCAGGACCACCCACGCCAGGAGGCTTCCCAAAAAAGCGTTTCCCAAACCGATCCAAGTGGAGGCCAGGCCATATTTCCATCCAAACTGACCTGCATAGCCCACAAACACGACGGCTGAAAAGTACGAGGTTCCGTATGCAAAGGCGGTCAGCCACGGGCCTACGTTCCGCCCTCCAAGCACAAAGTCGTTCACGTTGGAGGCGTGCTTTCGGGACTTCACGCCCACCATCACCATCACGCCAAAAAAGATGATCAGTAATCCCAATTTCACTGCCATAAGAAAATCTCCTCCTGTTTCTCCCTTTTCCTCTGGTTTCATACGCCGCCCGCATATCTTCTTTTGCGATGTTTTTCGCACGTTAAAGTTTAACGCTTTTCATCGTTAAACCACCAAAGGTGAGTCTAGTATAGCACCCTCCCCTCCCTGCGTCAACCACTTTCTGCGCCATGTCACAGCCATGCTGCCGCTGCGGCGGCATGGGAAAATACATAACCTCATTCGTCTACAAAAATCAGTTGACATTTTTCGCAAAATCCGCTATGATTACTTCAATAAATCGACGCTTTAAAGTGTGACAGGTTTCAATGCTACAAAGCCTGATCGGGCTGCGGCCTGACAGCGATCCATTCAGCCAAGGGCGGCAAATGATCTGCATGGTTGTTCTTGCAGATTTTTTTTGCCTGTTCGGCTTAAAAGAAAGGGGATTCCCAATGCCAATCACGGAAATTTTAGAAAAGAACTGCCGTCTCTACGGCGATGAGGTCTGTTTAGTGGAGATCAATCCGGAGATGCCGGAGACCAGACGGGTGACATGGAAGGAATTTGAGCTCATCGAGCCTCAGCGCTCCCCCTATCACCGCCGGGAGATCACCTGGGAGGTCTTTAATGAAAAGGCAAACCGCTTCGCAAACCTTCTTCTGGAGCGAGGCGTCAAAAAGGGCGACAAGGTCGCCATCCTGCTGATGAACTGTCTGGAATGGCTTCCCATTTATTTTGGTATTTTAAAGACGGGGGCATTGGCCGTGCCCCTGAACTTCCGCTATTCCGCTGACGAGATCCAGTATTGCCTGGATCTGGCCCAGGTGGATATCCTGGTCTTTGGACCGGAGTTCATCGGACGGGTGGAAGAGATCGCTGACGAGATCGGCAAGCACCGCCTTCTCTTTTTTGTGGGAGATGGATGCCCCGGGTTTGCGGAGGATTATGCCTCTCACGCCGCTAACTGCTCCAGCCGCTCCCCCAGGATCGCCCTCACGGACGACGACGATGCGGCCATCTATTTTTCTTCCGGCACCACCGGCTTTCCAAAAGCCATCCTCCACAAGCATCGCGCACTGATGCATGCGGCCGAGGTGGAGCAGCGCCATCACGGGCAGACCAGGGAGGACATTTTTCTATGCATCCCGCCCCTGTACCACACCGGAGCGAAAATGCACTGGTTTGGAAGCCTTTTGTCGGGGAGCAAGGCCGTCCTGCTGAAGGGTACCAATCCCCGGTTCATTCTGGAGGCGGTGTCCAAGGAAAAATGTACCATTGTCTGGCTTCTCGTCCCCTGGGCCCAGGATCTTCTCCTTGCCCTGGATAACGGAGAACTAAAGCTTTCCGATTACCAGCTCGACCAATGGAGGCTGATGCACATCGGCGCCCAGCCGGTGCCTCCCAGCCTGATCAAGCACTGGAAGGAATACTTCCCCCACCACAAATACGACACCAATTACGGCCTAAGCGAGTCCATCGGCCCAGGCTGCGTCCATCTTGGCGTGGACAATATCCATAAGGTGGGAGCCATCGGCGTTGCCGGCTACGGCTGGGAGGTCAAGATCATCGACAGTGCGGGGAATACCGTCCAGCAGGGAGAAACCGGCGAGCTGGCGGTCAAGGGTCCCGGCGTCATGGTCTGCTATTACAACGATCCCGCAGCCACCCAGGAGGTCCTTCACGATGGCTGGCTATATACGGGGGACATGGCCATGGAGGATGAGGACGGCTTCATCTACCTGGTAGACCGGAAAAAGGACGTGATCATCAGCGGCGGAGAAAACCTATATCCGGTGCAGATCGAGGATTTTCTCCGCACCCATCCCGCCGTCCATGACGTTGCCGTCATCGGACTTCCCGACAAGCGCCTTGGAGAGATCGCAGCCGCCATCATCTCCCTAAAGCCCGGCGTGGCCTGCACCCAGGAGGATATCGATCTCTTTTGCAAAAAGCTCCCCCGGTACAAGCGTCCCAGAAAGGTCATCTTCGCCGATGTTCCCAGGAACCCCACCGGCAAGATCGAAAAGCCAAAGCTTCGGGAAATCTACGGCGCCTCTCAGCTGGTAGCCGCCCAGACACAAAGCTGACGCCCCTTCCCGGGAAGCATTCCTTTTGACATTCTATCCAAAGAAAACAAGGAGACGCCCCCACAGCGCCCAGGCTCCTTCAGCCCTGGAACCGCTGCGGGGATCGTCTCCTTATATTGATATCCCAGAAGTTTTTTCACCTGAAAACGGCGGTGGAGCCATCCTCTCCACCGCCGCTCACTGCTTCATGCAGGTTTAGATTTCGTTTCCTGGAAATTTGGGGATGCCGTCGAAGCCTGCCTTCAGGTCTTCATCCGTAGGGATGTAATCGCTCATTTCCCCGTTGTTGAACTTCTCATAAGCCACCATGTCGAAATAGCCGGTGCCGGTAAGGCCGAAGACGATGGTCTTTTCCTCCCCGGTTTCCTTGCACTTCAAGGCCTCGTCAATGGCCACCCGGATCGCATGGGAGCTCTCCGGTGCAGGCAGGATGCCCTCCACCCGGGCAAACATCTCCGCCGCCTCAAACACAGAAGTCTGTTCTACAGAGCGGGCCTCCATGTAACCATCTGCGTAAAGCTGGGACAAAATGGAGCTCATGCCGTGGTAACGGAGCCCTCCTGCGTGGTTTGGAGAGGGAATAAATCCGCTTCCCAGGGTATACATCTTGGCCAGAGGGGTCACCATGCCGGTATCACAGAAGTCATACACGTACTTTCCTCTCGTCAGGCTGGGACAGGAGGCCGGCTCCACGGCAATAAACTGGTAATCTCTTTCTCCCCTCAGCTTTTCTCCCATAAACGGGGAGATCAGCCCACCCAGATTGGATCCTCCGCCGGCACAGCCGATGATCGTATCCGCCTTGACTCCGTATTTGTCAAGAGCCGCCTTGGTCTCCACACCAATGATGGACTGATGGAGAAGCACCTGGTTCAGCACGCTTCCCAGAACATAACGGTAGCCCTCCTGGGAAACTGCCCGCTCCACAGCCTCGGAGATGGCGCAGCCAAGGCTTCCCGTGGTACCGGGATGCTCCTGCAGGATCTTCCTTCCTACCTGTGTGGTATCAGAGGGAGAGGGAGTCACCTTTGCCCCGTAGGTGCGCATGACCTCCCGGCGGAAGGGCTTCTGCTCATAGGAGCATTTCACCATGTATACCTGGCAGTCCAGCCCCAGATAGGCGCAAGCCATGGAAAGCGCAGTTCCCCACTGTCCGGCTCCCGTCTCCGTGGTCACACCCTTCAAGCCCTGCTTCTTTGCATAATAAGCCTGAGCGATGGCAGAGTTCAGCTTGTGACTTCCGCTGGTGTTGTTTCCCTCAAATTTATAATAAATCTTCGCAGGAGTCTGAAGCTTTTCCTCCAGGCAGTACGCCCTCACAAGCGGGGACGGACGATACATTTTGTAAAAGCTTCGGATCTCCTCGGGAATCTCGATGCAGCGGTTGTCATTGTCCAGCTCCTGCTTCACCAGTTCCTCACAAAATACGGCGCCCAGTTCCTCTTCCGTCATGGGCTGAAGAGTTCCCGGGTTTAAAAGTGGCGCCGGCTTGTTCTTCATATCAGCCCGGACATTGTACCACTCCTTTGGCATCTCACTTTCTTCCAGATAAATCTTATAGGGGACCTTTTTCGTTTCGCTCATCGTCTTTCTCCTTTTCTACTACAGCATCATTATGGTGGATCTCCCCTACAGCCAGTGTGGGATCCCCCATCCTGCTGCTGGGAATCTTCCCGAACGAGGCCTTCCTCATTCAGGCGTCTGGTGGAAGACCAGGAAAAAAGCATAAAAAAATACCCTCGTCTCCCACAACAACATCTTGCAGGGACAAGAGTAAAACTCCTGCGGTGCCACCCGGCTTGGTATCATACCCACTCAGCGCATACACACATATGCCCGATTTTTTAACGAAGTATCCTCTCCGGCTCACATACTCATCTTCTGCTCGCCCTCCAAAGCCCATTCCCTCATTTCCCCGCCGCCAGGCTTCCACCACCCCCGGCTCTCTGCAGACAGTCCTGAAAAAAGGTACTTACGCTTCTTCAACGGTTTCTCGATTTCTGTTAGGATACCACAGTTTCCATGCCTTTGTCAATCATAATTTCAGCAACATTTTCTTTTCCGGCAATAGCCTGGCCGCCGTCCACAGTCTCCTGTAAACAGCGGCCCTTTTGATCTTGACGATCTGTCTCTTCCCCCAGGCTCCCCGGCAGCGAAAACCGCTGCCCCGGTGGTCCGGTCATCCGTGCGGAGCCTTATGGCTTTCATTTTTGCAGCTCATCTGCGTATTTCCGGATGTTGGAAGCATTTACATATTTTTGCACGCCCTCTTTTCCGGTGACGACCAGGGTCGGAGCCTGCATGATCCCGTATTTCTCCACCAGATCCGGGTGCTTTTCCGCCTCGATGATCTCCAGGTCTTCTCCCTCCAGCATCTTTTTTGCTGCACGGCAGTTCGGACAGCTGCTGGTGGTAAAGAGATATTTATGGGACTCCAAGGGCTGGATCTGCACGTCCTCCCCGGACATGGTCACCACGGTGGTATGCACCTTCTTCAGCCTGGAATTTTCCACGTCATACAGCTTACGGTTTTTGTATTCCTGAGCCTTGCCGTCGTTCCAATTCTGGACAGGGCGGTAATAGCCTGTGATGCGGCTGTAAACCTCCGCCTTTTTGCCGCATTTGGGGCAGGTAAAATGCT